>JAAYSP010000070.1 GCA_012518355.1 candidate division WS1 bacterium | reverse complement strand
CGAGAAAAACAGCAACGACTCGCCAGACCTGCTGCTGTCGAACTTCCGCTGCTACCAGGACAGGCTTACTGGCGAGTTGGTGTTGTACGTCACCCGTCTGGCAGAACTGGGCATGGACCAGTGGCAGATAGGAGACTACTATCGCTATCGTATCGAACTGGAGTGATAGCGGCGAGCAAGCGACCGACTTTTCTGATTAGCACTGGCGGTGGCTGGTCGTCTGAGTGAAAGTCCACCCCCATGCCCATGGGGCTTTCGTCAGGACCGGCTGTAAATCGCGGCTATACACCGACCATAAGAGACATACCTTTTTTCGGATGGCATGAAGGTCTGTCACTGCAGCATGGCAAAACTACAGACGCGGCTGGACAGTACAGAGGCCGGGATGCGCAAACCAGCGTGCATACCGCCCACTTGACGTTCAATTTCACATGCAGGCATCTACGTTTTCCTACGAGGTGAGTATGATGCGTCTATCAGTGAAATGGCAAGCCGCCATAGCGAGATTCTCGCTTTGCCTGCTAGCAGTAACCCTCATCCTTTCATGCAGTCCACTGATCGCCCAGCCCCGCACGCTGTACAAGCCCACAGACATCGAAAACGCCCGCGAAAACGCACTACGCCACGGATGGGCCCGCAGCATTGTCGCCTCCTGGGAGCGTGGCACAGAGTTCGCAATGAAACAGGACCGAGACTTCTTCGTGGCCCTGATCCCAGACCTCACTCCAGGGACTACTTACGGCCAGAACTGCCCGGCATGTGTGGGTGTCAAGTCGCTTGAGGGAGAAACCGGTCTCTTCGGGTGGAGCATCGCCTCCCCGGATCAAGTGAAATGTAGCCGCTGTGGGACTGTCTTTCCGAACGATGAGTATCCGGAGACCGGGATACTCGAGTGTCCTCACATGGGACAGAGCTTCACCTACTACCAGCTTCCCGCAGAACGCGCTCTAGGGCCTGACGCAACGCCTGAGCAACGGCGCGAACATGCGCTGCTGGGGCTCAGTCAACGTCCTCAGATGACCAGCTTGAGCAGCCTCATCCGGATGAGGAAGATCGGATGGGCGTGGGGCCAGGCGTTTGCCCTTGCCAAGCTGTATGCGGTGACAGAGCAGGTGGAGTACGCCGAGCGCGTCGCCTGGATTCTGAACCGATTTGCCCAAGTGTACCCGAACTACCTGTATCACTCCTATGATGGCAGTTATGCCGACTGGCCCCCATCGGAAGTGGCGACCAATCTAGGCGATTCCGCTACTCCCAGGGGCGGGCGTTTCGCTTCCGGCGTGGTCCGACACGCTTACGGACTGCACGAGCATAGTGACGATGCGGGCCAGTACTCAACACTGCACAACGGTTTCTGGGGCGCGGGCAGGCTAGCCACACACGGAAAAGGTAGCGACGCAGGACCGCTTCTGAGTATCACCGTCGCATATGATCTAACCCGCGACGCCCGCTATCAGGACGGGACTCCGGTATATGACGAGCAAATGCACCAGCGCATTCTTGACGACCTAATCATCTCCGGTTGCAACGATATGGAATGCTGGGATGATCTGAGCAACAAAGGTGTGGCGACACTCTCACTTAGCGCTGCCGTGGGAGCTCTTTTGCAGGCTCCGGCCCACACACACCGTGCTCTCAACGGCTTCAGAAAAATGATGAGTGACCGGTACCATTTCGACGGCTTCTACTCCGAATCGCCTGGCTACGCAGAGCATAACTTCGGAAACGTGCGAGAGTTGCCTGACTTGCTTTATGGATACAGCGACCCGCCCGACTATCAGCCTGAAGACGGTTCACGCGTCGAGGACTTCAATCCGTTCGAGATGGGGCACTTCAACCGAGCACTACTTGCAATGGTGCGCCAGCTTGCCCCGGGCAACCGTCTCCCGACAATCGGCGACACTTTTTTTGACACTACTATCAGTCCGCTGTATGCAGAAGTGTTGGCTGCGCGGCTGGGAGGGCCGTATGCAGGCTTGCTTGAAGCCATACGGGGGAGGAGTTTGTCTGACTGGGGCAGCGAGTATTCGCTATGGTATCGCGATCCGGACCTGGTCGCCAGCCAGCAGGAGCAGATGCCCCTGCGAAGCGAATGGTTTCCCGGCTGGCATGTTGGCGTACTGCGTGGTAGCTCACAGGACAACGATACTGCGCTGTTTTTCAACGGCAACGAACATCGCTGGACGATAAGTAGCGGCCACCGCCAGCCCGATATTCTCAGCATCAGCCACTATGCATTTGGGCAGGAGTTAGCCTCTGATCGCGGCTACTTTTCCGGAAGCAATCAGCGCACAGCCGACGATCGTCCGGGCCAGGCATGGACTGCATCCACGATGTCACACAATCTGGTAGTAGTGGATGAGCAGCGCCAGAACAACATGCAGTGCGGCTCCAACCTCGAGCTGTTCGGTGCTACTCCGGGCGTGGAGGTCATCCAGGCCTCAGGATATGCCGTGTATCCGCAGTGCGATGACTACCGGCGCACCTGTGCGATGATCCGAACGCCGGATGGCGGACACTATGTGGTAGACTTTTTCCGCGTGACAGGCGGACAGACGCACCAATACAACTTCCACTGCAACGGCGAAATGGTGCACTTGAACCCTGCAGAACCTGCACCGGAACCGACAGAGCTCTCCGCAGTCTGGAGTCGCTGGCTCGAAAATCCACGCGCAGTCATCCCCACAAGCCCATCCACGTTCACCTGGCAGCAACAAAATGTAAACCTCGACCTGCTGATGCTCAACACCACAGACGCGGTGGACCGTATCATCATCGCCGATGCGCCGGGTTGGAGGCGAGCGGTAACTTCGGAATGGGACAAGCCGCCCATCCAGCAGATACTGGTTGAAAAGCGCGGCGATGAAGGCATGCCGCTGACCACTCAGTACGCTGCGGTGATAGTGCCGTACACTACTGAGGCTTCACCGGTGCTGTCGGCCCGCCTTCTGCACAGCGACGATGAGACCGGCGCGATGGCCGTGGAGGTCCGCTTTGCCGACCGTACCGACTACATAGTCTCTTCGCTGGACCAGGAGGAGCGGTCGTACGGACCGGTCACAGCAAGTGCACAGTTTGCCGTAGTATCAGTGGATGCACAGGACCAGGTGGTGCAGGCGTATCTGCTGGTGGGTACAGCTCTCCGGTGTGGGCAGACCGAACTATCTCTACCGCAGCCCAGCACTACCATCACCGTCACTTCGGTATCGGATCGTACTTTCACCCTGGCCGAGGCGCTGCCGACCGATCTGGCTCCTGCCGGGACGTATTTGCTGGCTGACGGCCCGCGATCGCTGACCGAGGAGCTGCCGCGCCCACGCACCGGCTTCGAGATAGAATCTACCACTACCAACTCGGTCACGGTTCGGGACTATCCGGTGCTGGAGTGTGACGAGATCACCGTCCTGCACTCGGCATGGCTCCAACATGAGGGTTGAGCGCGTCTCCGAGGAGACTGCTAGGTAGGCCAGACAGCCCGCTGCAACAGGCATGTCAGAATACTGGCCCAGCCAAAACTTGATCAGCTGAGAACTAACTCGACAGCGCAGGTGCTGCAGAGATGACAAAAGCACAGCGATTTTGAACTGAAAGCAGGTGAGTGGATTGATTGCACGCGTTCTGATCATGGCCATGGCCGGGATCCTGCTGGCGACGCCCGTGAGCATCTGTTTTGCGCAAATCGATGATCCCGTAGCAGATCAGGTGTATGGCCACGAGCCCAATCCCACCGGTGACCCTGTGGGCGGCGGTGAGGGCTACAGCCGCATACTGACCTCGGGTGACTACACTGTCACCAGTGCTGAGGAGCTCACCGAAGCGCTCAAACAAGTCGAGCCCGACCAGGTCATCTATGTGCCCGACGGAGTGGAGATAGACTTGACTCGGGCCGGCACCATCCGCATACCCGGAGGTGTGACGCTGGCCGGCAGCAGGGGGCGTGATGGTTCTGTCGGTGCGCTACTTATCTCCAGGCACCAGAGTAACACCATGCTTACCACCGGTGGAGATCATGTTCGGCTAACCGGATTGCGTTTCGAGGGAGCCTATGGAGGCAACGACAGGGTGGCCACTTCATCACGCTTCATGTCCATAGGCCACTACGCCTGCGAAGTGGACAACTGCGAGATATACAACTTCAACACCAGCGGCATAGGTGTCGGCGCCAATGCTATGGGGGCTTACATCCACCACAACAGTATGCATCACATCTGGCAGGCGGGGTTGGGCTATCCAGTGTCTGTCTCGGCCAGTGATGTGCGCATCATCGCCAACCAGTTCAATTATGGTCGTCACCATGTTGCTTCGGGCGGCAGTCCCGGCTCGGGCTATGAATTCGCCTACAACTGGATCGGCCCCGAAGCCATCAGCCATCACGTAGACGTCCATGGCGGGCGTGACCGCGGTGATGGCACAGACATCGCCGGCGATTGGATACACGTACACCACAATACCTTCATGGGCACCAGGCGACCGGTGGCCATTCGTGGTGTGCCCTCGCAGGGTGCATGGATCCACAACAATTGGTTCCATGATTTCGAGACATCGGGAAAAGAAATACTACTGCCATGGCCACCTGACGAGGGCACTAACATCCACTTCTACAACAACGCCTATGGCACTGACAAAACGGTCATAGAGTAGACAGGCGACGGCAGTTACACGTGTTTCCTATGTCACAAGTCGCCAGTCCTGCAGGAGGCTCACAGCTACTCATCAAAGAGTGTCCTGGATGACGCGTAACTTACTGGCGTTCCGCTTGGCACGGGGATATGTATCGCATGGTTCCCGAGTGTAGCGGCTTTAGTCGGTACCAAACTCAGGGTATTTCCTGCTGCATTCGGATGAACAGGAGCAAGTCAAGTAGCCACATAGCACCACACGGTGTAGAAACCGGCCTAATCACACCTGTCAGTGGAGGGATCACTTGTGAACAGACTATGCTATCTGGCGATCACAATCACACTGGCCTGTACGGGCACAGTGGCGGCACAGGCCGCAACAGACCTGTTTGGAGATGACCTTCCGGAGGGTGCAATACAGCGGTTGGGAAGCCTGCGTCTGAGATACGACAGTGTAGGCGATCTGGGCTATCTGCCGGACGGACGGGTGGTCGTAGCCTCCGGCAACGGCATTGACATATGGGACATGAGTACAGGCGACCGTCAGGCACGCCACAGGATCAGCTCCGGTTCGCTCAGCGGCTTCCATCTGACAACAGATGGCCAGAAAATGGTCGCTTGCGACAGCTCCGGCAATGTCTATGAGTGGGACATGGAGCAGGCGGAAGTCATCCAGGAATGGCCGACTGGTCAGCGCAGACTTGCCAGCGTGTACTATTCCGCAGACCAGACGAGGGTGATGACCTGTGGAGCATCCCCGCCAACCATCAAAGAATGGCGTTTGGACACCGCCGAGGAGTTAGTAGCGATTGAGTGCAAACTGCATTCGGCCCGGCAGGCGATCTATGGGCCCGACGACCACTCAGCATTCATCCACGGCGCCGCTGGCTCCGACCCGGTAATCGCGCACTATGACCTGCGCACAGGCGAACTGCTCCACGAGTGGCTCAACGACTACTATACACACACTCGCAGCAGCGTACTGTCATCTGACAGTACTCGGCTTTTGATCGGCAGCCGCCACAAAGCCACTGAATGGCAAGTGGTACCAGGTTATGAACTGCTCAACACCTTCACTGGCCACCACGGCCATGCCGTGACTTCGGTGGCCTATGGAGCCAACCCTGACGAACTGCTGACCGGGTCGCGAGATGGCTCCATTCGCCGATGGAATCGGCTGGTAAAGGATGGCGAGGTGTTGGCCAGATGGTTCGCTCACTCCGGGCATGTCAACTACATTCTGGTTTCCCCAGATCGCCAGTGGGTGTTGTCGTACGGAGGGGGCAACATGCTGGTAGAGCGAAGTATCACTGATGGCAGTCCGCGCTTGAGCTGGGATCGTCATGAGTTGGCAGTGCGAGCCGTCACTTGTATGCCTGACAGTCGTGTGCTCAGTAGCTCCTCAGATAGCACAATTCGCGTGTGGGACATGCTCAACGGGCAGCAGGTGTTGCGAATTGATGAGGCCATGCAGGAGGCCTGGGCCTTAGCCGCCTCGCCCGACGGTCAGAAAATCGCGGCAGGCTTCAAAGATGGCGTTGTACGTGAGTTCGCGGCGTCCGACGGCAGACTATTGCGCGAACTCAAGGGCCATTTCGGCTACATCCGCTCAGTGGTCTACATGCCCTATGCGTCAACCAGCGACATCATGCCAGCCCTGCTGACCAGCGCTGATGATGGCACAGTGCGGATATGGGGCGCGAAGGGTAGCGACTCTCTGAAGGTCATCCAGGCTGACCGGGATGGAGTACAGGGCCATCGTGGGGGCGTACTCGCGATAGCTGTCTCATGGGACGGAACCCTACTGCTATCCGGGGGGCGCGATGGGACCGTGCGACTGTGGGACCTGCATGAAGGGACACAGAAAGCTGTGCTGGCTGACCATCGGGGCTGGGTGGAAGCGGTCACCTTCAGCGGCGGGATGGCCGAGGCTCTATCGGCAAGTCGTGATGGCATGGTACGGCGATGGGATCTTGCCACCGGCGAATTTATGGCCGAAATGGAGCACGGAGGTGTGGTGACGAGCCTGGCTTGTACCGGTGACGGCAGCACCATTTTTGCTGGCGGCACTGACGGCACCATCAGCGTGTGGGATGCGGACGGCAGGCGACTTGACACGCTACGCGGCCACGTTGCCGCGATAAGCTCACTGGCGATTGCCAGTGACAACGCCCATTTGATCTCAGCAAGTGAGGATTCCACTCTACTTGTGTGGAAAGCACCGACACAGTGACTGTAACGGCAAGCCACCAGGTGTTGCCTGATGCCTGACTTTTCAGCCACTGACGCTGCCGGACCAATGGCCGGGTACCGCGTATACATGATCGACACAGGATAGCGAGGGGTTCCTTTTGGCAGATAGACCCAGCCTACAGGCGACTGCTGATGCCCCACGAGACACTGGCGTCTCGATCCGAAGTGTTGCAGCCGGCGTAGTAGGCGTGGCGATTGTAGCCGTCGGATTTCCGTACGTGGAATACGTGGTGCAGGGCACCCGACCGGCCAACACCGCAATCCCCTTCGGCGTGATTTTCCTGTTTGCGGTGGTAGTCGCGGCTCTCAATCCGCTTTTGACCTTCATCCGCAAACGCTGGCAATTGCAGCGCTCCGAACTCCTGGTCATATTCGTGATGCTGCTCATCGCTTCTGCTATCCCCACCTGGGGTCTGATCGGCCAGCTCATCCCCATCATCAGTGGAGCGCAGTACTATGCCTCACCAGAAAATCGCTGGCAACTGCAAGTCATAGACCGGCTTCCAGACTGGATGGTCGTCAAGCACCAGGACTCGGTGAACACGTTTTATGAGGGCCTCTCGCCTGGAGAGGCGATTCCCTGGGCCCCATGGATTACTCCCCTGCTGGCCTGGAGTGTATTTGTCTTCGGCCTGTACGCAGCCACGCTGGGAGTGACGCTGCTGTTCCACCGCCAGTGGGCCGAGCATGAGAAGCTTGTGTACCCGCTTATGCAGCTACCACTGGAGATGGTGCGGGAGGTGACGCCCGAGCGCCGTATAGGCAGCATTTTCAGCAGCCCGCTCATGTGGATCGGTTTCGGAGCCGCATTTCTGCTCAGCTCATATGTGGCATTCGCCCACTACTGGCCACCACTTCCGGCCCTCAAGCTGCGTACTTTCATGAACGTACCGATCCAGAACGAAACCATCGCACTGCGACTGTGGACCAATCCCTCCGTGACAGCCTTCACGTACTTCATCCACACGGACCTGGCATTCAGCCTGTGGTTTTTCTCGCTCGTAGGGCAGTTCCAGGATACGATCATGCGGATGTATGGTGTCAGTCTTGGTGCAAAAGAAATCTATGGAGCTGGCTCACCTGCGGTGTCAAATCAAGCCATGGGAGCGATGATCGTGCTGGTGGTGTATGGCATATACACCGCCAGGCAGCCTCTATCTGAGTTGCTCAGATCTGCCTGGGAAGGCCGAAGTGGTCCGCGGGACCAGCATGACATCATATCGCCCCGTCTCATCGTGGGTTCACTGATCATCGGCTTCGGTATCATGATCGTGTGGCTCTATCTTGCCGGGCTCAACCTTCTGACGGCTGTAGTGTTTCTGTTCGCCGCATTTGTGACCTTCACCGCGCTGACCCGTGCCACCATCCAGGGCGGTGTCCCGGTGTCTCGGGCAGCGCTCGTACCTCAATCATTTGCGGCCACAGTGCTGGGCAGCCGTTATGTCGGAGCAACCGGACTGGCTAGCCTGGCTACGTCATTTTCGTGGGGCGCAGATATCAGGGTATTCATGATGCCCTTCCTCGCACACGCAGCCAAGATCTGGAGCGAGATCGAGGGGCTAAGACGTGGCTTTGTGTGGATTCTGGCCATCTGCATCGGCCTATGTGCAGTACTCTCAACGCTGGTCACACTGTACTTTGGCTACAGCGATGGGGCGGTGTGGATGAGCAGTTGGCTGTTCAGCGGCTGCCCGCAGGCAGCGTACCGGTTTGCGGTGAACCATATGGAGGATCTGCAGGGGCCGTCCTGGAGCAAGATGGCGTATCTGGGCGTCGGCGGAGTCGTCATGTGGCTGCTAACTGCTCTGCACTACTACTGGCCGAGATGGCCTCTGCATCCGTTGGGGTTCGCCGTAGGCTCGACTACCCCTGTAAACGACCTGTGGCTGTCGATCTTCTACGGCTGGCTGGCCAAGTGGCTCACACTACGGCTGGGAGGTTATCGTGCATATCGAGCAGGAATCCTGCTGTTCATGGGCGTGGTCTTGGGCCAGTTCACCGCCGTCAGTGTCTGGGCGATAGTTGACGGTATCGCGGGAGTGACCAGCAACATGATCTACATATACTGACTGCCTGTCCGTGAACTATCCCGCCTCGGCAGCGTGACATCTCAGCGCTAACTCCGAGAAGAGACCGTGTTCTGGGGTTCACCTCTCAAAAATGCCTGTATGTTTTCGAGCGTAGTGTGCAGAATCCGGGCAAGTGCCTCGTGGCTGTAGAAGCCGATGTGGCCGGTGACCAGCACCTTTGGGTGATGCATCAGTTTATAGGCGTCGACTACCAGCGACAGGCTCTCCGTAGTCACGTCTGGCGCATCAAGCAGAATACGGTCTTCAGAGATCACCTCTTCACCCTCCAGTACATCAAGGGCAGCACCCGCCAGACGATCCTCATTCAGGGCTGACAGCAGAGCAGCACTGTCCACGATGGCGCCGCGGGCTGTATTGACCAGGATGGCTGAACTTTTCATGAGCGCCAGTTTCTCGTTGTTTATCAGGTGCTTTGTTGTTGGAAGCAGCGGCACATGAATAGTCAGCACATCGGCTTGACTTAGCAGGTCATCCAGTTCGACATACTCAAATCCGAGCACTTCCGCCAGCAGCGGCTCGGGTTTGGCGTCATACGCCAGCACACGCATGTTCATCGCCCGACCGATGCGTATCACATGCAGACCGATGCGGCCGGCTCCAAGCACCCCGAGCGTTTTGCCATACAGGTCGAATCCCAGCAACCCTTCTATGGACAGGTCGCCACGCTTCGCACGGTCTACGGCGGCGTAGATGTGCCGCGCAAGTGACAACATCAGGCCGAAGGTGTGTTCAGCCACCGTATTTTCGCCGTATTGGGGCACGTTGCAGACCACAATTCCACGCCGCCGGCACTCCTCGACATCTATGCGATCATAGCCGGTTGAGCGGTTGCTGATAAGCTTCAACTCCGGCATCTGGTCAAGCAGTTCAGCACTTACCTGGGAGCGGATGAAGCAAGACAGCACCTGTGCCTGAGCCTTGACCTCTGCGGGCAACTGCTCAGCCTGCTCTGCGAAGAAACCGGCATCCCAACCGGCTGCTTCGGTTTCGCGCTGAAGTAAGTCACGCTCCCACGGTTTGATCTCGGCGAAAATCACCTTAGTCTTGTCAGCAGAGCTCATGCTTGTGACCCTCCAGGTTTTGTAGGTGTCGGCTCACATATCGCATCAGGCTTCTTCGGCGACCTCGCAAGCGGCTAGTAAATCGGTTGACGTAGCACTGAAGCCGATGATCATCTCCATGTCGAGAATAGCCGCCTCAGTCAGCCACATGCCGTCGAGCGTATGAGCGGCTTCTATTGCAGTCGTGCCATCGCGCAGCAGTATGGTGTTGTAGCCGAGGGCGTTCATAGCGCGAGTGCCATAGTCTCTGCCCGGTACACACATGTTGGCCGCAAAGCCACCGTACAGCAGGTGAATTATGCCCTGATGATGGCAGAGGCGGTGCAACTGTTCGCCGCTGGCAATCACGAAATCTTCCGGCTGCGGCTCCAGGCACGCGGCGATCCTGCGGTTTTGCAGTTCGGTATCGAGCCACTGTTTCAGCCGGGGGTGCTGCGGCTTTCTGTACTGCGCATAGTCGCCACAGCGATTGCGCATGTCAGCAGGCGGCCACTGTGGGCCCGGTGTAGAGGGGCCGAAAAGATCGGAGTCAGGTGCGTACCTGGTCCACTGCGGGTAGAGACGGGCCTGACCGGGAGACGGCGCGTGTATCACGGCGATCCCCATCTGTCGGCAGGCCTGGGCAATCGGTGCCAGCACTGTCTCACATATCTGTCTAGTCCGCTGCAGATGGCTTTCGTATGGGTGGTTGTTCCAGCAGTCCACGAGCACCAAACCCATCTGTTCTGCGGGCATGGTCAGGTCGGTGTTAGCGAAGTGGAACTCCGCCTCCACAAACGCTTCGTCAGCTTTGGGGCCCAGTCTGTAGTACCGTACCGGCAGTGTGATGTCGGCCATGCTGTCTACGCCCTCCTCTTCTTCATAGCAGTATCGTCGGTCGGCGTGGGCCAACCCCTAGCCGAGCTCTATTCCGATACAGCTCTGGTACTCGAAGCCGCACACCGGCATCGGCGCATGACTCACTTCATGCTATGACGAAATCGCAACGCTTTCCGTGCGGCGACAGTGATATCCGCGGCCATTTGCTAGAGTTCACAGAAGGCGTCAGCCCGCAAAACGCAGCTCTGAAGGCTCACTTGATGCCATCCACGTACCAGTTATCGTCAACCTTGACCAGATGGATCTCGGTGGCCCGCCCCTCTGTGAGAGCCGCAACCGCTCTGTCACCATGGACAGAGACTTCTGCAACCCTACACGCACGGGGAAAATATGTGCGCCAGAATTCCAGTTCACTCGCTCGCTGTTTTGATAGCTCCTTGGTGATCAGGTTCTTCTGGCTGGTACCGAACGTGTCCCAGTCAGGGTTTTCTCGACGAGCATAGGTGATATAGTCCCAGTAACTCGAAGCCTGCTCCAGGTTGCCCTGTTGCATGGCATGCACGAAGCTCTTGGCCACGGTTTCAGGGCCTGCCTTGCCACAGCCGATGCCGATGATCAGGAGCACGACTACGGCAAGCGCTCCGAAGCTCAGTGCTCTCACCATGCCTCACTCCTTCACAGCCACATAGTAGGCCCGATCACTCAGGGGTGTGACTGCTCTAAAGGTGTATGCCGAATACGACTCAAACCGTGTGAAACCGGCCATCCGCAGCATGGAAAGCACCTCGGAGTTGTCGTAAGCTCTCTGATAGTGCGTCTCGCGAAAGTGCTTCGGCCCACCATCACCGTTCCAGTAATACAGCATATCCACCCTGCATATGCGGCTTTTGGGGTCCCAGTGCGCCTCCCAGGTGTACTGCAAGGGATCATCACTACGCATGTTGTCTTGAGTGAACAGGCCCGACGCCAGCGCCCGTTCGGTGTTCAAATCGAAAATGAAAAGCCCGCCGGAGCGCAGAATGCGATGAGCCTCCCGCACGGCTGCAGCAAGCTTCTCGGGGACCAGTATGTAGTTCAGGCTGTCATACAGGCTGACGACCAGGTCAAGTCGCGTATCAGCGATCCCAATCCGACTGGCATCACATACCATAGCTGGCAACGGGGGCTCCTGCCGGATGCACTCACGAACCATCGGCTCGGCCAGGTCGGCACCTCGCACTTGATAGCCGCGCCGCACCATCTCACTACCCACTCGCCCAGTCCCGCAAGCCAGGTCCAGAACATCCACGGGTCGAGCCTCCCATCGCCGCAGCAGGCTCTCCACGTAGTCCACCCAATGCCGATACGGGACCGTTTTCATCAGGTGGTCATAGTACTCGGCTACCTGGTCAAACTCGCCTGCACCCGGACGGGTGAAATCTGAAGACTCCATCTGTGCAACGCTCCATCGTAGCTTTCTCCATGCGAATCGATCCCGACAATGCTGCTATTGTAACAGCACATAGGTCTCTGTGGACCGCAGCGGTTATATCCAGTATACCGGGACAACTATATATCGCATTCTTTCTAACCGCCCGATCCCAGACTGACGTATTCCATGACGGTCTGTTGGCGTGGCAAATCGCGTCGAAACATCTCACCGTAGTCGCCATCAGGCCAGACAAGTCGCACTGCTACCATGAAACGATTTGCCCGGTCGCCTGCAGAAGCAGTGATGCGTCCTTCGAACGGCACTGTTATGGTCTCTCCTGGGCCGAGGCTCTTGACCACACGCTGTTCGCGGTCGCTTGAGGCGATGTTGGGCGTCTTCATGATACGTGCTGATATGTCTGTGATCTGTTCTTGAGAGATGTTCTCAATTGCAACAGTAGCCACAAATTGAGAACCACCGGTTCGTTTGATCTGCTGCATCGTGGCGCGCAGCGGGTACACTTCCCAATTGTTGCGCACCGTCGTGAATGCCGCGGCCCCGGCAAGTGCCCATTCGCTGCCCGGATAGGGACCGCGTGAACCACCCACTGCAGCACGACTGATATCATGCCAAAATGCCCCTCTGGTGGTGCCTTCGCCGGGCTCATAGTCACGATGAGCACTGACTATTCGGTCATAGAGCTCTTCAGGAGCAGCGGGATTGAGAGTCTTTTGGTGCCAGAAAAAGTCCACCTGATCGCCCACCGCGAGGTTGATCTGGTCAGGGCGAAGATACTGGTTCCAGTCCCTGACCATCGTGTCGAAGTGGCTGCGCCCGGGCACCTGGTACAGCATGGGCGCGAGCATGGTCACACCGGCATCGGTTAGCATGAGCGGATCCTGGCCGTGCTGCACTCCATGACGCCAGCTCAGTACGAAGATCCAAAGAGGCTTGGTCACTACCGTTTTCTGTCGGATTTTCAGCAGGTTGGAGGCGCCAATGTGGGCGCGCCACCAGTTCCAGCAGTCATAAAAGTCGGGATTTTTCTGCCAGCCACCACCCTCGATTGCCTTGGCCACATACAACATGCGCTGAGTGCCATCCATTCCGTCCCAGTTGCTGGGTAGCTGCACCGGCATCTCATCAGTGAAGCGATCCACCATCTCGTAGCCACCGCGATCGCTTCGGAAATAGTCAAAGCCGATATAGTCTACTTCAGGCAGGGCCTCCATGTCGGCAACAAAACGCGCCAGATGGTCAATCCGCTGTTCATCCAGCAGGGACACGAATTCGAGGTCGGATACCTTGCCAGTCCCACGACTGATGTCTTTCGCGTACTGATATTCGGGTTTGTTACGATTGGTCTGCTTGGGATAGGTGGCATAGGCGACGGCCCAAACACCAAATTTCAGTCCTCGACGATGCGCCTCTGCGCCCAATCTGGGGATCGCCTGCAAGTTGTAGGCCTTGAAAGGCTGCTCCATGGTCAGAGTGCCCTGATAGGCCTCCGAAACTGCTCCGCGGAACCAGAAACTATCAGCCCCCAGATACTCGCACCAATCGAACATCGTCCTCCAATCACCGGTACCGCCCTCAGGTTTGGTGATCCCATCAGGTCGGAAATCTGCCTCCCAGGTGGCTATACATGTGCCGGCCGGCAAATCGGGTCTGGGTGCCGCCCCAACACGAAAGTGTACTCTGGACACGCACCACGCCTTGCCCTCAATCGCGGTCTTCTCTTCATCCTGGTCGTTCTTACGGCCCTGCGGCAGCGCCCAGGGCCACTGGTCGGGATTGGCGACTTCGAGCTGGGCCTCGGCAACATACATGCCGGGCTCGCAATTCCACGGAACAGGCCAAAATGTCGAGTATTTCCCGGCCTTGCGGTCATACTTCAAGCGCACCTTGGTCACGTTGCCCACCGTTGTGACCGGCTCGCCATCGCGCATGACGGTGACTAACAGATCGTCCTGGTCAGTCACAACGCTCCCATGCGGATCCAACACATCTGCGGTTAGATGCACCAGACCATACCGATAGTAAGCCTCCTGACCTACGTGCAACTCCAGGGGGTATAGCACCACCGGACCAACATCGGACTTACTTTTCTCCGCTCTGTTAAGCCAATTGCCAGCAGCACCCCGAAATGCTATCAAAGCTAGCAACAGTGACACCACGACCAGCAGCGAGCAGCAGCAAAACGAGCGCTGTTGCGCCTGACGTTGGCGTCTCACACTTCGCGGTGACCGTTGACTTATCAGCCTTATGGATTCTTGGCGCATAAAATGTACGCCTTCGCACTCTTGTCGTGACGCTCAGCGACGCTCAGCGCCCTTTCGTCTGAGAAGCTTATGCACTGTCCTGGCCAGTATCGCTGTTCGCAGTCGCGGTGGGTATAGTAAGCGCTATGGGCGATGTACCATCACCCAGGACGTCTCACGGGGCGGGTTCCCCCGGTACTGAAGTCTTATGTTGTTGGCGCCTGCAGATAGAGTGGTGCTGATGACTACATTTCCCGTCTGGTCATCTGTAGTGAGCTTTGCCTGTTTGCCGCCCTCGACAGATATCTGATCTAGAACTACGGAATCGTCTGTCACCTTCGCGCAGATTTCCACGTTGGCATCGCTGGCAACCTGTCCGACTGGTGGCGAAATGTCAGTCAGATGCAGTGGCTCCAGAGTTAGCCAGCGTTTGAACGTGTGAAGTGAATTGTCACGAACCACCATCTGTCGGGGCAGGCGCCAGGCATCAGAGCGCTCATCTGCCGCCCCCCGGTCTATGGAGAAGGCGATCCGATATCCCGCGTCACGTGCTGCGGTCATGACGAATTCGTCATAATTGCCGTATGGATAGGCCAGAGCCGTGATCGGCTCTCCGATAGCGTTCTCAATCTGCGTCTTAGAGTCAGTCAACTCCTCGACAATCCGCGCCTGATAGGCCTCAAGCCTCTCATCTTCATCGCGTCTGGTCAGATTTGCGTGGGTCACTGTATGCGAGCCAACCTCGTATCCGAGACTATGTAGTTCCTTTAGCTGCTCCCAACTCATATGGCCTTGATTGCCAATTGCGGAGCTGTACACGAACAGGGTAGCGGTAAAACCGTGGCGCTGCAGGATCGGGTGGACTGTGTCGTAGACGCTGATGTTGCCATCGTCAAAGGTCAGGAGCACCGGCTTATCGGGTAGGTCTCGTTTGCCTGCCAGGTACTGTTCCCACTGCGTACAGTTGATACAGTGGAAGCCCTCGTCGGCCAGTACTTGCATTTGGGCAGCGAAATCTTCCGTGCGGTTAAAAAAGGTATTCGACGGACTGTCTTCTACACCGTGGTAGCAAAACACGTGCAGCGTCCTGGAGGGTAGAGAGGGTGTGGCGACTGGCACAGGCTCCGCCAGCTCCTGCTCAGCACGACGAGAGCAGCCGGTCAGCAATAGCCCCGTGGTGACCATCAGCGCCAGCAGAAGCCATGGTGCACGCATGTTTGCTGTGACCTTCCTTCAGAGTTGCAGCAGCTCCGCCGCACCAGTCGCTGCCTGGGCGAACACCTGCACCACCCGATCTATCTCAGCTTCCGTGATCACGGCTGGCGGCTCCAGCCGGACCACTTTCGGCTGATTCAGAGTGAAAGCGGTCAGGATTTTCTCCTGTATCAAACCAGCAATCACCAGATTGGCGATGTCTGAATCGGGGAACTCTACACCTACCAGCAGCCCTTTGCCCCGCACCTGCGCGATGACATGACTAAATTCGGCGGCCACCTGCTGCATACCTGCGAGTAGATGCTCACCACGGCGTGCACAAAGAGTAGCTATGTCTTCATCCACGATCACTTCGAGGGCCGATACGACGGCCCTGCAAGCCAGAGGATTGCCGCCAAAAGTAGATGTATGGACATATGGGTTTTCTTCGAATATATCCCATACCGCCGGCCTGGCAGCGAATGCGCCGACAGGCATCATGCCACCACCCAGCGCTTTGCCGAGAGTGATTATGTCAGGCGTCACCTCTTCCTCATCACAGGCCCACATGCGGCCGGTGCGCCCCAGACCAGTCTGAATCTCGTCCAGTATCAGCAAAGCACCATTGCGATCGCAAATCTCGCGGGCCGTCTGCAGGTATCCGGCCGGTGGGATGATGATGCCGTTTTCACACTGTATCGGCTCCAGCAGTACCGCCGCAGTGGTGTCTGTTACAGCCTGGACAAGTGCGCTTTCGTCCCCAAACGGCACGTGAGTGAAGCCGGCCAGCAGCGGCTCGAAAGGTGTTTTGTAGACGTCGCGCCCTGATGCCGATAGCGCTCCGAAAGTCTTACCGTGAAAGCCCCCCTGAGCGCACACGAAGTCCGGTCGGCCAGTGTGCATACGGGCAGCTTTTAGGGCGCCTTCCACCGCTTCGGCCCCGCTGTTGCAGAAGAAAACATACTGGATATCACCCGGGCAGAGTGCTGCGACCTTCTCTGCAGCTTCTGCCATAACCGGGTCCAGCAGTATATGGCTGCCCAGTGCCATCAACTCCAACTGATTATGCATAGCCTCAACCACTGCCGGATGGCGATGGCCTATGGTGAACACGCCCGGCCCTCCCAGGCAGTCGAGATAAGCTTCGCCTTCCGGACCGTAGACATAGCAGCCTTTGGCGCGATGCTCCACCGTTTCCAAGCCCATGAACCTGGTGAGAGTGGCAATTCCCGGGTTGGCATGCTGCATGTAGCGACTGGCTGTCAGATCGAAGAGCGCTTTGGAGTTCATGTGTAGTTTTCTCCTGAAGGCAGTGGTCATCGAGACTGCGAGCGACGAACGGATGCAGATAAGACAAAGCCGCCCGCATAGTGCAATCGGGCGGCCATTTCACTCTGTAGAACCTCTGTTGGTGCTTGTATCGGCCACCTGGGGGCCGCTGTAGGACAGTAAACAAGCCTAGATTGGTCGGGGCGGCCGGACTCGAACCGGCGACCTTTGGTCCCCCAGACCAACGCGCTAACCAAACTGCGCCACGCCCCGACCCAGACTTGCTACTTCACCGCATCTCTAAGTGCCTTCCCCGGTTTGAAAGCAGGTACCGTGGAGGCAGGTATGATTATCTCTTCACCGGTCTGGATGTTGCTTCCTTTGCGCTCCTTGCGCTCCCGCGTCTCGAAGGTACCAAAACCAGTCAGTTGCACTCGCTCTCCCCGCTGGAGTGAGTCGACGATGGCCTCAAGCATCGCATCTACTGCACTCTGGGCATCCTTTTTGGTGAGCCCTGTCTTTTCTGCTACTGCATCTATTATGTCGGTTTTGCCTGCGGTAACGGCCATCACGCACCTCCGGGATGATACATACACCCGCTAGCGATGGTTAGAGTTCGCCACCTCTTGCGGCTATTCCTTCTTGTAGGTCAAAACATCTTACGTATTACCAGCCACGCCGCCATGCCAATCTTCGTGTTCATTTCGGTGACGACGGACCATCAAACGCCGCGCCACCTCTGCCGGTGCACCCTGTTCATACAAGATTTCGGCAACTGCTTGAATTATCGGTGTCTCCACTGACACTTCGCCGGCCTTCTGGCGTGCTGCATGAGTAGTGTAGTAGCCTTCGGCCACATCGTGCATGCTCGCAAGCACGTCTCCTACCGGCTCGCCCTGTCCTACTCGATAGCCGAGGGTCCAGTTGCGACTGAGCTTGCTGTCACAAGTGGCTATCAGATCGCCAACACCGGCGATTCCCCACAGAGTCTCCGGTAGGGCACCCAGGGCACGACTGAAACGGCAAATCTCGGCCAGTCCCCGCGTAATCAGGGAAGCTTTGGCATTGTCACCATAGCCAAGGCCATCACTAATTCCGGCCCCGACGGCGATGACATTCTTGAGTGCCCCCCCAAGCTCGACTCCGATTATATCACAATTCGTGTAAACCCGGAAGAGGTCACTGCTCAAGAGCGCCTGAGCTTTCTCGGCTGCGGCTAAATCAGTACCTGCAACCACGCTGACTGCGGGCAATCCGTCGGCTATCTCGCGGCTCAAGTTGGGGCCTGACAGAGCCAGCAGCGACCTGGCATGACAGGCAGGCAACTCTTCTGCAAGTACCTGACTCATGCGCTTGCCGCTACCGCGCTCCATGCCTTTGGTAGCACAGATTACCAGCGCCTGATCCGGCAGATATGCAGTCATCTGCGCCGCTACCTGTCGCAGACCCACTGACGGCACGGCGATAACTACGGCATCGGTGCCTTCAAGAGTCGCCCCCAGGCTATGATGAGCAGCCACCGAATCCGGCAACTGGATGTCGGGTAGATAGCGCTGGTTTTCGCCGGTCTGCTGTATCTGCCGAACCATCTCTGGCCGCCTGGCCCAGAGGCGGACCTGGCATCCCTGTCTGCCGAGAAGCAGGGCCAGAGTAGTACCCCAGGCTCCGGCGCCGATGACCGCGCAAATGAGGCTTCTGTTATCACTGGTCAGGCTGCTCATGTCCAGATGCCCCATGCGGCAACGTCACCCGCTGGCCAATCTTGTGTTCAGTTCCCGCCAGGAGGCGGCGCAGATTGGGCATGTGGCGGACTGTGATCAGTACCCCCATGGATACCACACACACCAGTAGTGGCTTCGAATCACCGCCAAACAGCAAGTATAGCGGGCTGCACGAGAGAGCCGCCAGCACCGAACTGAGCGATATATACCGAGTGATGGCGGTTAGTACGATCCAGATAGCAAAAGCCAGCAGCCCGGCTCGCCATTCGATAGCTATCATGACACCAAGCCCCGTAGCCACTCCCCTGCCGCCGCGAAACCCCAGATACGGTGAAAAACAGTGTCCGACCACGGTTGCAAAAGCCGCGGAAGCATGCCACCAGTCGCCATGCTGGAGTACGATGCCGGCAGCTACTGTGGGCAGGGCCCCCTTGGCGATGTCCACAAGCCACACGACGAGCGCAGGCTTCACGCCTACAGTGCGCAAAACGTTTGAGGCGCCGATGTTACCGCTACCATATCGGCGGATGTCGGCTATGCCGTAGCTCCGAGCTATCAACAGTCCGGCTGGCAAACCTCCTATCAGAAAGCAGGCGGCTACGACTACCGGGCCCAGCCACATATGCTGCTCACTCTCTCGGGCTATCGCGGCGCTGCCGGGCCCGCCACAGGATGCGGATAGGTGTGCCCTCGAATCCGAACGCCTCCCGCAACTTGTTGCTCACGTAGCGTTCGTACGAAAAATGGATGAGTTCCGGGTCGTTGACGAAGATGACAAATGTCGGTGGCCCGGTTCGCACCTGCGCCACATAGTACAGTCGGGGCTGGCGCCCTCTTCTAGTTGGAGGACTATGCGCGGCCACCGCGTCCCGAAGCACCCGATTCAACGGCCCCGTGTCGATGCGCTTGACAAACTGCTCATGCACCCGTCGGACATCGGCCAGCAGCGAGCCAATGCCATCGCCGGTGAGTGCAGAAGTGTACGCTATAGGCGCATAGGAGAGAAACTGCAGCTCGTGACGCACGATCCTGGCGAAGTCTTTGCGCAGCGTTCTCTCAGTCTTTTCGTAATCCAGATCCGGAAATTCCTCATCGGGCTCAGCAGATTTGGCGACCAGGTCCCATTTGTTGGCCACGATGATGGCGGCACGTTCGGCTTCCATGATCTCGCCCGCAACTCGCGCGTCAAGTCTACTGATACCTTCGTGTGCATCGAGCATGACGAGCACGATATGGGCCCGCGCCACTGCCTGGAAGGTACGCAGGCCGGAGTAGAACTCGACATCCTGCCGGTGCGAACGCCTGCGCAAGCCTGCCGTGTCAACCAGCCGATAGCGTTGCCTTTTGCGCTCGAAGACTACATCAATAGCATCGCGAGTGGTGCCGGGCATGTCGCTTACGATGACACGCTCGTGGCCGACTATTCTATTGACCAAAGCACTCTTGCCCACGTTTGGCCGCCCCACGACAGCTACGGCCAACTCATCAGGCGCCGCCTCCAGCTCCTCCGGAGGCGGCAGCATATCTTCTACAGTCTCAACCAGCTCCATCAATCCGCGACCGTGGATGGCCGAGATGTCAATCGGAGGCCCCATGCCGAGAGCAAGAAAATCGCTTGAGTCGGCCGACAGCTTCTCCATCTTGTTGGCCGTCAGTACATATGGCTTACCGGTCCGACGCACGATATCGGCCACCTCGTAATCGAGGTTTGTCAAACCTTCCTGGCCATCCACCATGAAGATGACCACATCGGCCCCCTGCAGGGCGGTGATCGCCTGTGCCCTGACCTGAAGGATCAGCTCATCGTTTTCAGCCCCGACCAGGCCACCGGTATCCACCAGCTGCACCTGGCGAACGTCCAGCTCAGCTTCGGCGTAGATGCGATCTCTGGTGATGCCCGGTTTGTCCTCAACGACAGCCGTCCGTCGGCCCACCAGGCGGTTGAAGAGCGCCGATTTGCCTACATTTGTCCTGCCAACTATAGCGACGATGGGAAGCATACTCTACTCTCGGGATGCGAGCTTCTTGCGAGTCAAATTGACCAAGCCACCGGCCTCTATCAGCTCTGCGGCAGGCCCGGAGAGCGCTGAAAACCGCCACTGTGCACCGCTGGTCAGGTCGCGGATAACACCACCTGCGAAATCCACTTCCAACTCGTCGCCATCGGCAATGGCAGCGACGGCTTCGGGCTGCTCTACTATCGGAAGGCCTATGTTTAGCGCGTTGCGATAGAAAATCCGTGCATAGCTCGCCGCGATGACACAGCTTACCCCGGCGGCTTTGATGGCCAGTGGGGCGTGCTCACGTGAGCTGCCACAACCGAAGTTGCGCCCTGCTACGATCATGTCGCCTGACTGCACCTTGCGCACGAAATCCACGTCTATGTCTTCCATGCAGTGGCTGGCCAGCTCATCAGGGTCTGTAGTGTTCAGATACCGTGCCGGTATGATTGCATCGGTGTCCACGTGATCGCCGTATCTGTGCGCCTTGCCTGTCACTTTCATATCATCACCAGCCTTAGAGTTCATCAGGACTGCAGATTTTGCCCGCGACTGCAGAGGCGGCAGCTATGGCCGGGTTAGCCAGATACACTTCACTGTCGGGATGTCCCATGCGGCCTACGAAGTTGCGGTTAGTCGTAGCTATCGCCTTCTCACCTGCTGCCAGTACCCCCATGTGCCCACCCAGGCACGGCCCGCAGGTAGGGGTACTCACAGCACAGCCGGCCTCGAGGAAGGTCTCTACGATGCCCTCCCGGACCGCTGCGAGATGGATCTGCTGGCTGCCGGGTATGATTATGCAGCGCACCGAAGGCGCAACTCGACGGCCTTTGAGCACCTCTGCAGCGGAGCGCAAATCCTCCAGGCGGCCGTTAGTACAGGCTCCGACTACTGCCTGATCTATCACTATCTCCCCCACCTCCGAGATACCTCTGGCATTCTCCGGCAGGTGTGGAAAGCTCACTTGCGGCTCGATATCCGCAGCGTTCCACTCGAAGACCTCTTCATACTCGGCCCCATCATCGCTGGACAGCATTTCGTAGGGACGGCTGGCTCGGGAACTGACGAACTCCTCCACCGTCGCACCAGGGGCGATGACACCGTTCTTGCCGCCCGCCTCGATGGCCATGTTGCAGATGGTGAAGCGGTCCGCCATCGGGAGGCTCTCAATCGTAGAGCCCGCAAACTCCATGGCTCGATAGCGCGCGCCGTCCACACCGATCTTACCGATGGTGTAGAGGATGATGTCCTTTCCGCCGACCCACTGGCTCAGGCTTCCGTCAACCACGAACTTGAGGCTGGCCGGCACCCGAAACCAGATTTCGCCTGTAGCCATCGCCGCACCGGCTTCCGAAGAGCCGACTCCGGTAGAGAACGCCCCAAGTGCACCGTATGTGCAGGTGTGGCTGTCTGCGCCGATGACCACATCGCCGGGAAGCACCAGGCCAAAATCCGGCAGGATGATGTGTTCTATGCCACCACAGCCGATGTCATAGAAGTGAGGCATCTGTTGTTCGCGTGCAAAATCACGCATCTGTTTGACCATCTGTGCCGACTTGATGTCCTTGTTGGGAGTCGAGTGGTCGGCCACCAGAGCAACTTTTTCCGGGTCAAACACGTGCTTGCCGCCCATGCTGTAAAACTGATCTATAGCGATGGGAGCAGTGATATCGTTTGCCAGCACCAAATCAAGCTTGCATGTGACAAACTCACCTGGCTTCACATGGTCTACTCCGGCGGACCGCGCCAGCAACTTTTCGGTTATGGTCATGGCTTCAGGCATTGATCCATCCTCGCTGCGACGCCCGAAGGCATCGTGTTAGGTTTGTGTCGGGGGATTGGCAAGACACGCTCCCTTATGGGAACGCGATGCGGCTACCTGGCTGCAATGCATTGTACACCAGAAGCACCTGCAGCGGCAATAGCACCATACATGACCGGGTTGGCAGCAGGCCGGTCAACCATCGTGCTCGGTCGCCACCTTTTCTATGTGCCGGACATTTGTCACCTTGCCAAGTCTTTCCCATTCGACTGCCAGCAGATCCACCTGCAAGTGGCAGTGATGATACCGGCGTAGCTTGGCATACTGCTTGAGCAGACGGACGAGACGACGCTTTTTGTCGCTGCTCAGAACGTCTATCGGCTGCATCTGGCCTGTCAGGTATGACCGGACTTCAACTGCGATGAGAGTATTGTTCCGGTATGCGACGATATCGAGTTCACCACGGCGTCCAGGGGCCCACCAATTGGTTTCAAGAATTTCATAGCCTCTCCTGGCCAGATACCACGTCCCCATCTTCTCCCCAAGAGCACCGACTTGCCGTGAGGTCAACGGGGTAGTTCGGGACATCGAAGGCATGCCCTCCCAGCCCCGCATCCGAGACCGGAAACGCCCGACCAGCGCCTCAATCGTCGTGAGGCACCAGCCTGTCACTGCAGCCCAACCACTGCGTTCGTTGCGTGGCATCATCTATCAAGGCGGACGACGCGACGTGATATACCCCAGAGAGAGGTCGTCTATCTCTCAGACATTGAATTTTTTCACTCGACAGGCAATCCGGGCAACAAATCGCTGGCTCTGATGTCCTGGAAAATCCGCTCCGCATCTTCCGGAGTGTTTGCCGGTGCGATAGCGAAGCTCGTCTCTACGCACTCATCCACCGCCAGGTCTCGGGCAGAGGAGCGTAGTAGCATCGTATCAAAACGGCTCTGGACGAATTTGCCATCTGCCATCCATACAAGCCCCGGGCGGCCTTCACTACGAGGAGCTATCCATACCCAGCCGACATTCCCCACGTCTACATACGTGTCACGTGCAACCCCTTCCCACTCTATCTTGCTTTCGGTCGGGGTCGCAAAATACTCGCCTCCAAGCCATCCCCAGAAGGCATCGCCTTTCGCGGTGTCGCCACTTATGTTGTACAGCCGACTGGTCACAAACAGGGCAGGACTGTCGGAGCGCACGGTCAATTCGTATTCGATGCGCGCCGGGCTACCCTCCACCGGCTCACGCTTGTTGTCTTCCAGAGTAGTGCTGGTGATCAGCACAGTCTTACGTGTCGGGGAGTCCTCGATTATCTGCACATCATCCAACTCCCGCGGATACACCCAACCCTTGAGAGTGCCCGTGAGGTACAGTTGCTGCTCGGTCGGCAGCTTAATCTGTCGGCTCAATCCGGGTTCGAATGTGAAGCCACCGGCGCTGTTGGCCAGTGTAACGGATTGCCCATCATCGGCCACAGCAATGCCCATGACACTGAAGCTGATCGGCCATGTGGCCGAGTTGCCCATCGGTGACAGATCGCGTACACGTAGAGTTCCCCGATGGCCGCCGATAGGCAGATCGGACAGCTCTGCAATCAGATCCCCGCTCTTGTTCGGCGGGCCAAGCTCGGAAGTGTCCAGCCTGACTTGCCCGTCTGCAATATCATCTATCTGCAGGTAGACATCGGCAGCGATAGGGTTGCTTTCGTCACTCAGTCCGATTGCCACCCGAGCGCTGTCGCCATCAATCGCGCCTAACACGATCTCGTCGCCCTCCTGGAGCTCAATCGAGCGGCCATCTACTGCCAACCCCGTCAAGTGGGGCGGTGTGTCGTCTTCAAGGATCATCCACTCGGGCTTTCCCAGCACGATAAACGTCTGGCCGGCCGCGATCATCGCCGCATCCAATTGAATCTGAATTCGGCCGTCCTGGGGCGATGCTTCAAGGCTGTGCCAGGTGCTGTCGGCACCCTGGAAATAGACATCATCGCAGAAGGCGGGCACGGTCAGTAGTACCAGCAAGACTCCGATACAAAGCATCCTCATGTCACTCACCACCTTTGATGGTTGCAGTGCTGTCAGTTTCGCTGCCGACCAGTTGCTCTCCTCCCTGGCAGCACCGTTACGCGTTATTTTCACGCGCGTAACGGTCATCATCTCTACGGCGCTGACAGGTGGGGCGAAACAGCGCAATTTACTCCGAGGTTACAGCACACTTACCGGGCAGGGCGCATTTGGTTCCGATAGCAGGAGTGTAGTCAGCACATCCCCATGTGAAGAGGAGCCGACTTGAGATGCAACGGATCATATGCTGTGCGCTTATCTGTGTGATTTTCGCTTCTGCAGGATGGTCTCTGCCAGCAGAATGGCAACGCTGGGTGCCGGACTTGACGCGCCAGGACGACTTTTACGAGTTCTGGGGCAGGTCATCCTATCAGTCTGCATTGGCCTCAATTCCACCTGGTGCTGGGACAGATCCGCTGGCGACCCTGACAGCGGGCTTGCGCCCGGTCTGTCACACTGAACTCACCGAATGCGCCAGCTCCAATTTGATGCTGCCAATTCTCCATCTCACCGACTGGTGGGCCGATGATGACTATCTCGGGGCGCTGGAGGGGAAGGTGACACTACATGTCACCCTGCTGCCATCCTCTATGCCCGGCGGCGGTTGGATCGCTGAAGGGCCTCCGGATGCAGCGACGATACCCCTGCGTGACGCAGTGCTCACTGCTCGACAGGCGCTACGATATCTCATGTCACAGCCCGATGTCCGCACACCGCGAATCGGGATCATCGGTGAAGGCCTCGGTGGTGCCGTCGCTTTGGCGCTGGGCGCTCTGGAGCCGGATCTGATTTCGTTCATAGCGATACACGAGCCAGTCCCGGGTTTCCATTTTCGCAAACGTGGCATTGCGGCCGATTCGTCCGTAGTGTTGCAGCCTGTGGAGCAGATGGCGATGGCGGGCCAGATAAGTCACGAACAGTTGCGCTATGTGCTCAGCTACTTCGACTTTTTCAACTTCGCTCCCGAGGTCAAAAGCAGAACACTGGTCAGCATGAGCCTGCAGGACCCGGTTGCAACAACTCAGCAAATACTGGCCATCTACAATCACCTGGGAGGCCCCAGACAAATGGTCGTGCAGGATACCCCGGGGCATCTATCAGTCCCAGATCGTGAGCACTTCTATCGAAAGACATATCAGTGGCTGGAAGATCTGGGCTGGGTACGCAAGCCCACCGTTACCACGCGCAACGAACATCTCGCGCAGCGTAGTGCTGTGCAACGCCAGCTCTGGTCGCAGTAGAGCGCAATCGAGTGCCTCAAGCATCTGCTGCCACCTGCCATAGCGATAACGGCCACACTGGCATAGGCATAGGCACTGACATCTGATACTGATGCTGGATACTGGATACTGGTACTTGATGCGGCGGTGGCCAAAGATTAGTGGATGAAGCAATAGGCTACGGGATTAGTGTATGCACGCTCGCCAGAGAAACGGGCCTGGCCGGAGTGAAAGCCGGTCAGGCCCAATTGTGTTAGCGGTGGAGAAGCCTTTTGTCATCTGCCATCCCCACAACGCTTCAGGCTGGACTATACCAATTCGGAGACGTTTGCCATGACCTTTTCGAAAGCCGCGACTATATCGTCCATCTCCTCGGGTTCAGCCAGGAGTGCGTTGTTGGCTATCCAGACCTGGTTCAGGCACAACTGCTCGGAGTGTGGCAGGTTCATGCTGCCATAGTCAGGATAATCCACAATTTCGGCTGCACGACCGAACCTCTTCTCTGTGAAGAGAGGGTTGCGGTACAGCGGATGTGGGTAACCGATACTACAGGGAATCCCCTCGGCATTCAGCGCTTCGATAAATCTGTCGCGTGGTACTCCCACTGCCTCCTCATCGTAAAACATCGCCGGGCAATGCCGGATGATACGTGTCATGTAGTCCTTACTCCCCAGCGGTTTCAACCCGGGAATAGCACCCAGCTTTTCGTCCAGGTAGAGGCCGTTTTCGTGGCGGCGCTGCGATTGGGCCTCCAGACGTGTCAGTTGGCAAAGCAATACTGCCGCAGTCAGTTCGTTCATGCGGTAGTTGGACGCGCATTCGTGGTGCTCGTAGAAGGGACGCCCCGGCAGACGGCCAATGTGATGATAGGAAAAAGCTTTCTCAGCCAACTCCTCATCGTTGGTCAGCACCATACCGCCTTCACCGGCAGTCATATGCTTGCTGGCCTGAAAGCTTATCGTCCCGATGTCACCGATGGCTCCCACTTTACGCCCATTCCAGGTGGCTCCCCAGCCATGAGCAGCGTCTTCCAGCACTGCCAGACCATGCCTGCTGGCGATATCGAGGATATGCTGCATATCGCATGCCCGGCCACCAAAATGGACTGGCATAATCGCTTTTGTGCGGTCGGTGATAGCCGCCTCGATCAGATCGGGGTCGATATTTCGCGTATCTGGCTCACAATCTACGAACACTGGCACCGCTTTGAGGCGCAGGATTGAGGTGGCGCTTGCGACAAATGTGTAGGGACTCAATATCACTTCGTCGCCGATGTCCACACCTACTGCCTGGAGGGCGATCTCTAGAGCGGCGGTACCGTTAGTCACCGCTACCCCATACCTGGCATCCTGATAGGCAGCAAACTGTTCCTCGAGCTGGTAGCATCTGGACGCCTCACCAGCGTACAAGCGTCCCCAGTGACCGCTTTCGATTACCTCTGTGACGGCGTTTATTTCGCACTGATCCCAAATCGGCCACGACGGCCACGATTGGGTGCGGGTTTTCTCTCCGCCGTTGATAGCCAACTTCGACATATGACTGTCTCTCCCGAAGTGTGATTTACTGCATGGCACAGCCTTGTAGCACAGCGCCTTTTGCAGACTGTATTGTTACGCATGACAGTTCGCCTGATCGTGCGGCTATCCCTGCAACACAAACCTCCAGATAGTTGTCGCTTATCGCCATGACCCTGCCTTCACCGGCAGGCTGTTGCACCACAACCTCCAGCCGCTTGCCTACCATGCTTTGTGCAAACCGCTCTCGCTTGTCCTCGGAAATCGCGCGCAGTATGTGGTTGCGAGACTTGCGGACCTCGTAATCCACCTGGTCGGGCATATCTGCAGCCGGAGTGCCGCGTCGTTCGGAGTAGGTAAAAACATGCAGATAGGTTAGCGGCAGACCCTCGATGAAGCGGCGAGTGGTCTCAAACTCCGCATCTGTCTCGCCCGGAAAGCCTACGATGACATCAGCGCCTATGCAGGTGTCGGGATTGGCCTGCCGTACAGCAAGGACCAGGTCACGATAAAAAGCCGTATCGTAGGGCCGATTCATGCGTGCCAGAACCGTATCACAGCCACTCTGTAGCGGAATATGCAGATGGCGGCACAGTTTGCCCGCGACGGTTAGCGCAGAGCAGCGCTCTAGTGCCCGCCCTCCGTCGCGTATCATGCCCAGCAAGTCTGTGGTCACTTCGCGAGGTTCGATTGAGCTGAGGCGAATGCGGCGGATTGGCAGCTCTGCTATCATGCGGACCAGGGCGGCCAGGTCCACGTCTTCATCCAGATCCTGACCATAGCGCCCCAGATGTGTGCCGATGAGAGCTACCTCCGGATGGCCGGCATCTGCCAGCACGCGGCACTGTTCCAGCACCCGCTGGACAGGCACGCTTCGAGAGCTGCCACGTGCACGCGGGATGATGCAGTACGTACAGGCCGCATCACAGCCCTCCTGCACCTTCACGAAAGCACGAGTATGTCCTGAAAACGAGGATATCAGAGCTGGAGTGGAAGTCGGAGAAGATGGAAGTGGATGTTTTGCGGCGGGGGGCACGAATTCAGAAAGCCGCAGCTTGTCTTGGTTGCTCAGCAGCAGATCGATTTCCTTTACGGATGAGAGTTCTTCAGCCGCCACCTCCACATAGCAGCCGGCCATGACCACAAACGCCGCGGAGTTCAGACGTTTAGCACCGCGTGCCAGCCGACGTGCTTCCCGGTCAGTGCGTGAGGTGACTGTGCAGCTGTTGACTATGCACAGATCGGCCCCATGGTTGTACTCAACCATGCGGTAGCCGAGGCTCTCGAGTTGCTCTCTCATCTGCTCGCTCTCATACTGATTGAGCTTGCATCCGAGGGTCCTGATAGAGGCTGTGGGCGTGCCCATGTGTCTCTCCGTCACCGGGAGAAGTTGCGCCACACGCTATGACCTAGAAGGTCAAGGCTCAGGCGCTGATTTGCATCCCGACAGGCTCCTGTCACCTGCACGCCAGAGTAGCCTTGGGATTCAATCAAGCTGTGGCATGGTCAGTTGCGTGCACTCCGCGGCCTATGCTATAATTCGGCGTGGCTTAATACAACCGGCTGCTGCCAACATGCACAAACGGCCGGTAAACCACCCCGGCCGTCTTCCTACGTCTTCGGTAGACGAGTAGTTCAGGCTATGCCTTCTGAACCTTGTTGGCACGAATGCAGCCGGTGCAGACCCAGGTGCGCTTCACGCCGCCACCTTGCTGCCGTATCCTGATACGCTGCAAGTTCGGCTCAAAAGTGCGCTTGGTGTGTCGCATTGAGTTGCTAACCTTGGATCCTGTCGATGTCTTCTTGCCGCAAACTCTGCATACTTTCGCCACAATATTCAAGTCCCTTCCAGACCACTACAATCTGCTACAGTCTACACAGTGTATTTGGCGCTCCACGAAACTACGGTGGGCAGCCAGATCAATTTCGAGAGTAACATAGAGGGGTTAGAGTATAGCACAATGCCACATGGCAGCGCAAGCTCACCATCTTCAGATAATTCGTCAGAGGGATGCACGCACTCTGTTTCGGTCTCAGAGCTGCGCCCTATGAGGCCGCCTGCTCCGCGACCGGGGCGAATTTCGGGCACTGCACTGCCGTTGGGAGTACACCTGTCTAACGGAGCATATGGGACTGCCCACAGTCTTCACCTCGTGCTGGGCGGCGCCTACATCATCAGCCTGGGCGCAATCGCCATGGCGCTGACCTACGTGGAGGTATGGGTACTCCAACTGTTGACAGGGCTGCCACTGTCGAGCATGCTGCTATCATTTGCAGTACCGATGGATCAGGAGGGCCTGCAGATCTGGGAGGCCGTCATCTCCATACTCCCATTCGTCAACTTCATACTCATGCTGCGCCTATCAGCCATGTCCGGATACCATGCTGCCGAACACAAGGTCGTCACGGCCATCGAACATTTCGGCCATCTGCGATACGAAGACGTGGTGGAGATGCCAAGAGTGCATCCCCGATGCGGCACAGTGCTGCTATTCGGGCTGATCCCCACTCTCCTGGTCGCATATCCGATGTGGTACGTCCACCCTACCGCCGCCATACTGGTAGCGCTTCTGGGCTGGCATTTCCGCTATCATACCGGCTACTTTGTGCAGAACCACTTCACCACAAAAACGCCGACTCCCGCACAGTTGATGGCCGGCATCCGCGCAGGTCAGACTCTGCTTGACCGGTGGCGGGAGGATCCAACTCGTCAGGTCCCGTGGCTGCGTTCACTCTGGATCCGCGGGATTCCCCAGATGCTGATGGGCCTGTATATCGCGCAACTGATCTGGGGATATGTATATGCCAACCTGCACCTGTGGCTCGACTTTTGAGCCGAAAACAGCAATCATGACTGGCCAGGTCCCATCTGCCCTGCTGTAGACTGCCATCTCTACGCCACTGCCTGCCGTGCCCGCGCGCACTGCTGCTGCATCCGAGGCGCGCTGGTCCTGATAGCCCACTGAAATCACCGCAACAATCTCGAGAGGCTCAAAAACATGATACGCTCACGCATCACAGCCGCGCTCTCTCAGGCGCTTGACCAGACAACCGATCTGGACCAGCAGACCTGCAAGCAGTTAGCTGCAACCGCCGGAGAGGGGCTGTCACACCCACCCAGTCGGGATATGGGCGATTTCGCCACAAATATAGCTCTGACGACCGCCAAACAAGCTGGCATGAAGCCCCGTGAACTGGCTCAGGCGATCGCCGATCGGCTAGCTAGCAGCGACCTGCCCATAGACAGAGTAGAAGTAGCGGGGCCCGGCTTCATCAACCTCTTCATGTCACATCACTGGTTTACCGATACACTGTCGCAAATCCTCGAGGAGACGGAGTGTTTCGGGCAGAGTAGCCGTGGTGTGGGCCAGAAGCTGCAGGTGGAGTTCGTAAGCGCAAACCCTGTCGGCCCCATACACATCGGAAACGCTCGCGGAGCGCCGTTCGGTGACGCCCTGGCCTCGCTTCTGGAGACTAGCGGCTACGAGGTCGAACGCGAATACTACGTAAACGATGGGCCCTACAACACTCAGGCGCTCAATTTCGGCCGCTCCGTTAGGGTTCGGTATCTGCAGGCCCTCGGGCAGGACCAGCCTCTTCCCGAAGATGGCTATCAGGGCGACTATGTGACCGAGATGGGTCAGCGTCTGACCGAACAGGTCGGCACTCAGTACGCCGATCTGCCCGACGATGAGCAGACCGCCTACCATTTCTTCCGCCTGTTCGAAGATGAGATACTCCAGCAGGCAGAGGCCGACTGCCGCGATTTTGGCATAGAGTTCGATGTCTGGTTCACCGAAAAGTCACTGTACGATGAGGGTGATATCGACCGAGAAGTCTCCTCGCTGCTCGAGAGAGACATGGCTTACCGTCAAGATGGCGCGGTGTGGCTGCGCACCGGACAGTTCGGGGATGAGAAGGATCGGGTGCTGGTGCGAAGCGACGGCAGGCCCACGTACATCGCGGCAGATGCAGCCTATGCTGCGAACAAATTCGCCCGTGGCTTCGATCGTGTCGTCTACATCTTCGGCCCTGACCATGCAGGATACGTCCCACGCCTACAGGCCGTGCTGGCCGCCTGTGGCTTCGACCTGGAGCGAGTGGAGATAATCGTATACCAGAACGTGCGCATGGTGCGCGGTGGGGAGACAGTCGAGCTGGCCAAACGCAAAGGCCAGATATACTCGGTTCGCGATCTCATCGAGGAAGTCGGCAAAGATGCAGCTCGCTTTTTCTTCCTCATGCGCAGCAACGACTCGCACATGGACTTCGATCTAGACCTGGCTGTAAAGCAGTCTGACGAAAACCCTGTGTACTATGTCCAGTATGCCCATGCCCGCATATGCAGCATCGTCCGTCAGGCCGAAAGCCGCGAGTTTGCGTTCGCCTCGGAGCCAGACCTATCGCTGCTGGTGCACTCCTCAGAGATGGCACTGATGAGCAAGCTTGCCGACTATCCGCATGAGGTAGAGAGCGCCGCACAGACTCGTGCGCCACATCAACTGACCACCTATCTACGCGAACTCACCCAGCTATTCCACCAGTTCTACACCAACTGTCAGGTGCTCGATGACAGCGACCAGGCCACATCCACTGCACGCATGGAGCTAGTCAGGGCTACCCGGCAGGTGCTCGCCAACTGTCTAGGCATTCTCGGCGTTGATGCACCAGAGAGCATGTAGAGCGGAGAGCGTGTGGTATCAGGGCGACACGGTGGGTGCACCTGCAGACCCCGGCTGACTCCGACTGTCAGACAGGCAAGCTTTGCCTGCAACTATGAGGTGAGCGTTTCGTAGACGCCATAGAGCTGCTGCATCAGGCGGCTGATATCGAACAGCTTCTCTGCACGTTTGCGCCCCGCCTGCCCCATAGTTCGCGCCCTATCGGGGTCGCCGAGCAGCTCCAGCATCGCATCAACCAACTGCCTGGCGTCTCCGTGCTCCACCAGCAGTCCGGTAGCACCGGGAGCGACGATCCCCAGCGGCCCTGCAGTGTTGGTCGCGATCACCGGCTTGCTTGCCGCCATAGCCTCGATAAGCACCAGGCCACATCCACCGCGCGCATGGAGCTAGTCAGGGCTACCCGGCAGGTGCTCGCCAACTGCCTAGGCACAACTGCCTAGGCATTCTCGGCGTTGATGCACCAGAGAGCATGTAGGGCGGAGAGTGTGTGGTATCAGGGCGACACGGTGGGTGCGCCTGCAGATCGCGGCTGCCTCCGGCTGTCAGACAGGCAAGTTTTGCCTGCAACTTATGAGGTGACCGTTTCGTAGACGCCATAGAGCTGCTGCATCAGGCGGCTGATATCGAACAGCTTCTCTGCGCGTTTGCGCCCCGCTTGCCCCATAGTTCGCGCCCTATCGGGGTCGCCGAGCAGCTCCAGCATCGCATCAGCCAACTGCCTGGCGTCTCCGTGCTCCACCAGCAGTCCGGTAGCACCGGAAGCGACGATCTCCAGCGGCCCTGCGGTGTTGGTCGCAATCACCGGCTTATTTGCCGCCATAGCCTCGATAAGCACCAGGCCGAAAGGTTCGTTGTGTGAAGGCAGCACCACCACATCGGTCAGAGCGAGCAGTTCGGTTATGTCCTCCCGAAAGCCCAGCCAGCGTACAGCGTCAGCACACCCCAACTGCTCGGCCAACCGCTCCAGTGTGTCGCGATAGTCGCTCTCCCAAAAGCCCGTGTCACCGATGACAAGCAGTCGTGCCGCAGGCTCCTGTGGCAACACTGATGCGAACGCTTCAAGCAGTGTTGTGTGGCCTTTCCATGGCGTCAGGCGGGCGATAACAGACAGCACTTTGTCCGTCGGCTCGATGCCGATTGCTGCTCTCAACTGATCGTCGGGAGCGTCCGGCGAGTACTTGTCCAGCGGGCGTGCCCCCAGCACCACAGTAGTCTCGCAACGCGCCGATGCCAGTGAGTCGGCCACCGCTGAGGACATGGCCACTACATGAGGGCGCGTTCTTTTAGCGACTGCGAGCAGCACCGACCGCGCAGCCCCGGCTTCCAGGATATCGCGGACATCCCAGATCAGCGGTTTGCCGGCCAGCCGTGCCGCCAGACCGCCAAGGATGTGGCATTTGAGTGTGTTGGTGTGTACGATATCTACCCTGCATTCTGCCAGCGCACGACGGATACGCCTCACGGGTTGCAGGCTCTGAGCAGCTCCCGATGCCCTCCTCCACAGGCTCCCCAGGTCATCTCTACTCTGACCGGGAAACGCCTCTGCAGCCGGGAAGACGACACGCGTCTCCAGCGTGTTCAGGTCCACATCTCGCAGCCACTGTGCGCCTTCAGCATGCAGTAGCACCGGCTGGACAATTCGCCGGTCAGCATATCGCAAGATATCCAGCAGCGCTTCCTGCGCACCGCCGCCGATATCACAGGCGTGATCAACATAGGCAACTCTAAACGGTGTTGACGTCATGACTCTAAGACAGCCCTCGATTCTCAACTCACAGGCAACAAGACGCCCGGCAGGCTTCCAAACCGCCTGTTCAGGCCGCCACAAATCCGCCAGTGCGAAATGGTTCCATGCAATGACACAGCATATTTACCCGCCAACCTAAATTTCACCTCCATGCCGCCGATAACAACAACACTGGGTGGGTAGAGGTGAGCAGAGACTACGCGGGCGGTGATGGAGCCACAAAGCCGCCTCGGGAACATCACCGCACTGAACATGCCTCGCTTCTACCCGGACACAACGGGAGTGACGCCGCTTTGCACCTGCGCAAAAGCGTCATCCTTCTGCAAGTCAGTCCGGCATTGGAGGCGAAGAGCGTGCCATATACTATACTTGTCGTAGAGCCCGATCCGGCGAGTCAACTCGAACTGAAACAGGTAGTGGTCGGCTGCGGTTACCATGTGCGCTGTGCGCCTGGCGCAGATGAGGCGTTTGCGGAGGTGATGCAAAGCAATCCGGCTCTGGTGCTACTGGAGCTGATGCTCGCCGACATGGATGGCCTGGACCTGTGCCGACTGTTGCGACGGCAGAGCACAATTCCGATAATCGTCGTCACGTTACGCACCTCAGAAGTGGATCGCATCTGTGCTTTCGAACTCGGCGCCGATGATTACGTATGCAAACCGTTTCGTCCTGTCGAGCTTGCCTGGCGGATGAAAGCACTTGTCCGTACTACCTACTCAAACTCCGCCGGCAGCCGCCATAGTCCCTCGCTGCAGTTTGATTCACTGGAGATCCGGCCCGATACCAGAGAGGTGACTGTGGCAGGACAGGCCGTGCATCTTACGCCCAAGGAGTTCGACTTGCTGCTTGCTCTGGCGCAAAATCACGAGCGGGTGGTCTCCTCCGAATGGCTGCTGTTGAACGTGTGGGGCTATGATGACAGCATCCGCACCCGAACACTGGACGTCCACATAAACCGGCTACGCTCGAAAATCGAACCCGATAGCAGTGGGCCGCGGTTCATCCAGACCGTATGCGGGGTGGGCTATAGCTTCAACATGGTCGCTTGATTGACAAGTTCATCACCTCTTGGAGACGTGCGGGCTTTCTTGACCTCCCACTCGCCAGAAGATACAATTCTCTGGTGCCAATACTGACAGGGAGATACTCAAGATGGCCTCGAAAAACAAGATTTTAGTGCTATTGGGCGATGGTATGGGCGGACGTCCGGTGCCAGAGCTTGATGGACGCACTGTGATAGAAGCAGCAACGACTCCGGCACTGGACCGTGTGACCCGTGATGGCGCATGCGGGATGCTCAGCCCCATCAGTCGTGGGGTCCCTGCGGGCTCTGACACCTCACATATGGCCTTGCTGGGCTATAATCCGTACGAATTGTATCGAGGCCGCGGCCCCTTCGAAGCCAAAGGCGTCGGTCTTGACATCAATCCCGGTGACGTGGCCTTCCGCTGCAACTTCTCCACCGTAGACCCTGCCGACGGTCGCACTGTGCTCGATCGTCGAGCTGGTCGCATCCATTCAGGCACTGACCAGTTGCGCCAGGCGATCAACGAACAGATACCTGAAATCGACGGGGTGCAGATCCTCTTCAAGGAATCGGTCGAACACAGATGCGCGTTGGTGCTTCGGGGCGAAGGAATCAACGAATTCGTGACAGAGGTAGACCCTCACATCGATCCGGCGCCCGGGCAGCCCGCTGAGCAGTACTACGACTGCAAGCCTCTTCCCGGACACGAAGACGATCCCGAGGCACTGTTCACCGCACAGGTGGTAAACAAGTTCGTCCAGCGCTGTTTCGAAGTCCTCAACGCTCATGAGGTGAATCGCCAGCGGGTTGCAGAAGGTAAGCCGCCCGCCAACATCACTCTTCCCCGAGGTGTGGGTACTGCCGTCCACCTCGAACCATTTGCCACTAAGTATGGCCTGGACGGTGCAATCGTGGTTGAAGTTGACCTGGTACGAGGCTTGGCTATGTATCTGGGTATGGACGTGATCAACGCTCCTGGGGCAACTGGAGGCCGCGACACTGACGAAATATCCATCGCCCAGACAGTCGTATCCGCACTGGCCAACCACGATTTCATCCTGGCTAACATCAAAGCTCCGGATCTGGGCGGCCATGACCGTGACCCTGAGCAGAAAATAGCTGCCGTGCAGAAGGTAGATCGCGCTGTCGCTTACCTCCTGGACAACCTGGATTTTGGCTCTACCGTGATGATGCTGGCCGCCGATCACTGCACTCCCATATCAGTCGGTGACCATTCCGGTGATCCTATCCCGACAGTTTTCTTCGGGCATGGGGTAACCCCAGACTGCGTGCAGAGCTATGGCGAGAGAGCCTGTGCCCAGGGCTGCATGGGGCATTTTCTGGGCGCTGACGTGATGAACATACTCACTAACTATTCGGGAAGCGGGGAGAAATTCGGCGCATGACCTGGAACCGAGCGCTCCTGCTTCTGATGGCGATGTGTCTTGTCTCCACCTCGCTGTGGGCCGAAGACATCCGCCGCGGCCCCAGCGAAGAGACGCAGTTCGAGGCCGACCAGCCCAGACACGAAACACTCCGAATTCGAGTGGAAAACCGGTCAGGAGGCTTCATATCGGCCAGTCATGATGCCGGTCAGACATGGCGCGTCATCGGGAAGGTCACTCACCCTGCACTCCAGGTGAACCCGGCCGGCTATACGGCCAGCCGCTGGGCCCAGGACAGTGCGGTGGCCGCCACAGCCGTAAACGCACTGCATATCCGGGTAGCTGCCCATGCTCAGACTGGAAAAGGTATCCTACTCAGCATCATCCCCGCGTCCCCTGCGATCGGTGCTGCTGCAGGCCACTCCAGTGCGTCAATCCAGACGGATATGCCCGGCGGCACCGGCATCTTCGGCGGGTACGGACCATACGTCAATTCGCCGGTGTACCTGGAACAAGGCAACATCCTTGCCCCGCTTCCTGCCGACTATGTACCCGCCGAGGGCGATGTTCTCTGTATCATCCGTCTCGAGCCTGAACAGCGTCCCCTGTACTGCACGTTCGAGAACCGTTTTGGGGGCCTGATCGAGCTGGAGTACCCCAACCAGCCACCGCGGGTAATCGGCCAGGTATTGCGGCCAGTGGTCGGTGTTGGACGTTTTGAGGGCGGTCTGTACGCAGCGCCGGGCAGGTTGCGCGCAAACCATTGCGGTGTGGTAGACATATCTACCTCGCCATTGGGGCAGATAGCCGGCTTCCAGATAGTGCCCCGTGAGCACGCCGACAGTCCGGAAGTAAGCTACATCCGCGAGAGGACACAGTGGATGGTAGTGGGGCCCTGCGACGCCAGAGACCCCTCATGGGAAGGCGTGGCACCACTATTTTCGGGCTATCTGTTACCCAGCTACCGTCCTGACGACATCACAGGCCCGCACTCCGACTGGATGAACCGGGCACTGTCGCGCCTGATGGTGCAGGTGCGCTTCAACCATGGCGAGTGGGAGCACATGCCCTGGGTTACTCTCGACCCACAGGCTCAATCCGATAACGAACACGACAGCAGGCGAGGACGGTCAGCTCTGTGGCGCATCCCGACCAGTATGAACCCCAATGCACCTCTACCGGCGGCTGCCTCGACTGCCTTGTGGGGGGTCAGCCACTTGCGCATCTGTTTCCCCCTGGCCGAATACTGGCCCGAGGAGCAGTAGCCTTACGGTGAGACTGCAGACTGTTTCCGCTTCATGAGTGCGGGGGGCAGTGCCTCCGATCACGGACAATCTTATCTGAATTCGAACGGCCGCCCGGCCACAACAGCCATCATGGTGCATTACCGACGCGTCACGAGAAAAGAGCCTACCGTCATGAGCATATCTTGTGAGAGGCCTCAGCGATTACTGGAACGTATCACGATCTCAGACCGGCCGGTTTTGCTGGTCAGTCTGCCACGCAACGATGCGGAGTTGGCCAGGGCTGCAGTAGATGCCGGGGCTGAAGGGCTGAAAGTGCACATCAACCTGCATCATGCAGCATCGGGCCGCAGCTTCGGCTCCTGGGAGCAGGAAGGTCAGGTTATCGCTGACATCATAGCTTTGGGAGTACCGGTTGGCATCGTCCCCGGCACCGCCGACAGCATGTGCACTCCTGATGACCTACAGGGGATGGCTGCTGCGGGGCTAGATTTCGTAGACGCTTACCTCTCCGACATGCCCGCCTGGATGCTGGATAACTCCACGGACATCCAGGTGATGGCGGCAGTCGGAGAACACGATATGCCACCACATGGAACCCCAGAGGGCGTCGGTCTGCTGCCACAAGTGCGCATGATCGAGGCCTCTATCCTCGGCCATGAAGGCTACGGTAGGCCGCTCTGTGTGGCCGATCTCAAGAGCTATGCCTGGCTGGCTGAAGTGCTCAAGCCTCTGCCGGTAATCGTCCCGACGCAGAGGGCGATAACACCTCTGGAGGTGACTAGCTTGCATAAAGCTGGTATTCGTGGCATTCTTATTGGTGCGATAGTCACTGGCAGCCAGCCCCAGACAATCGTGCAGGCTACATCCGAGTTCCGCCTGGCACTGGACAGGCTATGCTGAAGTCCGGTTTGTTCGCTCGCCGGACAGGAGGATAGACGTGAGCATACGACATCGTGTGCACCGAGTTATATACGTGCCGCTTGATGACCGGCCCTGCAACGTGGTTCATGTGCAGTTGCTGGCGCGGATGGTAGACTATGAGCTACTGATACCTCCGATAGAGATGCTGGGGCGATATACCAGGCCCGGCGACGCAGACGCAATTGCCACCTGGATGCTGCGAGAAGCTTCGGCAGGCAGCATAGATAGCGCCATACTCTCCCTGGACATGCTCGCCTACGGCGGCCTGGTCGGCTCACGTTCACCTGATGTGCGCACCGAGACAGCGTTGCAGCGCCTTGACGCACTGACGGAGCTGCGCCAAATGCTGCCCGATGCTGCTATCTACGCCCACAACGTCATCATGCGCCTTTCGATTACGGCTAGCTCGGACGATGCTGCAGTCCACTGGCAACTCCTGCACGAATACTCGGTGACAAAAGGGCGAGTGGAGGCACTGGGCGAAGACAGCGATCGGCAGAGACTGGCTGAACTTGAAACGCTGATCCCGCTACCGCTGCTGAGTAAGTACGAGGCCTGCCGCGAGCGTAATCATCAGGTCAACCGACGTGCCATTGACGAAACTGCTCAGGGTAACCTCGACTATCTGGTTCTAGCTCAAGAAGATGCCGCCCCATACGGCCCGCACATCCAGGAGCAACGGCACCTGGCACACCTGGCCGACCAGCACAGACTGACTGATCGGTTTGCAATCCATCCCGGAGCAGATGAACTGGGGCAGACCCTGTTTGCCCGTTTTGTCCATAGCCACATGGAAAAGACGCCTTCGGTATACGTTCTGTACGCCAATCCCGACGATGCGGACAACGTCGCTCAGTTCGAGGACAGGCCGTTTTCCGATACTCTTAGCGGCCAACTGATGACTGTGGGAGTATCAACCACAACCGATCCGGCGGAAGCAGACTTCGTCATGGGCATCAATCCTCCGGCGACCGGCGAGCGAGCTGACTATCAAAGCTCCGACATGCTAACAGCCCGTCAGGAGCAGGCCCGTGAGTTTTTCGACATGCTTCTGCAGACCGCCGGAGACAAGCGTATGGCTATCTGCGATGTGGCTTTCGCAAACGGTGCCGAAGACTGCTTTGCACGCGCTCTTCTCGACCAGCGGGTACCTCTGCGTCAGATGCTGAGCTTTTCGGCATGGAACACTGCTGCCAACTCAGTCGGCTCAGCCCTGGCTCATGCCAGCCTGCGCCTGATTGCGCTGCAGGACAAGGGCGCCTTCGACCTGGCCAGCCTGCTTGTGGACCTCTCTCCGATGCGCTACCTGCAACTGCTTGACACCCTCATCGACTCGGAGACCGCCCACGCAGGCCTGCTCTTTTCGCATCTGGCTGATGATTGGCTGTACCAGACGCAAATCCGTCCACAGGTCACCGAACACGTCGTCAATCTACTGCGAGCTTCCATCTTCGACCTGGCTGACAGTAGTCAGCAGGTGCAGAACATGGTAAGTGATATGCTCACCCGCGCTGCAGCCGACCTGTGGGCCACACATTTTCTGGGCAAGGAATCCGTCCGTATCGGTCCCGAAGACAACGCAGCCAGCGTGGCTCTGGCAGAACTCGAGGAAACCCGTATCACCCTGCCCTGGGGAAGACTGTTCGAGGTGGATCTGCACTTCAACTTCGGCATGGAGCTCGTAGCGAGCTCATGAGACTATCGTTTCCGGCCCGCTTGCGCCTTGTGTTACCCGCGTTTTTCACTACTCAGCGATCTCGTCTGATCGCCTTCGCAGTTTGCGCATGTCTACTGACTGCCATCGCTGTCCGACTGGTCCCCACGCCATCTTCAGCAGCCACCGCTGAGGCGGCACCCGCGCTGCAAAGCCACAAACAACAGCCACTTATTGCCGTGATTCGTGGCGATAAGCTGGGCCCCGGCGGTGAGAGTATGGCCGCCACAGCCGACCGCCATTTCCAGGCAATGACCAAAGCTCTGGACGCAGCGCGCATCCCCTACGTAGTGACATCCGACAGCGTTGTCGAGCGTGACGGTGTGCCCGCCAACATCGAGTTGCTCATCCTACCCTACAATCGGGCCGTCAGCGAAATCCAGTTGGGTCACCTTCTGCACTTCATCTATGGAGGCGGCAAGGTTGTCGCCTGCTTGCTGGGCAGAAACGACCTGCTGTACGCGTTGGGTGTTGACCCGAAGGGCATCAGTACGGCTGCCGACCTGGGCATCACGGGCGCTGACATCGTATCGGCAGATGGAACTGTTGCCGGTATGCCTCGACGGGTGCGTCAACCGGCAGCATATGTGATGAAGTGTCAACCGCTAGCTGGTGCAGCTACGGTTGCATGGTGGGAAAACGACGGGACAAGAGTTGCTCCCGCTGCAGTACTGAACTCGGAGGGCGCTTTCATCACGACCGGCCTGACTAGCGACCATGTTCCGGAAACGGCTCAACTGCTGCGGGCGCTTATCGGCCATCTCGTACCGGCGGTGTGGGAGCAGTCTATCCCGTCATCACCCGATCGGCTGGGGCCATATGGGCCGTACTCCACGCTTAGCGATCTTGCTGCAAGTGTCCATAGCAAAAGTGCCAGGGGCCAGGACGTATCACCGGCTGTGGTCACTGTGGCCGAGGCGCTAGCACTGCTGGAGGCTGCCGACAAAATGGCACGTGAAGCACGCTTTGAGGAGTCGCTTCAAGCCGTACGCAAAGCTGATGAACTGGCTCACCGAGCAGTGTGGGAAAGCTTCGCTCATGTCGAGGGGGAAATGCGGGGGGTGTGGACACATAACTACGCCCAGCCTTCCTGGGAGCAGGCTGCAGCGGTCATGAGTGAGGCCAATCTCAACGCTGTCTTCCCATATATATGCAGCGGTGGCGTGGCCTTTTACGCAAGCCGTACTCTCCCCCATCACCACACTGTTGCAACTCAAGGCGACTGGTTGGCTCAAGCCGCATCAGCCTGCAAGAAATACGGACTGAAGCTCCACCCGCGTATGCTTAACCTGAGCACACTGTTCGCCTCAGAGGCCACTCGCAAGCGGCTCAAATCTCAGGGACGCCTTGTCGTCACACATCAGGGCAAATCCGGCACCTGGCTGTGCCCTACCAACGCACAGAACCGTCGCGAGCAGGTGGCCGCAGCCCGCGAAATCGTCACAGAATACGACGTAGCTGGCCTACAATTCGATTACTTGCGATATGAGAATAGAGACACATGCTTCTGTCCGGCATGTAGAGCAGCATTTGAGGCCCGGCTGGGGCGCAAAGTCGCACGGTGGCCTGCAGATGCCTACAGTGGCAGCCTCAAGGGCCAGTACACCGATTTCCGCAGGCATCAGATTGACACTCTTGTAGCCGAGATTGTCAACGCAGTGCGAGCGGCCAGACCTGGGATAGAGGTCTCTGCCGCAGCGTTTCTCAACTGGGAATCCCACCGTGACACTTTCGGGCAGGACTGGAAGAAGTGGGTTGACGACGGTCTGCTAGATTTCGTGTCACCTATGAGCTACACCGCCAACCCGGACACGTTCCGCACCTACGTACGCAGGCAAAACGGCTGGGTAGACAGAAAAGTGCCACTGTATGTGGGCATCGGAGTGAACGCGGACAACTGCCGTTTCACCGAACCCTACCAGCTGGTTCAGCAGATCGAAATCGCTCGTGAAGAAGGCGCCGATGGCTGGATAGTGTTCAACTACTGTCCGATGTTTACAGACGAGTTCTTGCCCGTCCTATCTCAGGGCGTAACTCGCCAACCGACCGCCTATCGCCTGCACTAGCCAGCCCTCTCCGAGACAACCTGCTCGATGGCCGCCTCTCGCACCATACCTCTGTGCCTATCTGTGGTGACTATCGCCACCTAGCCTTGCGCCTAATCAGCGGCTGAACGGAATGCGGGCCATCCGTCAAAACACTGTTACTGGACGGAGAGAGGAAAGTGCAAACGAAAAACTGCTACCGGGCGGCTGTTGTCGGTAGCAGTCTATAGTGAGCACCAATTCATCTGGTTTATCTGTCGCAGACATGCGCTAGTATTGTACTTAGGTTACGCCGAAATGCAGCCGCAAACTGTGTTGTAACGGCTGGCTGTCACCATCGCCGTGGGATGCGCCCTCCGCCAGTTTGTGGGCGATGAAATGCTTGCCAGACTGCGCCAGTTTGACCTTCACCCAGCGGAATCGGTTCATCACCGCCCTCAGTTCCAGACTTACTCCCAGCAAGTGCTCAGGCACATCCTCCTGTCGGTTCAGTTGTGCCACTACTGACGCCACATCACAGTAGACCATCATAGTATACGCCCCGACATCCCGTGCACTGCGCAATGCCTGAGTGATCGCCCGATATGCTGCCGTCTCCACAGATACACCCGGCGTGCTGTAGCTGGTTGAGTAGATGGTGTCTCTTTGACGATCACGCAAAAGGATGGCTATGCCGGCGCGGTCGGAGTCGGACGAGGTTACGGCGCTGACCAGTGCGTGTGTGGCTACTCCGGTGCGCTTGTCGTCCATCTAGCACCTCCCCGATACCAAATTCACCACCATGCAGAAGCCCACTGTACTACATCTTCCCAAATCAAGTGTACCACAAAGCCACTTGCTTCTAAACGCGAATAGTACAGGCTTGTCTAGCCTTTTACTGTTTAGACTGAGCATCCCTCTACATTGTTCGGCAGTACCACTACAAAAGCTGAGTTTTTTCTGAGGCAGCACCCACATACTTTACAGCCGTTGGCACGGCAATTGCTTCTGCTATGGATGTAGTCTTCGCGACAGCCCTACAAACGCGCAAGACTTCGCTTCTCCCACCCAGGTGCGGGCCCGGGGTCAACACAACCTCGGGCCCCAAAATCTTGTCCTCCTCTGTCAGAAGCCACACCTCTGCCCTGCCATCAACTCGATTTGCTTGCACTCAATGCACACCCCACGGAGTAGGGCTAGTACAGCTATAGTGCCATCGTCTCGTGTGGGCATGATGCTATAGCCGCGATCTGGCCGCAGAGGTGTGTGGATGCAGGGGTTTCATCTCGCCAACAATGCACATGAACCGACCGGCTGAACTGGCTGCGAGGAAGTACCAACTCCGGCGACTGGATATCCGCCCAGATCTGTGGCAGGCCCGACTGCAGTGGGGGACGATGTGACTACTGTCCGGCCATGAGTGCTATGAAGTCATCGAATAAGTGGTCACTGTCATGCGGCCCTGGCGCTGCTTCTGGATGATGCTGAACACCAAACACAGGCAACTCGCGATGACGCAGCCCTTCGCAGGTGCCATCGTTCAAGCTCACATGAGTGACCTCGACATCGGCTTTCGGCAGGCTGTCTATGTCCACACAAAATCCGTGGTTTTGATAGGTGATATCCACGTGCTCGGTGAGCAGACTTTTCACCGGGTGATTGCTGCCACGATGACCTGCTTTCAGCTTGAAGGTGCAGCCACCAAGTGCGCGACCGAGGATCTGGTGCCCCAGACCGATGCCGAAGATCGGTACCTGTCCCAGCAGCTCTCGCGCCGCGTTGACCAGGTAATCCAACACTTCGGGATCACCCGGACCGTTGGAAAAGACCACCCCATCGGCGTTCCAGGCTAAAATCTGCGCAGCGGTAGAGTCGGCAGGCACAGTGATGACATCGCAGTGGTGCTGATGGAGACAGCGCAAGATGCTCTGTTTGACACCACAGTCAACACAGACTACACGATAGTGCCGATGTGGCTCATACTCACGTCCCCCAAAGCTACCGAAACTGAAGTGTTGGCCGGCACCGTCGCCATCATGCAACTGCAATTGTCTTTCGGGTACTGGAGCGCTATCTTCGTATCGATCGCCAATCCAGCGTCGAGGCACAGGATGCGTGACATCCATGACATAGTCCACGTCAGTTATTTTAGCAGCCTCCCGCGCCATCTGCACCGCAGCATTTGGATCGTCAACCCTGCTGGTGATGACGCCTGCCTGAGTGCCGTTATAGCGCACATGCCTGGTTAGCATTCGCGTGTCGACGCCTTCAATTGCAGGTATACCATTTTCGCGCAGGTACTCTCCCAGGCTCATCGTTGCTCGCCAGTTGCTGGGCTGCTCCGAGCACTTGCGCACCACTATTCCCTGCACCCACGGACGTGACGACTCCATGTCTTGAGGATTGATCCCATAGTTGCCGATCTCGGTGTATGTCAAAGCGACAATCTGCCCATGGTTAGAGGGGTCAGTCAGCATCTCCTGGTAGCCACACATACTGGTGTTGAATACCACCTCACCCACAGCGCTGCCATCCGCTCCACAGCTATACCCCTCAAAAATAGTGCCGTCAGCTAAAGCCAAAATCGCCTTCTTCATCAGGCCTATAACCTCGCATTTGGATCCCATGAACGAATTAGGTACTGCCGTCCGTCGTGCGGTGCCGCACCCGACCGCCTCGGCGCAGTCTGCAGCTCCAGCACCTGCTACACGAGCAGACGACCTTCGCGGAGTACGAATTTCCCGGCGACTACGGTGCTCCACACCGCTGAGCGAAGAGGCTTGCCTGCGTAAGGTGTGGCTCTCCCCTTCGAATGGAAGAGGCTGGGCTGCACTACCCACTCTGCGTGAGGATCTATGATGGCTATGTCCGCGGGATAGCCAACCGCCAATCGTCCCGCCCGCAGCCCCAGCAAACGTGCCGGTGCCCAGGTAAGCTTGCGCACAAGTGGCAGCCAGTCTCGCTCATCATGCGGCTGCAGTGCGGTGACCACCGCAGGTAACGCCGTCTCGAGCCCTACCAGGCCAAACGGTGCCGCCACTATGCCAACAGCTTTTTCATCCGGTGCATGAGGGGCATGGTCGGTGGCGACTATCTCGATCATGTCATCACGGACGGCCTGACACACGGCGACGGCATCTTCATGCGATCTCAGGGGCGGGTTGACCTTGGCACTGGCCCCGAAAGTCAGAACCGCGTCGTGCGTAACCTGCAGATAGTGAGGTGCTGTCTCAAGTGTCAGGCGTTCCTGCCACAAGTGGCGGTACTGCCGGATCATGTCCAATTCTTGTCTCGTGGAGACATGGGCCAGATGGAGGCGGCCAGACAAGCCGTGCAGCTGCAGCCATTCTGTGGTGGCATCCGTGACCGCTGCGGCAGGAATTCCCGGCAACTTCAACAGAGCACTGAGGTCGCCCTCGTGCATCACACCCTGGCCACTGAGCGACTTGTCTTCTGCATGTGCTATGAAGAGACAATCGGCCTGTGCCGCCGCCGCCAGAGCACGCCTTTTCAGCTCACAAGAGTGCAGGGGGAATGCATCGTCGGTGATGGCGATGCAACCAGCCGCACGCAGAGCTGCAAAGTCAGTCAACTGATCCTGCCCATGGCCAACAGTAGCAGCACCGATTGGATAGACGTTGCACACAGCAGTTTCTCGGATATGTCCGAGCAGACTCTGCACCTGATAGGCGGTATCCACCGGAGGCGTCGTGTTAGACATGCAACACACCGTAGTGAAGCCGCCGGCAACCGCTGCTCGCGTACCTGAAGCCACAGTTTCCTTGTGCGTCTGCCCGGGATCCCGCAAATGCACGTGCATATCCACGAGCCCGGGCACTATGAGCTTGCCCTCAAGTGAGATGCGCTCACCAGTCACCTGGGTCTGTCCTGGTGGGCAGATATTTCGGATCACACCATCAGCCACCACGACCTCTGCCAGACCGACAAAATCAGATGCAGGGTCGATAACGGTGGCGCCAGTCAGGACGAAAGCCTCATCAGACACTTGCAATCCTCACACACAAAACGGACCCTCCGGCGGTACGGAGGGTCCTGTTCAGATGCTTTGGGTATCACACTTCACTCTTCGACTTTGACGTGTACACGCGCCATCTGGGGCAGTTTTCGTCCGCTGCGATCGTTGACCGTTAGCGTCACCACATAAAAACCGGGTTCGGCGAAGGACCATGGCACCTTTTGACCGTGTGCATCGTCACCAATGCCGTCCCAATCGTCAAAATCCCAAACATACTGTGCGGATATGCCGCCGGGTTGTGGCGCAGCTTCAAACTCAACATCTGTGTTTACCTTCACGGTCTTGGGCTGGCCCGCATCAGCCACCAGAGGCTGGCTTTCAGCAACCAACTTTGCTGTGGCCACCCAAAACTTTTCCTCGGCGTTGCCAAATAGGGCTAGGTGCTCCAGACGGGCTTCACGATCCATGCCCTCGCCGGAGAAACTCGCCAGTGGGATGACCATCGTGTACCAGTTTTCCAGGGCGTCCTCAGTATCGAGAATCTCAACTGCGCCCGAGTCAATCTGCCCTTTGTCCGTGACCAACAGAGCTCGCAGCTTGGTCACCACGGGGGCTGGAGGCGCCTGTGGGCCTCCCATCATGCCCGGCATGTCTTCCATGCCCGGCAACATGATATCCTCGTGTGGAGGTAGATCCATCATGGGATCCCAGGCTCCAGGAACATGGGCATGGGGAGGAGGTGCCGCCCCCGGGGGAGGAGGCGCCGCTTCCGGTACAAACTCGCCGGGGTGACCCATAGGCCCCATAGGTCCCATAGGATCCATGGGATCCATAGGCATACCATCAGGGCCAAACATCATATCATCCGGGCCCATCGGCATATGTGTTTCCGGCACTGCCTGGTGGACTCTGACTATCAGTACCAGGAAGCTCTTCTCTGGCGCGGTCAAAAATGGCGTCATAGCCAGTGGTTGTTTGAGTGTCAACCGACCGCCTTCATGGAAGCCTTTTGTGTCTATCTCTAGCACATCGCGTTCCAGATACTCTTCTTCCTCACTGAGCATTGCGTCTCCGGTGCCCCACGACGCCGGCTCGACAGTGTTCAGTTCGCCGCTAAACAACACGACCTCACGATCAGTTTGAGCTGCAGCTCCCGTCGTGAGGCTGACTAGCACGATTGCTAGTGGGATGCATACGCTCCACAAACGTGTCATCATGTCACCCCTTTTTGGCCTTTGCGCGCCCACAGTACCGCTATACCAACGCAGCTATTTTGACCTGCCAGACAACTCAATTGTTCCTGTCACTTCAAATCCACAATCACATCACATAGGGTTTCGCATCACATACATCATATACATTGCATATAGGCATATAGAGTATAGCACAACTGCCGGCGAAAGACACCCCTTAATCGCCTTTCGCCAGAGGCAAATGTATTTGGGCGCAGAAGAAGCCGACACCGCCCATCGACAGTTGCAGAGATATCGCCAGTATGTCAATCGCCCCTAACACAGCTTCTGAGAGCAATTGTACATACTCAAGACGGGCCATCCTGCCTTCGCCCTTCATAATGCTAGGATTGGATCAGGCATTTCTCGAATGGTAGTCATGTTGCACTCCAGAGAATGCTCGTCTGGTGTTCCACCACAAAGTAGCACTTCGAGGCTACTGTTCGCCGCTCGGCCATCCGCACCTCTTGCCACCCCAGATCTATTGCGGGAGCCTTCTCGTAGTTGAAATCTGTGTCCACAAGCACTCCGTCATATAGCGAAATAATACTCGCTTAACTGGAGAGCGTCTCACTAGCATTTATCCGAGCAATTGTTAAGCTTTTTACCATCAAAAGCGCACAAACATATATATGATATGAGACGAAATATATAGTACTGTCAGTCCGTTAACAGCGCATTGCAGGCAGCAATAACTCGCATACTCGGTTCTGCACATACGAACCATCTGCATTTGGTATACTGCCTGATGGCGTCATCCAGCCATTCAGTGCATGCACTAACCAGGCTGTCATCGCATGGCCTTTACAGTTGACGTAAAGTGATGCAGCCACCGCGACAAAAGATGAGAACGCGTTCAGCGTAGCTCGATAATTATCCAGCATTTGGCCAGGCACCAGTAGCTGTCAGGATGAAGCAGTGCGCACGTATCAGGGCGTCTCCTATGCTCTCGTGCACTGCCCGAGGCGGCCGAAGGGACAGACGGGTCAGACAGATGCAGATGCAGGCCAGCCACCCGTACTATCAGAAAACAGAAAAGCCTATTGCCATGTAGCATATCCACTCAACATGGCGGTCTATCTTCCTACACGCCCACTCTGTTGTGAGTGTAGTGGCCACTCAACCGCAACACATCCCGGCAACTCTTGATTTGCCTCAAACGCCACGCCTAACGGAGGGCGGCGTCTCCGAACTGCTCTACATGCAGTGCCCAGCATTCTCGAGTTCGAGATCCGTTCAGTGTCGCTGATGAGGAGCACGCCCCGCGAAGTAGCCTCACGCTCTGGCCCTCCGTCGTGGCAAATGCTACACCTATAGTACATGCGGCCATCGGTTGACCTTTGCCTCAGCCGCGAGATAAAGCGAAATCATAACTGGCGCCGTGTTCACACTGGATCTCCAGCACTGTCTCGTCGGCGCTGACAGAAAGCACGCGTACTCTGTCGGAAACGCCCTCCAGTTCCCACGCGCACACCGTCCCACTGGCATCGAGTAGCTGCCATGGCCCGCGCAGCGTGACCCGCAATTCCCGCGCTTCGTTCACCCCATCCACCAGATTTAGGTCAGGATCGGCCACGCTCAGGTACAACTGCCCATCGTCGGCCACTTCAGCCATGACCAAACATGCGCGGTCAACTGCTTTCAGCGGCAACATGTCGCCATCAGAAGTGTGTTCCACGACCTCCTGCTCGGTGAACAGTACGCAGCCCCACAGGCCTGAAGCCGCATGGCGCATGATATGAGCATCCTGGTCACGCTGGACAACTGCATAAGGCGGCTCGGCACTGAGGCTGTGCATCGCCTCAGGTGTCGCGCGCACCACCATCATGTATTCATAGGAGGCGTCGGTCGGCGCAATGCCGTGGTCAATCCACGCCACCAGCATGTCGCCTTCAGTGTCATCCAGGTCCCAGCCGCTGCGACTGGTCTGATGTTGCCGCGCTACTGTAGTCGGCTGTCCTGCAGGAAGATAATATCCGACCTGGTAAGCATCTATGAACCAGTGCCGCTGAGCTGGATCCAGTACTCGTTCGTCCGGAAATGCGCTGACTTCGTCGCCGTCAACGATGATGGGCGCAAACTCGCCTTCATCGTCGGCTTTGAGGCTCTTCTGGCAGAGTGTGGTCTGCGTGGGGTGCTCTGCCTCGTCACAAAGGATGTCCGAGCCGAGGCAGATGATCTGATTGTCCACAAAGAACCAGCTCTGTCTGCCGGTGAGAGTCGTATCGGGCCGGATACGCGGGTTCAGTATCATGCCGAAGACGCCCTGACGGCCTCTGTGCGACAGGCCGCCCATGAAGGTCTCCGGTGAGTAGGTGGTACTGCTTGGCCAGGCTTCAGCCAGCATCGGCTGAGGCAGGTGAGGCACCGTTGTGCCCTCGAAGCGTGCCCAGTCCCACCCGGCCTCCTGTCGCCCACTGGCTTCTGCCGTGACGGGGCTGCCGCCTGCCAGAACCTCCAACTGGCCGAGACTCTGGAAGACTCCGAAGCGGTTGTGATGATCCTGACGCTCGCTGGCCCAGACATACTTGCTCTGCCCCCGGAGACTCACGAGCCAATCGTCGCGCCGATGCGACAGCAGACCAGCGTAGGGCATGACAAACGTGCCTTGCGGATGCGACTCGGGTGTGATGTTCAGCTCACGATACGGCCCCTCCTCGACTGCTTTCGGCACCACGCGCAAGTAAGCCGCCGCCATCTCCATGTCAACGTCTTCGCGCTCATCAGGTGTACCGGCAAGCGCCATGTTGCCCAGGGCCGCAGCGTTCATGTATATGGTCGCTTTCAGGGTGCTGCGCCCGTGCAGCGCTGATGGCACATTCGTCAGGTTACTGAAAATCCGTTGGACGATCACAGCCCGGCGCACCCGTTCGTGCATTTCTGAGCTAAAACGCCATGGAGTGTCGCTCATCTGCTGTATCAGTACCGACAGACTTCGGTGTGCTCCGTTGGCGTAGCTCGGGTAGTGGGCAGAGTGATGATAGGCTGAACCATCGATCTTGAACGCACTGGTCGGCTGTAGTATAGAGCGCTCCAGCATCATCTTGAAGGCGCTGAGCCAACGAACCTGCTCAGCAGGCTCCACCTGCAAGAGACACTGGCGAAATAGCCGCGGGACAGTCAGGTTGTAAAAGTCCATGTTCGAAGGAGGAGCGTCTTCATCGAAGATCTCACCACTGCCCCAGGTGTACATCTGGTAGTCCACATGGGCCTGCAGTCGCCCTGTCTGAGCAAGCACATCGCGCATCAGGAACACCGAGTCGGCCCAGTTTGGTCCGTACCACCAGTTCCACTGAAAGCCCGAGCCCGCCTGCAGCGCTTGATCATGCAGGTGATCGGCGATGAGCAGATACGCCTCAGCCAGACGCTCACGTTGCTCAGCGCTGTTGCTGGCGCGATACGTTTCCGCAACTTGCAGGGCGAGGCTGGACATAGCGGCGGGGGTCTGCATCCCCTCCCAATGGGGCCCATGCTCATCAGGCCAGTACTCCACATTTCTCACACCCAGTGCTGCCGCCTCGCGAGCTGAGGGGAAATACTGCAAGTGTCCATCAATGCCGGGGCCGCGCACACCGTGTTCATCACGCACTATCCCCAGTGCCTCTACTTGCTCACACAGCCTATCTACCTCCGCCTGCTCCACGCCTTCTCCATCATCAGGTCCCATCAGGCTGCGGATACCTGCCAGATGCTCATCGGTCACTTGCTCAGGGCGCGGGAAAAGCTGTTCATCCGGTGCTGGAGGCTTCCACTGCATCTCTCTCTCAGGAACCACCGCATAGCGAGTGTGAGTGAGTGTGTTGTATTTGATGAAATCGAAAAACACGGTTCCCTGCGGTATGTCAGTCGGTGCCACGATGCGGACGCTGTCAACCTCCGCAGTTGGCGTGCCCTGGGGGAAAGCGTGGTAGTGGACTCTGCACTGGCGCCAACCGACCGAAGCGAGTGGAAACCGAAATGAGCCTGTGACCGTATCGTCTTCACAGAACTCGAACACGAGATCGCCCGGGATCGGCTCCTCTGTATACACCCAGGCCCCAAAGCTAGCCCGTGCAGTGCCTAATTCGTTGCGCCGTTCCACATCACCGATACCATGGCGCACGACCAACTCCTCTCCGGCCTGCCAATCCCAGCGCAGTGAAACCGAGCCGTGCTTGTAGTGCCACGGACAGAGGCTGAGGCTATCCGCGCGAGAGGCGGTAAAGTGTTCGGGGATTCCGCCCTCAAAAGACTCGAAGTAGCCCGCTTCCTGGCCCAGCATCATAGTGCACGCAGACAAAATGACAGTCAGACTCAGAATAACTGTGCCGATGTTGGACATCTGGCTCCTCCTGCAGAGAGTTGTGGACTGAGACTGTTGCTCCGTCGGCTATACCATTGCTCAGGTGCGATGGTGGAAAGCTGATCAATTCACTTCAGAATTCACACCACAACTGACGCGAACACTGACATCCTCATGTTCTCCTGGACAGAGTGTCACACCTTCGTAAAACTGCAGTGCCGCTTCTGCCTTATTGCTTTCAGGTGAGAAGCAAATCTGATGCACAATTACAAAATCAACTGTCAGCCATGTCTCCGTCACCCATATCTAAAGCAAAGCGGCTGCCCAGACAACTCTGACCGCAACCCATCTAGCGTTACGCAGAGCAGCACATCTCGCAGGGCGACCTATCTCATCTGCCAACCGGGCATCGCCCATGTCCGCCATGCGCCATCTCCATAGGCCCATGGGGCAGATCTGGTTCTGTCTTACCGCAGCTTTTGGCACACAAGTTGCAGGCTGGTCTGCACAGCCACAAGTGGCGGTGCAGCCACATCTGGCGGCACCGCCCTAGATGGCTACCACAAGCAGCACCAACACGAGCTTTGTGCCCTGATGTCGGCAGGAGGGCGTGTGCATGTATGCATGGACGGCCGTATGCTCCAAATCAGGCCTAACGGGTTTGCCTTTCTTTTGGCATCACAGCAATTCCATACCGCTTCTGCCGCCCACTATCTGCCACAGGCTGTCTCGTTCGCCTCCGCCCAGACATCTCTCACTGCGCCATCCGCCTGTCACTTTCACAGACCTGTTCACGCCCCAGTCGGGCATCACAAACAGTGTCGTCAAAGTTCAAGGCCTCACTTAAGTCCAGCCCCCGAAGGAGAAGTGATAGATGAAGCTCTTCAACAATTTGCCAGTAGGCAAAAAACTGATGGTAGGCTTTGGCCTGGTTCTGGCACTAAGTGCCTTGATGGCCTTTGTCTCCTACAGCGGTTATCAATCGCTAGAGCGCGAACGAGCACTGACCGAGATCGCTCAGAACGTAGCCGACGAGACCAGCCTATTGCGCACATCCATGTTGCGCTACCTGTACTATGAAACCGACGAGTGGGCGCAGCAAACCGTAGAGTACGCAGAGTCAGACGGGGAAATCCTCGAGGAATTGGGCAGTCGCCTCAGTGGAGACGATCTTAAGGATGTTGAAGCTGCTCAAACAGCTCTCGCTGGCTACACAACCTATTTCAATGAGATCATCAAAGCCAATCATGCGGCCGACGAAAGCGAGCAAGAGATGCGTCTTGCCGCCAGGCAGGTGCAAGACTTTGCCCAGAGTGCAGGGCTTGCCGGTTTGGATGTGGCCATTCTCGAATGCCGTCAGTCTGAGAAGAACTGGGTCATCTACCGCAATCGCGGTGAAGGCGACCAGCACATGCAGGAATGGCAACAGCGATACGAAAACATGAAATCACTGGCCCGCGGTCACGCTGGGGCTATGGCCGCTTGCGAAATGTATGCCTCGGAGTTCCAGCAAATGTTGGCGGCCAAAGAAATGGGAGAAGAGGCTGTCATCGGCATCGTAGCGGTAGGAGATGAGCTGGAAGAGAGTGCTGCTCATATCGCTGAGACTGCCACGGAACGCGCTCAACTCGCCTCAGCAAGCGCAATCCGTTCTCTCGTAGCTATTCTGGTCATAGCCATTGGTCTCGGGGTAATGGTGACTATCCTCGTCAACCGTGCTGTAGCGGTGCCGCTCATCGGCATGACCGAGCAGCTCCGTGACATAGCCGAGGGTGAAGGCGATCTGACCAAACGTGCGGAGGTAAGCAGTACCGATGAAGTCGGGCAGTTGGCCCAGTGGCTCAACAAATTCCTGGATGACACTGAGGGCATGATTGCCCAGGTACAGGATGCCAGTGGCAACCTGAACTCAGCTTCTCAGCAGATCAGCGCATCTGCCCAGGAAAACGCCGCCACTATTCAGCAGATAAACGCCTCCAGCGAGCAACTGGCCGCCGGTGCCCAGCAACAGGCCGAAGCTGCGGAGAAATCTGCCCAGGCCACGCAGGCACTTCGTACTGCGCTGAACCGCGCTCAAGATGCGGTGACAAGTCAGGATGAAGCCGTCGAGCAGACTGCTACGATTACAGATCAGACTACCAAAGCTGTGGTCGAAGTGGCTGATGATTCGGCTCAGGCCTCAGAACTGGCCGCCCACGCTCGTCAGACCGCATCACAAAGCCAGGATGTCATGCGCCAGCTCGGTGATGGCATGACAAACATAACCGAACGCAACGCGATTGTCGCCGAGAACATCAACAAACTCACCCATGCCTCCGAAGAAATCGGCCACATAGTGGAGGCCATAGCTAACATCGCCGGTCAGACGAACTTGCTGGCACTCAACGCAGCCATCGAGGCTGCGCGAGCTGGAGAAGCTGGCCGTGGCTTCGCTGTAGTCGCCGAAGAGGTTCGCAACCTGGCCGAATCCACCGGCAACGAAGTCAACCGCATCGGAGCGCTGATAAGTGGCATCCAGGAGACGATAACCGACGCCAACGACGCGCGAGTTGCGGCAGAAGAAGCAGTCAGTGAGGGAATGCAACTCACTGTCAGCAGTGCCGAGGCACTCGACCAGATCGTCGAGGCGGCAGAGCAGGTCGGACGACAGATCGAAAACATCTCCGCCAGTTCCCAGCAGATGAGCGCGGGTGCCCAGCAAGTGGCAGATGCTATGAACAGCATGCGCGACCTGCAGCAACAGCTGATAGAAGCTAGCGCCGCGGTCAACGAAAATACCGATCAGACCGAGGGCCACATAAGTGAGATTGCCTCAGTGAGCGAAGAAGCGGCAGCAGGCGCCGAGGAGGTCAGTGCCTCGGTACAGCAGCAATCGGCCGCCATGCAGCAGATGGGCGGCATTGCCCAACAGATGGCAGCCATGGCTTCACAGCTCACCGGTCTGGTGGGACGGTTCAAGGTTAGTGTCAACAGGATGGCCGGTCACCAGGCTTCACTGGAACTGGTAGATAGCACCGACCATTCTTCTGGACAGAGGGCCGCGTAATCGCCAGTCGGGGCCGGACACCACTCACAAACCGGCCCCGGCACCCTATCCCTTGCAGAGGAGATAAAGCATGAGCACCCAGACTATGACAACAGCAGAGGCTGCAACCGTAGCCATCGCGGGCGAGCAACAACTGGTGCTGTTTCAGCTCGAAGGCGAAGACTACGGGGTGGACATCTACAACGTCCAGCGGCTCATACAGATACCGGAGATAACTCCTGTGCCCCGTGCACCTGATTTCGTTGCCGGAGTTATCGAGGTTCGCGGGGACATCATACCGGTCATCAACCTCAAGACCCGCTTCGGCTTCGAGAAAACCGACGTGGAAAAGTCGGGGCGGATAGTCATAACCGAGATCGGAGAACAGATCGTCGGTTTCCTGGTAGACGCCATCTCTGAAGTCACGCGTTTGTCTGAAGATGACATCGAGCCACCATCTTCGGTGGTCAAAAGCGTGGATACTCAGTTCATCTCAGGTGTGGGCAAGCAGAAAAAAGACGACATAAGCCGCCTCATCATAATCCTGGATGTACAGAAGCTGCTCAACCGTGGAGAGCAGACGCTGATGCAGGAGATAGGTGACACTATAGCGTCAAACGAAGCGCAACCAAATGCCCAGACAGCAGCCGAAACAGGCACGTAGTTCACACTGTGAGCGAGTGCAGTGGCATG
>JAAYSP010000154.1 GCA_012518355.1 candidate division WS1 bacterium | reverse complement strand
GGCGGCAAAGTAAAGCAACATCGGAGGCGAGTATGGCGGCACAGGTCCTAGTACATCTGACATCTGCTGTAGGCCTTGCTGGGGGCCTGGAACAGACCTATCGCGAGCAGTTTGCAGAGTACGGCCCTGACGGTATGGCTCTGCTGGTACCAACCAACGCGGCCGCTGCGATAGTGCGCAGACAAGTACTCTGCGGGGAAGCTAATATCGGCGCGCTGGTCGATCCGCGCATCATGACTTTCGCTGAGCTGGCTGAAAGTGTGCTGGTAGCCAATCACAGCCACTACCGGCGGATAAGCCCGCTGCAGCAGCGAATGCTGGTGGCCGAGTTGCTGGCCTTGCTGCACCACAGTCAGGGGTTAGCTCATCTGAGCGAGACTTATGCCATGCCCGGTACCGCCAATTCTATGTGCGCGCTGCTCGAAGAGCTCAAACATGCAGGCATAAGCTCTGCAGATTTCGAGACTATAGTGCAAAACTGCTGCCCGGGCAATCAGGCAAACGCAGATGTAGCAGCCGTCTTTTTCGCGTACCAGGAGCGGCTGCAGGAGTTGGAGCTGTACGATGTCCCCGGACTGCTCGGGCATGCTGTAGAACTTTTGCACGCCGAGAATAGGCAGCCGCTGCAAGATTTGAAGGTGCTACTGCTGGATGGCTTCCGGAGCTTCACGGCCGTCCAGATGGAGATGATCGCTAAACTGGCGACCTTCGTGGAGCGCGTCGAGATACGGCTCTGGCGGGATGAGAATAGGCCGGAGATGACCCCACTGTTTGAAGCCACTATAGCGCAGCTCCAGAACATCCTGTCATCTCTTGAGGTGCAGGAAGACGACAGCTCCTCGGAGGCAGACGAGAGCAATTTGAGCCACCTGCGTCAGCATATGTTCGCATCGCAAGCGCCCCCGGCAGGTGAGGTAGATGCCTCAGTGCAGGTGCTGGAAGCTGCCGGAGGTGTAGTCGGCGAGTGCCGTGAGGTGGCCCGCCGCATCAAGCTGCTCCTGACCGGTGCGCAGGAAGCGGGCACAGATAGGCCACGGGCAAATCAGGTGGTAGTGATGCTGCGCTCGTGGGATTCGGGCCATGCAGACGCGCTGCGGCAGGTTCTGACCTGGTATGGCATCCCCGCCGAATTCAGCCGCGGCCCGGCGCTGGCCTCGGTGCCTGCCGTGCAGGCGGCACTCGATGTGCTAGATGTGGTATCCAGCCGGTGGCGACGCCAGGATGTACTGAAACTGCTGGGCAGCAACTATGTGCAGTGCCTGCCCGGAGATGGCGTGCAGATCAAGTCCCGCCAGTTCGAAAAGCTGACACTGGAGGCGGGCATCATCGGCGGCTCTGATGCTCCAGAGCCCTGGGAGGACTGGGCGGCCGGTTTCGCGCGTCTCGGTACGCGACTGCAAAGCGAGCGTACACAGCGACAGCAGCTCGATTCTGATTTCAACATCTCATCAAACCCTGAATGGAGCGAGCAGACGCAGGAGGATGATGATGGCAACCGTTTGCGTCCGCTGACGACTATCGATGCCCTGATAGGCTATGTCGAGCAGTGCAGCAAGGTGGTAGGTGGCCTGCGGAAGCTGCTCCAGCCGCTATTAGGTGCCCAATCGATGGCAAATGCAGCGAAGAAGTTTAGTGACATCCTGAAAAATCTGAACATAGTCGGCGCAGTTGACAGTGCCGATGTGAGGCAGGCAGCCAAAGATCAGCAAGGCCTCACCCAGCTATCGGAGCTACTGGCCGAGATTGCTGAGGCGCCGGTAGACCCTCCCGAGAGCTCTGATGCCCCGGCTGAAGCGGAGGCAACAGCCGCTACCATGTTGCCCACGGAGTTTGCCTCTCTGGTACGTCGGGCGTGCTCAGAGATGCGTCTGCAGATAGCCGGTCGGCGCGGGGTAGGTGTGCAGGTTCTGGACATGACCGAGGCCGGGTTCGAACAGTTCGAGGTGCTCTTCATCTGCGGCATGCGCGATGGGCTGCTGCCGCGTAGAGGCCCTGCAGATGTCTTCTATCCTGATGCCGATCGGGCCTCCCTGCAGGAGGAAAATCCGGGGCTGCGCCCCCGTTCCGGCCAGATTCATGACGACAAACAGCTACTGCATGCAGCGCTGTCGGCGGCGCGGAAGCAAGTGTGGCTGACGTATCCGTTGACCGAAGCTGATGGCTCACCGGTCTTGCGTTCTCCGTACGTAGATGAAGTGCTGCGGCACTGGGAGGAGAGCGACGAATCGCCATCAGAGCTAGTGCACACCCGCCGCCAGTCGCAGGTAATCGAACAGCTCAAGGGCGCCTGCCACTACCTGGAGGTTCTGGAGGCGGTGCAAGCAATGCAGGCGCATCCTCCACAACTGCAAGATACGCAGATACAGGAAGTGCTAAACGAGCTGGCGTCGGGCTCAGACTCCGGCGGCCTCCCCGAGCCCGCTCAGATATGTGAGCTCTCGCAGATCGGTTGGCAGAGGGCCGATGCGTCCGAAAACAGCGCCTTCGCGGGTATCATCAGCAACGCTGCCATCACCGCCGATTTGGCCACAAGCTATGGTCAGGATTACATCTTCTCGGCCAGCAGCCTGAACAGCTATGCCGCCTGCCCGATGCAGTTCTACTTCCGCTATGTGCTGGGCCTCGAGGGGCTGGAAGAGCCTACTGACGATACCGACATCCGCGATCTGGGCCTGCTGGCCCACCGCATCCTGAGCGCGTTCTACGGCCAGCGCACCATCGGTACTGACAACGATGCACCACTGACAAACGAAGACCTCCCGGCAGCCTACGAGCAACTCGAGCAGGTCATAAATGGCATAGCCGACAGTTGGGCGCAGACGGTATTCGGTGCCCGCGGTGTGTGGGAGATGGCCATAGAGCGGATGAGACAGGATCTGCGTGCGGTACTCAAGTGTGACGCTGAGAAAAACAGCGCTACAGGCGGAACCGGAGCGCAGCTCCCACCACGTCGAGTGCGGGCTGTGGAGGTCAGGTACGGGCAAAGCGGCGGTCTGCCCATCTGCACCGATGCAACTATCGGCCCTATCAGAGTGCAAGGCAGCATAGACCGCATAGACCTGGCCGAAGCGGACGGCAATAGCAAACGGTGGGTGCTGTGGGACTACAAGAGCAGCGATGGCCCGACCAAAAAACTCGTCACCTCGGGTATCGATGTCCAGCTTCCGCTGTACGCGATGGCCGTCGAGCAGATGTACCCTGGCGAGGCTGCTGGCTTTCTGCTGTGGGGCTACTGGCAAGTGCGTAGGCCAGTAGGTTGGCGCACACGCCTCTTGGCAAGCTCAACAGCAGGAGATGGGACGCCTCTTCTCGATGCCACGATCGCTCAGGCCAGGCAAATGATTGGCCAACACGTATCGGGTATACGTTCCGGAAAATTCCCCCCCGAACCGCATGATGGCGTCAAGCCATGTCGCTACTGCGATTTCGGAGATATATGCGGCAACCGTAAGAGCAGAAAGTAGCAAGCATAGCAGAAAAGAGGCATGTGATGACTGAGACACTATCAGGCGATACTGTGGTTCACGATGACGATACTCTGCGAGAGAGTATCGTAAGCAACGTCGAACAGCATCAGTTTCTCAGTGCCGGCGCCGGTGCGGGCAAAACCACCATACTCGTCGAGCACTACCTCCATCTGCTAGGCGAAGGCTATAAACCTGCACAGATAGTGGCGGTCACCTTCACCGAGAAGGCGGCCGCTGAGATGAAGCAGCGGCTGCGTGAAGAGTGCCGTGTCCGGGCCCAACAGCAGACAGCCAGCGGTGACGCGGCCTCTGCCGTCTCCGCAAGCCCTGGCGTAGACTGGGAATCGCTGGTACATGAGCTGGAGGCTGCCCCGATCAGCACTATCCACGGCTTTTGTGCGCGTCTGCTCCGAGAACATGCACTGGTAGCGAGCCTGGATCCGGAGTTCACGGTGCTCGATCAAACCGATGCAGAGTTGCTACTGGAGGAGACCATACGACGGCATCTACTCACCCGCCTTGGCTCTGAGCAGACTGCCAGGACGCTCGCGATGACGCTGGGCTATGGCGATCTGGTACGTGTTCTGATCGCGCTCGGGAAGGAGCGAGTGAAGCTCGAAGGCGTGCTGGTTGACACCGCCTACCAGTCGCCAGATGAGCTACTGAGCAGGTGGCAGGAGATGGCGGAGGAGCGGAAGGTCAGAGTGCTCAGGAAAATACTCGAGCATGAGCAGTTCGCCCCTTCCCTACAGCACATCCTCGATACGCAAGGCCCTGAGGGCGACAAGCTCGAAGAGCGAAGACAGCAGTTATGCGAAATTATCTACAGTCACCAGCTTCATCTGTACAGTACATACGAACTTACGCCGGCGCGCTACAATCAGGTGTTAGCCGCACTGGAAGAATTGCTCGAAGTTCCTGCCACAAATGTGGGTTCGAACAATGCCTGGAGCGCACTCGGTCTGGATATGAACGCTATGAAGGCCGCCCAGCGTTTGTTCATACACAAATCCGAGGGTCTCCTCGGACAACTCAAAAACGATATCAATAGTGTCACTTGGAACAGCGAAGTGGAGGAAGAGAGTGCCGAGCTGACCTTTGCGCTGGTGCAAGAACTGAAGGCGGCTCTTGAGGCGTATGCCGCGGCCAAGAAGCAGATGGGCGCTGTAGATTTCGAGGATCTGCTGGAGCTCACCCGGAAACTGTGGGCCGATTCTCCGGAGACGCTGGAGCGTGCCGGTGCGGCTATCTGCCATCTACTCATCGACGAGTTTCAGGACACGAACACGCTGCAAAAACAGGTGCTGTGGCCGCTGGTGACTGGAGAGCAGTATGACCCGGTGGTCGCCCCGCATCTGGCTGAGACCGGGGGGCGCTGTCTGTTCATCGTAGGTGATGCCAAGCAGTCCATCTACCGTTTCCGAGGCGCGGATGTGACAGTGTTCAACACCACGCGTGACGAGATGAGTTCACAGGACTGTTGCGTCATCCATGAGCTGACGCGCAACTTCCGCTCCAACGCCAGCCTGGTAGAAGTGTACAACCGACTGTTTAGCCATGAAGCGGTGATGGGGACTGATGAGAAGGAGAAGTGGGAAGCGACCTATGTAAACATGGAAATTGCCCTCCCGCCTTTGCCAGAAGACCAGCATCCCGTCGAGGTGCATGTAATTGCCGCCCAAAGCGCGTCAAGTGGCGAGGGCTCCGAAGCCGCTGATAGCGCCGACATGCAAGAGTTGCGCAAGCGAGAGGCCAGGTGGATCGCCGGCCGACTCGTGAAGATGATAGATGACAGTCAAATGCAGGTTCGGCACAAAAGCGGCACCGAGGAGTGCTGGGAGCCGGTCAGGCCCGGCGATGTAGCCATCCTGCTGCGTGCCATGACCGATGTACATATCTACGAGCAGGCACTGCGCCATGCGGGACTGCCCTACTACCTCGTAGTCGGGCGCGGCTTTTTCGACGCTCAAGAGGTGCAGGATGTCGCCAACTTCCTAAAGACACTGGAAAACGAACTCGATGATGTGGCTCTCGTCGGCGCCCTGCGTTCACTGATGATCGGGCTGTCAGACGAGACTCTGTATCATCTCAGCCGCCTGAATGCGCCTTCGTGGTGGGCGCGCCTGCAGCAGGCCGCCCTAGCCCTAGCAAATGGCGAAGCTTCCGACGCGCAGGCTGATGAGATGTCCGCGCATACTGATGAGACGATACAGGTCATCGAAGAGTCTCAGCTGCAGCGCATCAGGCGGGCCTATGCACTCTTCACGGAGCTGCGGGCGAAAAAGAACCGTCTGCCGCTGCCGGCTCTGGTGCAGGAAGTCGTGGATCGCACCGGCTTCAGCGCGACTTTGGCGGGCCAGTTCAGCGGCGCTCAGCTCGTGTCGAACGTACGCAAGCTCGTGGAGCTAGCCGGGCAATTCCAGAGCCAGGGGCAAGCTACTGGCCACGCCGGTCTGCGTGATTTCATCGAACACATCACGCGTCTCACCATGAGGCAGGAGCGCGAGGGGCAGGCCCCGATCGAAGAGGAGAGCGGCGACTCCATCAAGCTGATCACTTACCATTCAGCCAAGGGGCTGCAGTGGCCAGTGGTGGTACTGCCAGATTTGTGCCGCGGAGCGGGTGGTGATAAGTCAGCCTATCGCTTCCATCCGGCCAGCGGTTTTGCAGTCAAAAGCTTCCCTGTGCAGGCTGTTAAAGACGACGCAAAAAATATCTGGCCCTCTGTCGCTGCGGAGATAAAAGAAGCTGATGAACGGGAGGAGAAAGCCGAAAAACGGCGGCTCTTTTACGTAGGAGCTACCCGTGCCAGAGACCTGCTGATACTCTCGGCTGTCACGAAGCTGACTGGAAAAGGAAACATCTCACAGGACGCCTCCGACAGTCCGCTGGGCTGGGTAAGCGAGGCTCTGAACACAGAGATCTGGACAGATGCGGGTAGCAACTCTGCCGATGAAACGCTGTGGAAATGGCATGAAGAGGGGCTGCAGCTCAGCGACTGCCTGGAGATCAGCGATGAGCAATACCAACCCCCGGCGTTACCCACGACAGGTTCGGTGGACGAACTGCTGCCGCATATCGTAGGGCAGGTCGGTCCGGTTGCCAAGACGCTGGAGGGGCAGCTCCGCTTCACCGCCACTGAGCTTTCCCTGTACCACCACTGCCCGCGCATGTACGAGCTGCAAAACCGCCTGGGCCTGCCGGGCATGGCACCTGTCTTCGGCGCCACCTCGCAAGCGGCACTCAACGCGATGGAGTTGGGCACAGTCGTACACCGGGTGCTGCAACTGGTAGGTAGCGGCGGTGTGGACAAGCTTGGTGAGCTGGTGCCTCTTGTAGACACGCCCCCCGCCTTGCCACTGGGCACCGAGTTCGACCGGCGGGCGGCCGAGCAGGCGGCATCTATCCACGCTCATGTACTCCACTTCGTCAACTCCGACCTGTACGATAATCTGTTTCAAGCCGATAGCGACCTGCGTTCCGAGGTGGGCTTGAGCGTTCTGCTAACAGTTGGTGGGCAACAGGTCATGATCGAGGGAAAGGTGGATGCGTTAGTGCATACTGCCGACGGGCAGTATCATCTGCTGGACTACAAAACTGGACAGTTCGATGAGGCCATGCATGAGCAGTATCGGGTGCAGTTGGGGCTGTACTGCTACGCCGTGGAACAGGCGACGGGGTATTGCCCGGCCACTGCCAACCTGGTGTACCTGACTCAAAGTGACTGTGTTGTGCAAGAGGAGGAGGTTTGCCAGATAAAGCAGTATGCACTGGACGCGGCCGGAAATGCGATTTGTGGCATCTGGGCTCACCAGTTCGAGCAATAACACGGACAACTGCGGCTACTGTCACCAGCATCAGTACTGTGAAGGGCATCCCACCATCTCAGACTGATCGCGGCTTTGGCATCATACAGAGTGCCTTGGTACCGGTGTAGCCGTCGCAGGCTGCCGGCCAGGCCAGGGGTTGAAGGCAGGCATCTTCTCCACAACCGATTGAGCACATGCCCTCATCATGCCCGTGACAGCACGTGAAGGCCGCGTATCTCCGACCCCGGGGACGGCTCACACTCACCATCGCCCCCTCCGAGTATGCCATCTGCCATAGGAGCTCCCCGGATCTTCGGGGTGCTCACCCACACTTTTGATGACTAGCTGACTATCAAAGTGAGGCGCGCAATATCGCGGACGTGGTCGGGCAGTCGGAAGAGGGGCTACCAACAACGGATAGCTGTCGGCTTTCGCTGCCATGTGTAGCCCCTTCATGCTTCCTTCTGCCCTACACCATCACAGTCTTCAACTCTTCGAGGCACCAGTTCCGCTCGGCATCGGTGCTGCAGGTGGTAATCAGGCGGATCTCCACACCCTTGCTGCCATCACTATGTATGACCAAAATCTCGTTGACAGCGGTATTACCACCAGACTTTGGCCTGCTGATGGGAGTATTGGCCAGCTCGATCGTTTCTACTCTCTTCACCCAGGGCAGTTCGGCAAGCTGCTGGAAGCGCGTTTTGGCTCCATTTGGACGGTGATGGTCAGGGGCTATTTTCAGCTTGTCAGCCGGATTAATACCGCTGTCAGGCGGCTGCTCCATTTCTTCAGGTGGCGTGGATTTGAAGCCCTGGTGAAGCAGTTCGAGTATGGGGCTGAGTTCGACGTATTCTTTCCCGTCAATCTCTACCCTGATCAGCAGGTCGGCAATGCGTTTGTCCACCTGGTAGTTACAGACCCGCCGCCACTCGACCATCTCTCCTTTTTCTGCCAATGCATTGAAAAGCCAATAATTTTCCAGCCACAGCCCGCGGTCAAAAGCTACCGGCAGAGGCTGCAGTTCGATACACTGAGCGAAATGCTCAAACAGATATACCACCGGCACATCCATGACCTGGCCAATCAATCCGGCAAAGCTGATTTGCGCCTTGTAGCCGCCGGTAGCGTTTATCACGCGCTTTGCTTCCGGCCATTTAGTTTCTGCGCTCTTCAGGCACTCTATCGCCTGCGTGACCAGCGACTTTAGCCCCTGGTTGGCGAAGCTCTTGTAGTCTTCACCATTGAGCTGGCTCACTCTGGCCATCTGCACATCTTCAATCTTTGGCCCCTGCCACTTTGGCAGGTACTGGCACAGCACCTGTCCCACCCACTCTCCCTCATCGGTGTCAGAGACGAGCAATTGGACTGCTGCCGGCGCTTCAGGAGTGCCAGTGGATAGTTGGGTGCCGCTGAGCAGGGCTGCAAGCGAGTTGATTTCTGCACCGCATTCGCGGTCTTCCGGTTTGTGCTTCCGCAAGAAGGCCACTACTTGCCGCTCATCTGGTAACTTGCCATCACTTATCTCGAACTTATTGCGTATTTGGCCTAACAAGGATACACCCACGGTGGTCAAGACGTAGGTTCTCACAACGCATCACCTCTATGTGCACTGCAACCGGCCGCAGTAATTCAGGAGTTTTCCCGGTCTACTTCAGGAGGGCTCCACCACGCGAACTGCCTGGAGCGTCCTCCCGGCGAAACTCAAACCTCACATCGCGCCATATCAGCCTCCCAGCTCCTCCAGCATTGCCTCCAATCTTTCTTTGAGGCAAGGCCGCTCCGGTTTCTTGCTTCGCCGGTTTGTCAGATTCGAATAGCCAGCAATCTTTTCCAGAGTCTCAGCCACCGCTTGCCGCTTCAGCTCTGTATCGTGTATGTTCTCCAGCAGATTCAGAAAATGTCCCTGGCGTCCGAGATTGGGCTCATCACCTGCGTCCAGCCATCCCTGCAGCTTCATGAAGTAAGCGTGCAACTGTTCCGGCATGTCGCTGAGCGTTGGGTCAGGAGGAGGGGGAAGATCGTACGGCTCCGGCTCGCTGAAATAGCCGTATCCGGCCGCTGTCTTTGCGCCAGCGCCAAGCACCTGAAGGCCCTTTTGCAGCCATTCGGCGGCCAGGCAGACATCGTCGGCAGAAGTCTGCTCAGTCAACTTCGCAACACAGAATCTGAACACCGTGTCTGGTGCGACTGCGAGGAAGTAGACAGGAACCGGATTTTCCCAATCGCCAGGCGCACTGACCGCTTCACCGCTCTGGCCGCCCGAGACATAGTATTCACGGTGATGGTTGTTGAGAATATCAACTTCGACCGTCGGCCCGGCTTCCGGCCAGATTTCGGGCCATGCGTCAAGAAAGAGCACCGTGCCAGCCGCAGATTGGCTGCCAAATATCGTCCCGATCTGGTCTTTTTTCTCCGGATCAGTCTCTTCCAGGGCAGCATAGGCGTGCGCCAGCCCCTTCAGGCCTGTGGCCGGTAGATATGGGAAGCCGTAAATGGGGTGCAGGCACAAAGATGCGTTCTCGACCGCCGTCGCCCGCGACAGATGTGCGGCCAAACGCCAGATGGTCTTCTGCCGCCATACGTTGGCATCAGATACAAGTGCGGCCAGTTCATCCCACTCGCTCTTGAGAATGCCAGATTTGGGATCTACGAGGGACGCGTCTTGCCCAGTTCCAGTGATGGCATTGGCCACACAGTCCAGATGCTTCTTTTGATCGGTCTGCTCGTATGAGGTAATAAATTTACTGTCAGCATACGCTACAAACCGGTCCAGAAGTAGCCCCGGGTGAAGTTTGCAGCGATGCGTCTTACGAAATGCGGCAACAGCAGCCGCCGTCTTCTTAGGTAGCGGATAGTATGCCATTTTACTGCCCCTCTCCGCCTTGATCGGCTTCAGGTGCGTCATCCGATTTGACGCCCGCACCCTCCAGATAGCGCGTCAGCCAGGTGATCGCCGCAAGCGCCTCATCAGTGGCACGCATCATGGTCTCCAGCTCGCCCTCGCGTATCACTTCCAGAAGGGCACCGGAGGGGGTTTCACCCTTACTTCTGGCCGGCCCGGGCAGCCCCATCATGACCAGAACCAAATCGGACAATTCGTTGACTGCCTGGCGCTCTGTAGACTGCGCATCATGGCGCGCACACACAAATGCGATCGCCTGGCCGAGGCCCGAGATATAGATGCGCGCCGTGGTCTTCTTCAGAGTGCCAAGATACTTTTCGGCTCCAGTATCGCAGTGCCACTTCGCACTGTCCTCGCCAAATCTATCTGTCAGCACAGTGTAGACTTCGCTCGACCGCTCCTGCTCACGCGTTTTCATTGCTGTGTACCTCCCCTCAGCATATAAGAGCTACACAAACCCTTGCCGGTAGTAGCATCACCGCCGAATTGCATCAACCGGCGGTGCGCCCACTCGGCAGCCTTGCTCATAACACTTCCGGCATCTCCTATTTCACTCCGCGTGCTGAACGGCTGATCGGCAAGCAGCGCACTGTACATGATGGTCTCTGGCGGGAGAGCTTCAACGCTGAAAAGAGCACCGCTCGCCACTGTTTTGGTGGTCGGATCCAGGCGGTTGCGGGTCACTACCTGGGTTCGATACTGTACCGCGAAATTAAACACTTCGTCCCCCACAATCAGGAGGTGTGTGGGCAGTTGCACCCCAACAGGAGATAGAAGCTTGTTTAGTTCGGCGGCGAGAGCCTGTCCAGGATTGCCATCCAGCTCAACAGTCATATCTTCCAAGACAGCCACCTGTTGCTCCTGCTGGTCGAAAAACAGTGCCTCCGGACACTCACAGCCGGGTATACCTGCGTTCCCGTCAAACCAGGGCGTATCTACGCCCGCCAGAGCACAATTGTCGGCAAACCGGCGTATGGCACTATCACACGTTAGCAGTGCGTACACGCCTTTGAGTGATCGCACCGGAAAAGCAAGAATCTGTGCATCTGTAACCGTCAGGGCACCGGCAAATCCTCCATCACCGCCGACCGCCGGGCCGAAAACAGCATTTATGTCAGGGTCATTGTCAGCAGATACCGGATCGGCACTGTTCACGCTTCGGCGTGCCACATCTCTCATGACACCCTTGATGCCCGAGCCCTGTATCATCGGCCATTTGGTGTGCACTTCTCGCTGGATCGGCAGATCTACCGGGCCGATTGCCGTGCCAGCCCCGGCATGAAGCGCCGTTCGGGCCCTCAGTAGCAGTATTGCACCAGCCATAATTACCACACTCCTCTCAAGCAGTATCCCCAGCCGACAGCGGCTTCCCTGGGGCTATCACTCTGACAAGTCCCATGCGGGTCATCACTACTTTGCCATCGTGGCTCTTCCAAAAAGTACACCGATCCGGCCGGCACACCGTATCGGGTAGGCATAGGCAGGTCCAGCGACAGATCCCATCCTGAGAAAGCTCGAGGACTGCCCACCGCCGCAGCGACGACACGCGTCCCCCAACTGATGCTGTGAGGCTTCCAATGGCCACCGCCAAAAATGGCAGGTGTGGCGAAATACAGCAGCGGTCTCCCGCCATTTGCCGGGGCGTCCAGTGCACCACGGTACTTGGTGAGCTCGACACGTGCTACACGCCCCTCGCCACCCAGACGCAGCCAGGGCTTCTGCTCCGTGAAAGTGCGTAGAGCACTTTCAGCGTCAGCGCCGGGCAATATGACGTCAACTTCAAGTGCTCTCTTCTTTTCCAAGCGCGTGAACGTGGAGGTGTACAGTAGCCCCTCCTCAGCCGCCAGAGTCGTCGGCGATATGCCGACACCTACCCGTGTCTCGGGCATGAAATGCTGGTCTGAACTCGCATTTTCGACCTGCTTTTGCAGAGGCGCCGTGCCCTTTTCGAGGTATTTTTTAAGTGTCGCCTCATCAATAAAGTAACCGTCAAGGTGCTTGCATGTTTTGTCACTTCCAGAAGTCAGCGGTCGAGGCACTTCTTCGGGCCAACACGATACTGCTTTCTCATCTACCGGTTTGAGGCTGGAGATGCCGTCATCGCCTATGCGGACGATAGTGCGCGGCATGGGGTAGTAGCGCAACCCCTCGCCCTCGCTGCTTGCCAAAAACGGCCCCTGGATAGCGGCATCCACGGCCCAGGAGCCGTTGCTGCAGGCCTGCCTTAAGGCATCATCGGTCCCCTCGCCATCTTCCGGCGTCTCTGCGGGTTGCGCGTTGCGTCTGGTCCGTAGAGCTCGGAGCTTCCTAAAATCAGCCCCGCAAGCTTGAAGCATATAGGTGCGCACGGCACCGGCCACCGTACGCGGTAGTGGAAAGCCTGATTTCGAGTCAGCGGCGCTTATGCCGAAATAGCGAGTTTCCCGGAACATCAGCACATCAGCCGGATACAGGCGCAAAGTCACTTTATGCAGTTCAATCACGCCCCCTCGTCAAAAAGCTCATGATCAGACAGTACTTGCAGAACTCATCGAGAACCTTCTGAGCAAAACATTTTCCGCTTTTGGACGGGAATGCCGCCAGATCTTCAGGCCGCAGATGGCGCTGCTTGGCAAGCTGCAGATGGCGCTGGTGGATTGTGTCTGTCAATCGCACCCACAGCTCCTGAATGTAACCTCGCAGATTCTCTTTGGCGTCGCCAGTCTGTGCTAACAGGCGATTGATTTCAGCAGCTACCGGCCCTGACACTTCCATGCGCCTGGTGGCATGAGAAACCATGAGACCAACCGCATCTGGGAGCAGCGAGTCAGAGACATCCGGAACCGTACCCCAGAGCTTATAGACCCAGCGGTCACTGACGCCCGCTTCGAAAAGCTGCTGCAGCCTGGCCATATGCGCGATTTCCGGCCACTCCACTGTGGTGGACATACTCGAGCCGGAACTCTTCATGACGGTCACACCCAGGGCGTCGCGGCCCCAATCTTTGGCCTGGTCACAGGCCTGACGCGCTGCCTGCAGGCCTGTGCGAAGATCCTGCATATAATGCAGGATGCAGATACCGGCGCTTGCGGTCGAAGCTGGCCCACTATCTCCAGTGTTGGTCGCAAACTGTGGATAGCTTTCACGCAGCTCTCTGGCACATGCGAGCACATTCGCCGCCGGCAGCAAAGCCAGGACATCATCACCACCGGCATACACAAGTACACCGCGGTGCTCGTTGACTATGTCTTCCGCCTGACCTGCGAAATCCAGCAACTGGATGCTAACAGCAGAGTGGTAGCCTTCTGTCAGCGGCGTCTTATCACCGCCCAGCCACTTGCCCACCTCATCACCGTCAAGGCTGAGTATGGCGTAGTAACGTGGCGGGGCGCTCATATCGCTCTCGCGAGCTCTGCTAAACAGGCTGCTTCGTGCAGCATCTAGATTGGCAGCTTGCTCACGGATTGCTTCAGGTGTGCGCTCGAAATGCGTGCCGCGGGCGAGCGCTTCCACAGAGATGTTGTCCATCACCAGGTAGCGCATCTCCGTATCACGGCCACCACCAAGCTCACTTTGTAGGCTCTCAACTGCCTCTTCAAATGCTGCTGTTTCTTGTGGCAACTGCCCTTTCACCTGCGCCCACCAGGCGGAGGTGGCGATGCCGGCAGTGTCCATCACCGGCTCCTGCAGAGAACTCAGACCGGCGTCGAGCCCGCTGAACCGCTTCACCAGCGATACTGCGCACAGCCGATCGCGCTCACCCAGATAAATTCCCTCCCGAGAAAAGCCTGCCACCCCTTCTGTGCTCCAGAATCGATCAGCATCTCTCAGTCCGATCGGTCCCATCTGCTCAAGGCGACCAAGCAAAGCACACTTGTGGCGTTTTGTCCCATGGTTGCCAGGGAAATGCCTCACGTGCTTTTTGGCGGCAAAAAGCATCTGCATGATCTTCCACTGCTCGGCCAAGCCGATGCCGCCGGTCGGGGCAGCGCCAAATAGCGCCTCGTAAGTTTCCGGCGTCATGTCAGCAAGAGGCACCACGACGCTGATGATATCCCAGTAGCGCTCAATCTGCGCATCCCAGTCGCAATCCCACCCTGTAAAAGCCGCATCGAAGCCGGGCTTCAGTGCGGCGTGCACGGTCGCGGCGATTTCCTTCCAGCGAGCCTGCACCGCATTTCGGCACTCCTCCTCGGCATTACTGGCATCCTCCACGCTATCGAACCTCATCACGAACTGGTTCGGGATGCTCCCGGGCCCCTGCCCTGAAGGAGGGGGGGTCGGGAACACCGCTGTCCCCTCCAGAGTACGCGCCCTATCAAACGCCTGATAGGTGAGGTGTGACAACAGCCACGAACCAGCCTTGAGGTCGCGAACCGTACGCGCCGCCTCCACAAAATCCTGCACCGGCGTCAAGCTGAAAGAAAGCATGGCACTATTCATCGGATCACCTCCCACTGTGAACCTGTCAACAGTCTAAACAAGTCGCGGATAGCCTTATCGTCTGGTGTCTGCAGAGGGCCCCGCCGATCGCCCTGCAACACAACCTTATAGCCATTGGGTAGGAATTGCCCCGGTAGCCATGCGACCAAAGGTACGTACCTGTTGCCCGCGATCTTGAGAACTTTGAAAAACACGGGGGAGGCCCTGCGCCCGGCAGTCTGGCCAGGCCCTGCAACATCAATTCTTAGGTGCTGGTTGTTGCCTGCAGAAAACCGGTAGTTGTGAGGCAAACCGAAGGCTGCACCCTGAGTAGCACGATTGGCGCCTGAAGCAGGTGGTTTGCTTCGATACTCATACATCAACTCAAAGTCAGCGCCCACAGGCAAACCTTTTTCAGCATGCTCGAATTGAGCTCCCAAGCTCCGGCGCAGCTTATAGAACGCTTCGCTCCCAGCTATGAGACAGTCTTCCCAACTGCCCGTCGGCTGAGCGCCAATCCTGATCAACGCCTTCTGTGAAAATGCAGTGTGTGCAGGGAGATGGGCGTGGTTCCATGCAGATCCGATAGCGTTTAGCATCTTGCCAATTGCCTCAGCAACGGCGCGACTACTCTGTAAGTCTGTGATATGAGGAACCTTCTGCGACAGTTGTGTAGCCAGTTGGAGACTTCCAAAACCTCGCCGGGACCGCCGCCCAAAGCCACCGAAAGCTGACAGTAGCCAGGCCGCTATGCGTACCTCTGACCATTGCTCCTCGCTGAGTGCCGGTGGGGCAATTAGTCGAAACGCGAACTCCTGGCCGGCACGTATTCGCTGTGTGCCTGCACCATAAGCCATGTAGTACAGTGGCACCTTAGCATGAACGTTGTAGTTTTTGTCTTCGGTATTATGGTCGCCGTGCTTCCCCAACGGCACTACTCTTAGCCCCTGTCCTTTTCTGGTGGAGCCGAAGATCTGCTCCTCGGCGTCGAACAGGGCGCGTGGGCTCAGATGAGGCTTCATTGTGCGCCACCAGAAGCGTAGCAGCGCCTTAAGTGTCGGTGGGCGCAGGCCATCCGTCTTTTCGGCATCCGCCCCTCCTGCATACGCGGGCGTAACAAGTGTGAACGTCACGTCAATAGTCCGAGATGCCAAGCGACTCACCATCCCCTCTGTGTGCTGGTGTACCTGCTACAGCGGCGACAAGACCTGCTCATACTCAATTTGCACCTCCTCAACCGGCTGCAACGCTTACAGTTGCTTGATAGCTGTTCTCCTCAAGCCATGAAATCCTTTCTCTGGTATATATATTTTACATTTTCATTACTCAATTTATGTCTATTATAACAGGCTTGCTGTGCAGCAGTTTCATGAAGTGTGAAATTGTCATACAGGCATTCTTGCATCTGGCGCCGAATATATCCGTAATACATATGGTGTCTGGAGGGCTCTGTGGGCCCATGCCGACATCCCGTGTCGCAAGCATTATCGCTGGCAAAGCTCAGGAATTCGCTCGGGAGGATCGTAAAATACATGCCTGGCCGCACTTCCTGTACATGATCGGCGGCGCTTTGTGGCTGAACAATCTACCCGTTCGGTGAAACCCAGCAACACTGCTGAAACGCAGTTGACAGGGGGCATAGTGACAACTACGATGCCTGGCGCGGGAGGCAAATGAGTAGGAAACCACGAACTGGCCATCCGTCTACTGCCATAACCGCTGATGGCTATGAAATTGTGTCAACAAATGCTCGTCCTCTGGCCTGCCTGAAGCGCCATTAGGAGGCATCAGAGCTGTGCATTGCACATATGGAGAGGAGAAACCGTTGCCGTGACCACCACGGCGAAGGACCGCCTGTCGCTACACGCAATCGAAGAAAAATGAAGTAAGCACACAAGCGAAAATAAGACACTTGCCCGTTCGATTCGTGACTATGTCACTCGGTACATGATGCAAGCGAGGTAGCCTCGATAGCCATCAGCAGCAATGCTGGCACACCAGAATCAGGGTTGTGCCCATCAAGGACGACACCCGAGCCTGACAACAGATTGAAGCGACTACATTTGTGGAGGCGCCAAATGGACAACCTCACTACGATGCTTGTCAGTGTCACTGTTGTTTTAGTCGCATGCACCACGATACTGGGCCAGGAAATCAGTTACTTTGAGTCGTTCGAAAACGGTATCCCTGACTACTTCGTCCCTTCGCGCCCCGACAGTCTCAGCCTCAGCCCCTGGCACTACAAACACGGCGAAAATTCGCTGCGCTGGAACTGGCAGGCAGGCGAAGAGTTGATCATCCACCACGGCATCGGAGATGTGGAGCGCCGAGGCGAGTTCGGTACCAGAGCCAGCTTCTCAGTGTGGCTATATACCGAAGAGCCAATCGCAAGTGAGTTGCTATTCGAGTTCAGAGAAGGTGAGACAGTCACCGGTTCGTTCCGCTTTCCCCTGCACCTCACCGGCTGGAGGCAGGGGCGGCCCTTCTATCATGCATTCCCCGAAGGTCAACCAACCTCCGAAGTGGACAATATCCGCATAGTAGCAGCCACTGACACTCCGGAAGGGACCGTCTTTCTGGATTTCATCAAGTACAACACCCTCACATATGGCTGGCACCAGGTCATCCCCGAAAAGGAAGCGCAGTGGCAACGGCCTACGCCCGATGACCAGCGCTTCTCGCTGCCTGAGCAGGTCAGCGATGAGGAGCTGGCGGCGATACGCAAGCTCATAGGGCCCGATGAAGGGCCAGGGATCGGGCAGGCACAGGTCGATAACATATGCGAACAAATTGAGGCGCTGGGCATTGTCCGTGATGAGCATGGTGTGCGCGGCCCGGGAATTGACGGCCACTATCAATTTTTCGCTTCAGCACGAGAGGCGGCTGCAGCAGGGGCTCGACCTTCTTCGGCGTACTGGCCTGACGAGCATGGGCCCGGATGGGAAGACATGCAAACCCCGGCAGCGATGTCCAGCCTGGCTCAACATGCCGCCAGCGCGTATCGCGCCAGCAACGATGCAGAGCAACGCAAACGCCTGGCTGATGCCTACCTGCTGTTAGCAGATCACCTGCATGACCAGGCATTCCAGGCTGGTTCCGGATTCCAGTGGAACTGGTGGGTTGGCGGAGCCTGGGCGCACTCAGTGTTCCTGATGCGCGATGTGCTTGCACAGACAGGCCGGCTGGGGCCACACGTGGACTATCTGCTGCATGCCTGGGGCGGTGGCGAGCTCTTCCAGGAAGGCGCCCCACCCTCTCACATGGACTTCTACAACCTGTGGGCCCCAAGCCTGCTCCGTCAGTGCCTCTTGCAGGTCGAACCTGCCGAACAGGTGCGCTGGCTCAATGCCTTCAAAAGTATGCTCGAACGCTCAATTCTGCAGCCCACAAGCGCGTTCAAGATCGATGGTTCAGCGTACCATCACTCTGCCCACTACCCCAGCTATGCAAACGGCGCGCACCGAAGCCTGTCCACTCTGATACTGCAGATGCGTGGCACACCATGGAGTATCAGCCCTGAAGTGCATGAACGGGTGCGCAGAGCAATAATAGCCCAGCGAATCTTCTGCAACACGATTGATGTGCCGACAGCGCTTCAGGGACGCAGTACCATGCGGGCCATACAGATGGCCGCCCCGGCGCTGGGGACACTCGCACTTGCCGGCACCCCTGACGGACTGGATGAGGTTGACCGTGAATTGGCAGCTGCCTACTTGCGCGTGGTGCCAGATGCTGCCGATGAGGAGCCATATCGCGATCTGGATATCGCGCCTGAGCCACATCCGGAGGGGACCTTCGTGATGCCCTACGCGGGCCTCCTGTCACATCGGCGTGATGACTGGCTGGTCAGCCTCCGAGGGCAGAGCAAGTACGTGTGGGCAAGCGAGAGAGAGGATCACCACAACCGCTTCGGAGTTTTTCAGAGCCTGGGCCAACTGGAGGTTCTGGCTGGCGGAGACCCCGTCAACGCAAGCGATAGCGGGCGTCAACAGGCCGGTTGGGATTGGGCACGATTTGAAGGGACGACAGTGCCTCACCTGCCCCAGCCACGACTGGCTGAAGCCTGGCCCGGCAGCGTCACCTATTCGCCGGAAACCTTCATGGGCGGCCTCTCCCACAGAGGCAGCCAGGGCGTTTTCGGCATGATACTCAACCAATCTGTCCGACCTGACATCAATTTTTCGGGCAGAAAAAGCTGGTTTTTTGTGGACAATCAGATCATCTGCCTGGGTTCAGATATCTTCTGCGACGAGTCGGAACACCCCATGCAGACTACTGTGTGCCAGAAGGGTCTGGTCCCCAACGACGAGGGGCAGCTCCCGGCTATCATGATTGACGGAGACGAGGTCACCGCATTTCCGGACGAGCAGGAACTCGATCCTGCCCACCCGCACTGGCTTATAGATGCCTACCAGGTCGGATACCATCTGCCCGCAGGACAGATGACCTCAGTCGTCCGGCGGCATCAGGCCAGTCGTGGCGGCTGGGATAACGAGGACACTGAAGGCGATATGCTGACTGCGTGGATTGACCACGGCATCGCGCCGACTGACGCCACTTACGAATACATGATGGTAGTACGTGCCACACCCGACATGATGCAAAGCCTGAGTGCCCGGCCGCCGTACCAGGTCATCCAGCGCGATCAGAACGCACATATCATCCGACATACGGCAACCGGCCTGTGGGGCTGCGTGCTGTTCGCTGAGCAGGAACTTGCCGCCCACACGTCCGATGGCGACACGCTGCCGGTGAGATCAGTTGACCGCGCCTGTCTGGTCATGGCCGAGACGGCTGATGATGGACAGTTGCACCTGAGCATAGCCGACCCCGACCTGAACCTGGTCGGCGGTGTAAACGAAGCACGGACAATACAGATCACACTGCGCGGGCAGTGGCGACTGCTTGAGGCCAGGGCAACGGTGTGTGCATGGGAACTCGAAGGCGCTGCCGACAAAGCAAAAGTAGTCGCGGCAGATGCTGACGAGACGGTACTGGAGATCATCTGCGAGCACGGCGCGAGCTACGATCTGACACTGGCACGAGGATGAAGATAGCGGACTCCAGCCGACTGGCGAGTGCTATGTGGTCTCGTCTCCTGCCAGAGGCGTTTGAGTGCTATCCCAGTACAGATGGCACGTAGCAAACTCTTCTCGGGCTGAGCGTGCCTGACCCGGACCTCTGAACCTGGTCGGTGGCGCAAACGAAGCACGGGCAATGCAGATTCACACTGCGCGGCCAGTGGCGACTGCTCGAGACCAGGGCAACGGTGTGTGCACGGGAACTCGAAGACGCTGCCGACAAAGCAAAAGTAGTCGCGGCAGATGCTGACGAGACGGTACTGGAGATCATCTGCAAGCATGGAGCGAGCTATGACCTGACCCTGGCACGCAGATGAAGATAGTGGGCTTCCAACCGACTGGCGAGTGCTATGGTGGTCTCGTCTCCTGCCAGAGGCGTTTGAGTGTCATCCCACAGTACAGATGGCGCGTGCAAACTCTTCTCGGGCTGAGCGTGGCGAGCACACATGGGTAGCGTTGCGCAGCGAATTGCCGCTAAACCCGAGATGGCAAGGCTGATGGCCGGTACTCTGCCAGTCATACTGTGTCTTACCTGGGGCAGGGCATAGCAGGCAGTTCGGTCCGAAAGGACCCGCACAGGCTACTGTCGGTCGCCCGTTGCGGGCTATACGGCAGTCAAACCGCGCTCGGCCTGCCGCCATCTATGGCCCTGCCCGCCAAACCCAGGTTGCGGGCAACTGCTCGGCGCATGTGCCAGACCGGTCAATTCGCGCCGGGCGATGGCGTCCGGACAAATCCCACTCCATCAGTAGACGCCTCAGCCGTCTGCGCTGGGCCGAAGGCCACCAGGTCGGTGTACTCCGGCCACTGCACTCTTACAGCGTGTGCGTTGATGCGCTCTACCCGGGGCAAGACACCGTCATCGCGCCGTGGATAT
>JAAYSP010000041.1 GCA_012518355.1 candidate division WS1 bacterium | reverse complement strand
TGTCTTGCGGTGCAAGATTTGCATTCCGTTGACAACACTGTAGCAATCTACTCAAGCAGGAGAGTCGCTGTGCCGATAAGTCTGGTGACACTGAGCAGCCGGATGCAACCTGTATCATCACATCTCTCAGGGCAGCAGATGAAAGTGTTCGAGTTCCCTTTACAGGTCGCTCTAAAGCTGCGGCGCCATCGCCAGGACCTGGCCCATCGCAGGTTCGCTGTTTTGCAGTCGCAGTACAATTCGGCCCATGATCAACTGCGCCACTATAAGCGCCTGCTGTCACTGGCCGGCAGACTGCTCAGTCTGCCGGTGAGGCTGATGTGGATGTAGTAGCGCTGCTCAACTATGACGTCTATCGGCGGCGCATGACTGAGCAGATCGACGAGCAAAGTGAACTGTGCCGTCGGCTGCGCGGTGAACTGACGCAGGCCTGTCGTGAGCAGCAGCGGCTGCAGATTCTCCGCGATAGCCACTATGAGCAGTACTGTCGTGAGTTGGCTGCACTGGAAAACAAGCAGCTCGACGAAGCAGGTGTACAGGCCTGGCACATGCGAGGCAGCGGTTCACTGGCACTGAACCTGAGCGCCCCGGAGCCGCGTGACGCTGGATAGGGCGGTGCGGGACGGCTGTACGCAGGCCTTACGCTGCTGCATGAGCATACCACGATCAGAAATCGCAGATACATATAGCAGGGAGCCGGAGTTGATAGACCGCATCGGTCAGATGGCCAGACGTATAGAGCAGATCCAGCGCAAGCTGGAGGGCTTCGACGGCCGGGAGGCGACGCCGCATCTGTCGGTTTTGCGGCCTGGCTGCAGCAAGAGATGCTTCTGCCAACTGGCAGTGTGCACGCGCAGGGCAGTTCGACACTCTTATCGCCAGCATCGCTGTCAGCCATGGTATGGACCCTGATCTGGTGCATGCCGTGGTGCGTGCCGCGTCGAATTACAATCTCAACTGTGTCTCTTCGGCCGGTGCCCTGATGCAACTGATGCCCGCGACCGCGCGTCATCTTGGTATCAGCGACAGGTTCGATCCTGCGCAAAACCTCGATGGCAGGGTGCGCTATCTGAAAGCGCAGGTGGAGCGGTTCGGAGATTTGCGCCTGGCACTTGCGGCATACAACGCCGGGCTTGGGCAGTCGCGCAGTATGGCGGCATCCAGTACCGCTCCCGACGCGTCCGCAGCCATCTCTTGCCCACCGCAGGCGCACAGGCAATCGCCCGCCGCTGGCGCCACAAATGCACCGGTCATACAGGTGGATGGCGCAGATGATGTCGGGCGTGGGCAGGCTATGGCTAGTGGCCAGCAGCCTCAGAGGTATGAGGTGGTGCATGTCCGCCCGCAAACGGTGCCGGCGCCTCTGGCTCTGGAGGCCGCTTCCTCACGCCCTGAGCCGCAAGTACAGGCGTCTGCCGCGATGGCTGCACGCGCCAAAGCCCCCCATACGGATTACATAGGCACACAGAGCGTCATGGGCGTCATGGGGAGCACTCTCCGAGCCCGCGCCCTTGCGCCCGCAGATGTCCAGTCTGCAGCGCAACCTGTCTTCTCAGCCTCGGCCAATGTACACACCGCCCCTGCGCTGCCGCAGATCGTGCATGCCGGGGCCGTCGTGCCAGCAGGGCACATCCCAGACTTGAGCACGCAGTCCGAGACTGTCGGCACCCACACCCTCCCGTATGCACGTACCTCCGGAGTGGTCGCGGTAGAGCCACGGCCTGGCGCCTCAGAGTCTGCCGGGGCGGCAGCCGGTGATGGCCTGACCGGACTGTCAGACGCCTATGCGCGGCCCGCAGACGCAACTGTATCGGCTACAAGTGTGACAGCGTTGACTGCAACCGCTCTTGCTGAGCCACAATCGCACATGCAGTTGCTACCTGCAAACCAGATATCTGTAGCAGATATGAACCGGCTACAGCCAGTAACGTCTGATGCTTTTGCTTTGCCATCGCAGGAAGGGCGACTTGCGACTGAGCTAGGCCAGCTCCTATCACTCGCATCTGAGGTCCCAGTTTCTGCTGAGCTGGCATCACCTGAAGAGGCTATCATATCTACGCTTAGCGCAGCCATGCCCAATATTGCGGCCACGCCGGGCACGGCTGCCATGCCTGGCACTGCAGTCGTATCGCGCCCCATATCCGCACATACGCAAGCGGATCCAACGCTCGTCGTGGCTCAGAGAACCGGGCGAGGCACTCAGACAGATGCCACACTCGCGATAGGCCAGGTGCCTCGCGAGGTAACAGTGTCGGAAACAGGCGGGCGCGTAGAAGTCTCAGAAATGCCAGTCGCAGCTCTACGGTCGTCTTCGACGCATGACCGGGTTTGGCCACATCTGCGCATAGAGCAGGCAACTGACGCAGCAGTCGACCTCACGCCACCGTCTGCGGTCAGTCGCACTGCCGACATAGAGGGGTATAGGGCAAAAAGCCTCAGACTTGCGCAGTGTAGCCAGTACAGGCGCGCCTGATGGCGACGCGACACAGCCTCCGTCGTCAGTGTCACAGCAGCTTTTCGAGGCAGTGCGCCAGCCCCTGCGTACACTGGTGGAGGCCGCAACTGTAGCTCACCCGACGGTGAGGTGAGGCTGAGGCTGGATGACGCCGGCGCAACGCTGCATGTGCGGGCCGAAAATATGACTGTGGCCATGCACCTGGACGCCGGCTTTCGAGATCTCGGTGAGAGACTGGAGCAGTTCGGCATCCGATTGGCAGGGCTGCAGGTCAGTTGCGATGGCTCAGCTGGATGGGCGATGGGGTAAGACGCTCACAGTCGTGGACAACAGTGGGCCGAGCCAGCTCTGTATGCCACCAGGCCCCCACAGCTTTTTCAGGTCGCGGCGGATGGAGTACAGGCCACAGCCACAGCATTTGGACATGTATCGCGTCGGCAGTTGCCGCTTGCCTATCAGCGGCAGGTGCTCGACGCGGTGGTTTGAGCATACCGCGCTATCTACTCCATGCGAAAACAATCAGCCCGTAAAATTCGTCAAGAATACTTAGAGCGGAAAGCGGAGAATCGAGGGTGGTGTCGAATAAGATGATGGTGAGTACAGCCACAGCAGCAGGCAGTTCGCCCGATTTCACCGCTTCTGCAGACGACAACCGTATCTCCGCAGACGATTTTCTCAGACTACTGATTGCATAGTTGACGCACCAGGATCCGTTGCAACCGATGCAGAGCCAGGAGTTCATGGCTCAGTTGGCCCAGCTGGAGTCTGTGGCACGTCTGGGAGAGATACGGGACTATCTGCAGGCATCGAGGGAGGCGACCAATCCGCTCAGTACTCTGGGACGCACGGTGTATTGGGCCGACGGTGCTGGTGAGTTGCACAGTGCAAAGGTAGATGTGGTGGTTCGCACCAACGCAGGGGGGTTTAGACTGGTGGCCGGAGAGAGGACTGGCAGATAGATTTCGTGCAAATTTTGCGTATCGAGTAGCTCTCATAGCATTCATGCTCTGCCGTCCGGCCAAACTCAAGGCGCGAGTGAGTGGCGAGTGGGGGGACATGCCGGCTAGACCGCGCCAAAGGGAGGTCCGATATGAGACCGCCTCAGGGATGCCACCTGCCGATGACTGTGGGCGCACCGAGGACGCCCCAGCTTTCCGATGAGCCGATGCTGCTGGAGCGCATGGCTCGGCTTGGGCTGGGCAACTGGAATTTGCCTCATGCCTTCGAACTGCTGGCCGAGGAATTATGGCAGTGGGTCGAACATGATTGTGCCAGTTTTCTCACTTACCGACGGGATCGCCGTGCCCTGGTGGTGCAGGCCACGGCTCCTTCATGCGGTTCTCGCCTGGTCCAGGGCACTCAGGTGCCTGCCGACGAACCAATGTGGGATCTACTTGATGGCAGCCTCTCAGCCGCCGTGTGCATGGACACCATCAGCTCTTGCTCCGCTCTGGAGCGCTATCTGTACGAACTGAATCTTCGCTCCTGCATCACCATCCCTTTACAGACCGAGGCAGGCTCTCTGGGACTTCTGAACCTCAGCAGCCGCCGGCGAGGCCACTTTCAATCCGATGAGCGAGCCGCCTTGCAGCGTCTCCAGCAGCCACTGGCAGTGGCTCTGCAGCATTTGACGTCGAATCAGCAGCAGTCGAACAGTCCGCGTTTCTTCGAGCGCTCCGCAGACTTGGAGAGGATGCGCTGGCTGCACGAACTGACCGGTGGCATTTCTCATCGCCTTAACAACGTCTTCGCAAGTGTCCTGGGCAACGCTCGTCTGGCGTTAGACGCTAACCCGACCGAAGAAGTGGCTAAGTATCTGGAGCGGCTCTATCAGGAGGGGCTGGAGGGGGCGCGAATCGTCCATGCCATGCAGCAATTCGCGTCTGCCCAGACACCGCGTAATGCCGAAAAAGTGGATCTGGCGGCTGTCATCGAGAGTGTCGCACAGATAACAAACGCTTTGTGGCGTCACCAGGTGCAATCGCGCAATATAGACTTTCAGTGTGCGATAGACCACGACGTCACCTGCACAGCCCTGGCATATGCTCCTGAGTTGCGTGAGGCGACCGTCAATCTGGTGTTCAACGCCATCCAGGCGCTGCCTGAGGGCGGCGAAATCCACCTGCAGGCTGAAAGCAGCCTGCCGTGGGCGACAATCACGGTGCGCGACAACGGTGTCGGTATGGATCAGGAGACCGTGCGGCGCTGTGCTACTCCTTTTTTCACCACTCGCAAGAACTCTGACGGCCTGGGGATGAGCATCGCTGCCGGAGTTGCGCGAAAGTACGG
>JAAYSP010000071.1 GCA_012518355.1 candidate division WS1 bacterium | reverse complement strand
ATGAGCTCGGTGGCTAATCTGGGCAGCATAGGGCGTCACTTCTCATGTGGGCGGGAGCAAGATTTGCAGGTATGTGTGTGAACGACAGCGATAGGCTCCAGAGCAGGTGCTCACTTCGGATGTGGTATGTGGTTGCAGCAGTTGCGGCGTTTGCTGTAGCGCTGGCCACCACCTGGGGACAGGTGTTCGATGCCGAAACACAGGCTTTTTTCGCTACAAACGGTGATAGCCTGCAGATAGCAGGCAATGCACTTGCTGCCGACTGGTCAGATGTGGCTCGCTGGTGGAGCGGGCCGTGGATCCAGCACGAGATGTACTATCGTCCACTCTCGAGCATGCTGTTTTTCCTTGAAGGGAGACTGTTTGGCTACGACTTCCAGCGCTACTGCATGGTGTCATGGGTGGCGAACGGGGTCAACGTTGCGCTGCTGATGCTGCTGGGGGCGTCTCTAGCGCGCGGGTCGTCGAGAGTCAGACTGGCTGTCGGTCTGCTCACTGCAGGGGCGTTTCTGCTGGCCAAACATCCGGAGCTATATCAGGGCCCGGGCTACCCCACTGCGCCGGTGCAACGGATCACGGCCGGTGTCATGCCGTGGTGGCCGGTCCAGACGGACCTCTTCTCCATGATGCTGGGCCTGCTCAGTCTGCTGCTACTGGATCGGCATCTGCAGCATGGCGGGCGCGCGTTACTGGTGGGAGCAGCAGTCGCCTTCGTGGCAGCGCTGCTTTTCAAGGAGATGGCGCTGTGCGTACCGCTGATGGTGCCCTTGCTGGTGCTATACCGCCGTCGGGATCGTGTTCTGACCATCAGCGGCCTGTATTTTGGATTGGGGGCGGTTTTCTACCTGGTGCGAGCGGTAGCCGCTCCGGGCGCTTCAGGACTGGCGCTGCATGGTCTGGATAGCGTTGCACGGCTGGCATTCTATGCCACCAACCGCCTGAGCACTCAGGTGATGACAGACGAGTGGTTTCCGGTGCTAGGCTCGCTGGGGCTGCTATTGCTGGTCGGCATCATGGTCTGGCGCAGGATCGAGTGGATATGGATTAGCCTGGCGGGACTGCTGTGGCTGCTGGGGTCAGCGCAGCTAGTCGGCGGCAGCTTCGCGCTCATCAGCATCGGCGAGGTAATGGCGCGATTTGGCACCATGCTGCTTTTCTGGAGCGGGCTTGCGTTGCTGCTGATGGCCCGAGACCGGGGCGTATCACTGGCCCTCACCGTAGCGATGATAGCGGCATGTATCCCGGTGCTCAACCGAATGGGGCCCCACTACTGGTACTGGCTACTGGCGTTTTACGCACTGCTCAATGCCAGCCTGCTCAACCGGGTGTACGAACTGTGGCGACAGCCGGATCAGTTTGCGTTGATAGTCAGGCGGATTTCCAGATCCAGTGAGTGAACTTTGCGGCCCGAAAGGACCAGTGGCCCCGCAAACTGACCGGCAGGCGCGTCCTCAGGCACCTGCAGGGTGAACCAGAACGGCTGAACCAGCTCTGCAGGCAGGCGGACTGGCATACTGATCGGGCGGAGACGGTACGGACAGTCGGGGAATTCGCGTTCATCCGGTTCAAGAGGCGATGAGCGGGTCGCTGCCAGATAGCAGGTCATATCGCTGATGCCAAACCCACCGCCGGAGCCGCGCAGACGGGTGGGCAGCCGCACTTCGACCTGCTCGATGTCGTCACTTATGGGGACAGCTACCAGTTGGAAGCTGAGCAGCTCACCGGGGATCGCCTGGAGTCGCACATATCGGCTGAAGTTGCCGT
>JAAYSP010000136.1 GCA_012518355.1 candidate division WS1 bacterium | reverse complement strand
TGGAAAACATCGCGGGTGGCCGAAGATGCACACAGCTTCTGTCGTCTGCTGCGGTCTACGGTATGAGCACTATCCGACAATACCAGACCAGAGGAGGCCCGAACTATGACCTGGAAGAGTCCGCTTGTGCTATCTCTATGCGTTGGGGTGATGCTGATGACTGCGGCCGCAGGCATGAGCGCCGATTTGCCCATCACTCGTGTGGTGCTGTTTTCCAGCGGCGTCGGCTACTTCGAACGCGCCGGAGATGTCGAAGGCAACACCGAGATCACACTCGCCTTCCGCGTTGACCAGATCAACGACATGCTCAAGTCCATGACGCTGCAAGACCTGGGCGGGGGCACCATCGGCGCAGTCACCTACGCGCCACAGGATCCGCTCGAACACACCCTCAAGTCGTTCGCCGTAGATGTGATGAACCCCAACTCACTGGCCGACCTGCTCGACAGCCTCATGGGCTCACGCGTCAGCATAGTCACCGCTGATGCCACGGTCACTGGCACAGTCATCAAGTGCGAGTGGCAGGAGAAGTCAGTCGGCGATGATGTAGTCAAGTTCCAGGTGCTGAACCTGCTGACCGACAGGGGCATCATCCAGGTGCCGATCTGGCATATGAAGTCGGTGTCGCTGGTCGAAGAGAAGCTCAGTGCCGACCTGCAGAAGGCGCTGGGCGCAGTGGCCGCCGCACGTGACCTGGACAAGCGGACAGTTACCATCGGCTTCCACGGCACCGGCAGCCGCCCGGTGCGAGTAGGTTACCTGCTGGAGACCCCGGTGTGGAAGACTTCCTATCGGCTCCTGGCAGGCGACGACAGGCTGTTCATCCAAGGCTGGGGTATCGTGGAAAACACGACTGATGACGACTGGAGCCGCGTGCAACTGTCGCTGGTGTCTGGTCAGCCCATCAGCTTCATCCAGAACCTGTATGAGCCGCTATATGTGCGCCGTCCGGTGATCCAGCCCCAGATTGCCGCCACCACCGGGCCGCAGATGTACACTGGCGCAATCGAAGAGGCAGATCGCCAACTGGCCGAAATGCCCGCACCTGCAGGGGCGCCTCAGGAGGCACTCGACGGTGCTCTTCTGAAGGCCCCTGGGCCAGTGGGAAGGGGATTTGGGGGCGGTGCCAGGATGGAGATGGCCCTGGAAGACGCCGGAGTGCAGGCCGCTGCACAGGGCGGCAAAGTCGGTGAACTGTTCCAGTACGCCATGGAGCAGCCCGTGAGCATCGGTCGCCAGCAGTCGGCGATGATCCCGATAGTAAACCAGGCTATCGAGGGCCGAAAGGTGTCCATATACAACGCCTCGGTCAACTCTGACCACCCGCTGAACGGGCTGAAGCTGAAAAACAGCACCCCACTGCATCTGATGGGTGGTGCCATCACCGTATTCGATGGCAACGTATATGCAGGCGATGCACTGATAGACGACCTGCCGCCGGGTGATGAGCGCCTGATTTCCTACGCAGTAGATCTGGGCGTGCGCGTCGACTCTGAGAGCCAGTCGAAGGAAGACCAGGCTGCCACGTCGCTGAAGATCGTCCGTGGCGTGATGACCATGAGCACCAGGCTCATCTCAGAGCAGACGTACAGCATCCGCAACGTGACAACCGACAAGCGCACCGTCATCATCGAGCATCCGCTGCGTCGCGGCTGGGAGCTGACATCATCGGTCAAGCCTGCCGAGCGTACCGCTGAGCTGTACCGCTTCGAAGTCGAGGTCGCCCCGCAAAAGACCGTCGATCTGGTGGTGGCCGAGCAGCGGACAACCGGTCAGACTTTCGCCCTGACCAGCACAGATGATGACAGGATAGCTTTGTTCCTGCATGCTCCAAAGCTGAGCCCGCAGATGAAGACAGCTCTCGAGAAAATCGTACAGATGCGCATGGCAATCGCAGACGTGGAGAGCCAGATAGACGACCATGAAGACCGCCTCGAAGAGATCGGCGAGGAGCAGGAGCGCATCCGCCAGAACATGGAGCAACTCGAACGCGACTCGGAGCTATACAAGACATATGTGGAGAAGTTCGCAGCCCAGGAGCAGGAGTTCGAGAAGCTACGCGAGGAGATCAAGACACTGAAGGCCGATCAAGCTGCGAAGGAAAAGGAGCTCGAACAGTATATCCTCGGCCTGAACATAGACTAGCCGCGCCACATTTGCTGCCGATATGGCGCATGACTACTCGCAGAGGGCCTGCTCACACCGGGCCCTCTGCACTCTCTGAGCTGCCACGCAGATCGGCGAGGAGCCAAGACGCTCATCCGCCAAAACATGGAGCAACTCGAGCGCGACTCGGAGCTGTACAGGACATATGTGGAGAAGTTCGCAGCTCAGGAGCAGGAGTTCGAGAAGCTGCGTGAGGAGATCAAGACACTGAAGGCCGATCAAGCTGCGAAGGAAAAGGAGCTCGAACAGTATATCCTCGGCCTGAACATAGACTAGCCGCGCCACATCTGCTGCCGATACGGCGCATGGCTACTCGCAGAGGGCCTGCTCACACCGGGCCCTCTGCACTCTCTGAGCCGCCACACGATGGGGAGTTGCATATGCTATCCTGCGGCAGCCTGATGCCTTCGGCGTACTGCTGCAGGCAGGCGCATCGCAGTCCCTGTGGCAGAAGGTATCTTCCTGCGCATCACGAATCTGTGTCTCTGATGAAGCCCATATCTGCTTTTGCTCTCATCTGCGTACTGCTACTGACCGCCTGGTGCGTCACCTGCCCGAGCTGGGCTGACCAATCCGTGACTCTGCTGCAGGGCGCCTGTACTATCACTGTGCCTGACGGCTGGCAAAGCATCGATACTGTCGGTGACGAGGGTGCGGTACTGCAGCCTCCGGACCCGCGCACGTGGCCAGTCGAAGTGATGCTATGGCCGATCCCTGAGGGCGGTGCGCAGACTGCAGGAGCCGCTGCCGCCGCACATGAAGCCGTCATACGCCGCGTGTATCCGTACACTCGGCGCGACAGCTCGGCATTCACTGCCGACGGGGGCAAGCGTGGTATGCAGGTGGTCGGCGAGGTCGAGACTGCCTCAGGCCGCGCGGTGACGTGCCTGTTCATCGCCTTCGCAGATGCGAGTCACTACTGCGTCATCGGTACTTTCAGCCTCCCTGATCGCGCGGATGCCACCATGGCTGACTATCTCCAGCCGGTCGCCCACAGCCTGCGACTGGGCGATGAGGGCCGCGAAGCACCCCCGATTGCCCGGCCGACTATCACCGACCCGTCGCCAGCGGTCGTGTCACCATCCCATCAGCCGCCGGTGCAGCCGCGCCATGACCCGACTGCTGTCGTGTCTCCCGCTGACCCGCACAGCGCGCCTATGCAGGTGTTCGGTGACGACTCCCTGCAACTGGGTGATGCCGGCCGTGAAACACCTCCGACTGCCCGGCCGACTGTCACCGACCCGCCGCCAGCGGTCGTGTCATCATCCCATCAGCCACCGGTGCAGCCGCACCACGATCCGACCGCTGTTGTGTCTACGCCTGATCCCCACAGCGCGCCTCTGCTGCTGCTGGGTGACGACTTCCTGCAACTGCATGCCCCTGCAGGCTGGCAACTGGACCGTTCAGACGGCCGCTGGATCGTGCACCCTTCCGGAGTGCAGAGTCATGCTATGGGCGTGCTGATATGGCCGCTGGTGTGCGATGAATCTGACACTACGGCTGCAGATGTCGCCCGTGCGGCTCTTGAGCAGTGGCAGCCTTCTCGTGGCCAGAGCTTTCAGTTCCGTTCAGGGGGCGATGATGCCACGGTCAGCTTCACTGGTACCATCACCGCTCCGGCTGGCTCTCTGCAACTCGTGGGCGCGTGTACGACAGACCGCCAGTCCGCTCTGCTCACCGCCATGTATCTGCCGACTGACCATGCCGAAGCGGACCGCGTAAAGATGCTGCAGATGCTGGTAGGTACGCGCATCGAGCCGCTCCAGTTCACTCGCCCGCGTCCTGAAGGCGAGTACTACAGATGGCGTCCTCCAGGCCTGCCCGAGTTTTCTGTGCCCATCCCGCAGGGCTGGATGGCACGGGGGCAGGTCGAGCGCAAGCATGACAGGTGGGCTGTCTCCATCGAAGCTACTGACTTCAGCCCAGCCCGACGATACATATCCTGGAAGCAGCCACTCTCGCCACTTTTCCGTCAACTGAGCGACCTGCTAGTCAGCATGGGCTACAGGCCCACTGACCACTACAGCCCGCAGCCTGGTCAGCCCTACTACACACTGCTGGGCCGTCCGCAGTCGCCTGAACAGTTCATCCAGGAGTACTGGAACCGGCATACTCAGCTCAGCCTGACTGACGCCGCTATCGTGCGCTCTGACAGCCCTCCCGAGCTGGCCGATTTGCTCCTAACGGACGATGCTCAGAGTATCTACGCTATCGTAGAGGGCGCTTCTGTACTTGGGCCCCGCCACAACCACTACCTGATTTCGATCGGCTCCACCCCTGAGGAAGGCCTGCACGTGTGGCAGGCTGTAGTGCTGGAAGCAGCGGGGCTTGCTGGAGATCGCTTATCGTCTGTGCAGGCGCTCGAGCAGATGGTTGCCGGTGCTGCCTTCGACGACGGCTATACACCTGATCCGGCTCTCGAGAAGATGGTTCGGGCTGCGCGTCAGGCCATCGGCGCACTACCCGTGCACAGTGACCGGTCTTCCGGGCTGGTGTCAGTATACTCCCCACTGAGTCTTCTGAATGCCGATGGTGCTGAGCGCTGGCAGCCACCCGCAGATGCATTTGCCCGCTGGCAGGACGCGCTGCAGACCGGACACCTGGGCTCCACACCCCGGGATATCCCGTTCGTCCTCGACACTCAACAGTAGTCCGAGAACTCTATCAGCACTGAGACAGTCGCGCGACAGCCGACATATCGGGCAGCAGCCACACTGAAGCGGTGACAGACGTGCAGCACTGAGGCGACAGACACAGGTGACGATAGCGGAGCTGAGCACTATAGCGGTGACATGGCACCTGCGGCGCCAGAAGACGGGACGAAGCGGAGACAGACGCGCAGCGCTGGGGTGGCAGACACAGGCGACGATAGCGGAGCTGAGCACTATAGCGGTGATATAGCACCTGCGGCGCCAGAAGACGGGGCGAAGCGGAGACAGACGTGCAGCACTGAGGCGA
>JAAYSP010000052.1 GCA_012518355.1 candidate division WS1 bacterium | reverse complement strand
GCCGACGAACTTGTGCCAACCGTGCGTCACTCCCGCCTCGATAGCCATCTTCGGTACCTGCGGCGGCAGTAAGTGGGCACGGTACTCTTCCGGCTGCTGGCAGAAAAGCTCCCAGCTGGGCATAGATACCACCCGCGTCTGTATGCCCAGAGAGCTGAGCTGTGCCCCGGCATCCAGCGCCAGACTCACTTCAGAGCCGGTGGCGATGATGACCAGGTCGGGCTCTGCGGAGTCTTCCAGTATGTACGCGCCACGGGCCACGCCTGCCTCCACTCCGTATTTCTCGGCGTCCAGCGTCGGCAATTTCTGTCGTGTCAGGGCCAATGCGATGGGCCCTTTGCACTGCAGAGCCAGCTTCCAGGCTACAGCAGTCTCGTTGGCATCGGCTGGCCGCATGACAGTCAGGCCAGGTATGACGCGGAGACTCATCAGGTGCTCTATCGGCTGGTGAGTTGGCCCATCTTCGCCCACACCGATGCTGTCATGAGTGAAAACGAAGATCGAGTTGGTCTCCATGAGAGCCGCCATGCGGAGTGTAGGGCGCATGTAGTCGGCGAACACGAGAAAGGTACCACCATACGGGATGACCCCTCCATGCAGTGCCATGCCGTTGACGATAGCGCCCATGGCATGCTCGCGTACTCCGAAGTGGAAGTTGCGTCCGTCCGGCGTGGATGAGGCGGATGCCTCGTGGCCATCAAGCCAGGTCTTGTTGGATGGCGCCAGATCTGCTGAGCCTCCTATGAGGTTGGGCAGACGAGCTGCCAGAGCGTTCAGCACCTTGCCCGATGAATTGCGGGTTGCGTCACCACCATCAGCGCTAAACGCCGGCACATCAGCGTCCCAGTCTTCCGGTAACTGACCGCTGATGCAGGTATCGAAGCTGGCTGCCAGGTCCGGATGGCTGCTTCGGTAGGTCTCCACCATGCCACTCCAGTCGGCTTCCAGTTGTGCGCCGCGTTCGACGGCCGCCCCCATGTGCCTGGCGGCCTCTTCGGGTACGTGGAAGCGCGGCTCTGCGGGCCAGCCGAGCTTCTGACGGGTGGCGGCCAGGGCTTCTTCGCCCAGTGGCTCTCCATGGGCGGAGGCCTGGTCCTGCTTGGGGCTGCCGTAGCCGATCTGGGTTTTCACCATGATGAGCGAAGGGCGTTCTGTCTCAGCCTGAGCAGCTACGATTGCCTGCGCGATGGCCTCGATATCGTTGCCGTCCTCGACCCGCTGTACGTGCCAGTCGTAGGCACGGAAACGGGCTTCCACGTCTTCGGTGAACGCCAGGTCGGTGCTACCCTCGATGGATATGCAGTTGTCGTCATACAGATAGATGAGCTTGCCCAGTTTCTGTGTTCCGGCCAGGGAGGCGGCCTCTGAAGCGATGCCCTCCATCAGATCGCCGTCTGAGACGATAGCGTAAGTGTAGTGCTCCACCAGAGTACAGTCGTCGGTGTTGTAAGTCGCGGCCAGGAAGCGTTCGGCCAGCGCCATGCCAACTCCCATAGCGAAGCCCTGTCCCAGTGGCCCGGTGGTGGCGTCCACACCCGGAGTGAGCCCATACTCAGGATGCCCGGGTGTCTTGCTATCCCACTGGCGGAAGTCTCTCAGTTCGTCCATGGGCAGGTCGTAGCCTGTCATGTGCAACAGTGAGTACATCAGCGCTGAACCGTGACCGGCCGACAGTATGAAACGGTCACGATTGAACCACTGCGGATTGCGGGGGTTGTGGCGGATGAAGCGATCCCACAGCACATAGGCCATCGGTGCCGCCCCCAATGGCAGACCGGGATGGCCTGAGTTAGCCTGCTGGATCATGTCCGCCGAAAGAAAACGTAGTGTGTTGACGCAGAGTTGGTCCGGGTTCTTCATGATCTGGTGGATTTCCCCTCTGTAAGTACGTATATTCGCCGTGCGGCAGCGCAAAAGTGCCACGCCGGCGGTAGATGCTGTATGCAGTAGTGATGACTGGTTCTACTCTTTTGCAGGTTGCAATTCTCCGCGCTCAACCATGTCCGTAAGAGGATTGTCTTCGATGTCAAGTGGCAGATGCACCATACCCCTTCGCCGCACGCTTTCCCAGCAGGCGAAGATCTGCTCCGTAGCGCGCAAGGCGTTTCTGCCATTCATCATGCTTTCACGCCTCGTCTTGATCGCGTCTACCACGTCAGCGATACAGCGCTCGATGAAGCCGGGACCATGGCAGCTCTCGCCGTCGCAATCGTACTCTTGCCATGGCTTGCCAGCAGCGAGTACACGCAGCACCGGTGTGTCGTTTCGTATCTCGATGATCCCGTCACTTCCGATGATGCGGTGGTGGCAGCCGACCGAGGGGCCACAATCGCCAGTACATGCCAGGCCGAATACGCCGTTTTCGTACCGCCACAGAGCCAGTGCGTGGTTCTCGTTGTGAGCGCCGAAAATCAGGTTCTCTTTGCTGTAGTCTATACCGGCCAGTACCCAGTCAGTATCACCCTCATCGTTGAACCAGTTGGCCATGTCGAAGTTATGTGAGCCATAGTCGAACAGATCGCCGACTCCGATTTCGATTTTCTGGACAGTACCGATTGCCCCGTCGTGTATCATCTGGTGCGCGGTCGCAAACGGTTTGCCATAGCGTCGCTGATGAGCAAAAGTCAACTTCGTACCCGCCTCTTCACATGCGGTGACACAGCGTTTGGCATCACCGAACTTGTCTGCCACAGGCTTTTCACAGTGTACCGCTGATACACCGGCTTCCGCGCAAGCGATGATCATCTCGGCATGAAGATGTGGCCAGGTGCAGATGGACACGAGGTCGGGCTTGACCTCCTGCAGCATCTCATGGTAGTCCGTGAAGGTGTCGCTAAACCCGTACCTCTCAGCGAACGCCTGGGAGTTTTCCGGGCGGATGTCTGCCGCAGCGACCATCTCCACATCGTCAGGGAGAGCGAGGTAGCCATCGGCGTGGCTGTATGCCATGGCATAGCCCATGGGACCGGCTTTCTCGGGTACTCGTCCGGTGCCGATAAAAGCGACGCGCAATTTTGACATAGTAGATCTCCTGGTTTAGTCCGTATACACAAACACATACATCGAGCATGACTTCTGATCTGCGGTGTATGTCATGCCATCAACTGTCGGGAGTGACGAAGTGCGTCTGTCGCCTACACACCTCCGAAAACGGGTGCTACAGTACCATTCAGGTGCCGGGCAGCCTCGCTCGAGAGCATCTCTAGCGTTTCAGCCAACTGTTCGGGTTTGACCCACCTGGTGAAATCGGCATTGGGGCGGGCAGCTCGAGTAGCCGGGGTATCTATCACACTGGGCATGACTGCGGTAACCGATACTCCGGTGCCCTTCAGCTCCTGGGCCAGGCATCGGGTCAAGCTGGCAACCCCTGCCTTGGCCACTGCGTATGCTGCGGCACGGGCCGGCAAATTCTGTGCTACCTTTGACGATATGTTCACGATTCGTCCGTAGTCGGCCGGAATCATGTACGTCAGTGCGTGCTTGCAGCACAAAAACACTGACTTGAGGTTCATGTTCAGCATGTGATCCCAGCGAGACAAGTCCATTTCAGCCACAGATACCCCTGCATCGTAGCCGCCTACCAGGTTCAGCAGGATTTGTGGGCCGCCCAACTGCTCGGCAACCTGGCGCATCACTTCCTGCACTTGCCCCTCGCCGGTGACATCGCAGGTCAGTATCAAGGCGGGTTTGGCACCTCCCAGGGCATCGCTCAGACGACCAGTCTCCGCTTCATCGTGGCATACTGCAGCCACGGTTGCACCAGCTTCGACGAAGTGTCGTACGACTGCCGTGCCCAGGTTTCCCGCTGCTCCCGTGATGACCGTGCTCTTACCCGCTATGCTCATGTCCGTCCCCCTTCCCGCTGTTTCTTTTTGCTATCATCTTCACTCTCAAAACGACTTGAAGAGCCTCTTGGGTGCACCGCAGACAGGACAGTGTTCGGGAGCCTCTCCGGTGGCTGTGTAGCCGCATACGCTGCAGACCACCAGTTGTTCGTCGGTGAAGTCTCCCCCGGATTGCACTGCCGAAAGCGCGTCATCGTACAGTTGGCGGTGAAGCTTCTCGGCTTCGATGGCGTGGTGGATTGCCTGCTGAGCTTTTTCTTCGCCCTGCAGCTCCGCCACTGCCATGTATGCCGGGTACATCTCTTCGGCTTCGAACTCCTCGCCGGCCCGCGCGGATTTCAGGTTCTCTTCAGTATCGCCCACGCCGGACAGCACTCGCAGGTGTTCCTTGGCATGGACTTCTTCAGCAAACGCAGCGGCAAGAAATAAGCGTGCGACGTTCGGCTTGCCTTCCTTTTCGGCTTTTTTGGCGAACGCCAGATACTTGATGTGCGCCTGACTCTCTCCGGCAAATGCTTCCTGCATGTTTTCTTCGGTCATCTTACGCATGACTAAGCGTCCTCCTGGATTCTTATCGTGTGCATTCGTATCACCCGCGTATCACCTGGTGATTTTTTCCGTACCGTACAGCTCTACCTCCAGGGGCGAACAGGGAGCACAATCTGTTGTCACAAGTAAGCCACCGAGACGATAGGCTTCTGCCAACGCCGTCGGATGGTTTCGTATTGCCCCCCGGTCGTCCACACAGTTGACGAACAGGCTTGAGGCATGTTTCATCTGTAGCGCATCGAAAAAGTACTGCATGGTCAGGCGGACACAGTCAAACATCCGGGTGTTTCGAGAGCCTCCAGTGGATATCACCATCCCCAGACGGCCTCCGGGCAGCGTTGATGGTATCGACTGTTTGAGGATATACGTACGCGCCCACAAACACTGGCAGCGATCTATGGCAATTTTGGCCGCTGAAGATACGGCCAGAAAGTGTACTGGTGTTGCGAAGATGAGCCGGTCCACATCCACGAGGCGGCGGTAGAGCTGCGGGTAGTCATCATCTTCCCAGCGACATCGGCCCGTTTTCCAACACGCGTCGCAAGCGCGGCAGTGACCTATTGTCAGGTCATCGAGATGCATATACTCCACGTGTCCGCCTGCCGCAGCGACCCCATCTAGAGCACTGCGCAGCAGCAGATCGCTGTTGCCATCATGTCGCGGGCTACTGGAGATCCCCAGCACACGGGTAGCCATATCTATACCTGTGCTTATGCCTATATATGTGGTGCGTTTCGTCGGGCACTGTGGCAGAACATGCCTCGTATACCATAGTTGACCATCTCACTCACAGATTCCTTCGTGACGGTACGGTGGATGAGAGATGTCGCCTCTGTTCTGGCAGTGGGGGGAGGAAAATTGGCGTGAGGTGGTGAAAGCTTAGAAGGGAAACTGGTACTCTCAAGATGGAGGCGACGACATGGTTTTCGACTGGCTGTGTGAACAGTCGCGTGCAGTATCATCTACCTCTCTGGCGATACCCCCGACGCGTCAGCAGTGGCAGGACACTCTGGCCCGGCGCCGTGAGCAGTGGCTGGAAATGCTGGGATTGTGGCCGCTACCGGAGCGCACCGAGCTGCAAGCTACTGTCACCGGTACGCTGGACCGGGGCGACTATGTTGTCGAGAAGGTGCACTTCCAGTCGGTACCGGGCGCATACGTGCCCGGCAACCTGTACCGTCCTGCGAATATCAGTGGCCCTCTTCCGGCGGTGCTGTATCTTTGCGGCCACACGAAGGGCAAGGTAAACGCGCCGTATCAGGCCAATCCTCGGTGGTTTGGCCAGCACGGATATGTGGCGTTGGTGCTCGACCCGATACAGCTAGGTGAGGCGCAGGGCTTTCATCACGGTACGTATCATCAGGGGCGATGGGACTGGCTAAGTCGCGGCTACACTCCCACCGGTGTCGAGGTATGGAACGCCATGCGCGCGCTGGACTATCTGGAGAGTCGCGATGACGTGGATGCACAGCGGATGGGGGTGACCGGCCTCAGTGGTGGCGGGTCCATGTCGTGGGCTCTGGGGGCGGCCGACGAGCGTGTCAGGTGCGTGGCGCCCAGTTGCCAGACCGGCACGATGGAGCAGGTCATCTGCGACCGGGCCATAGACGGCCACTGTGACTGTACGTTTTGGATCAACTACTACCGCTGGTGCACGCCGGATGTGGGCGCTCTGATTGCCCCCAGGCCATTGCTGGTAACCGCCGGCACTGATGACACACTATGGCGGCCCTATGCTTTTCGGGAGACGGTGCACCGCGTCCGGCGGCTGTACGAGAAGCTCGGGGTGGCCGACAACTGCCAACTGGTGGAGGATCTCACTCCTCACGGATACAGCCCCAGGCTGCGGAAGGCCATCTTCTCCTGGTTTGACCGCCATCTCAAGGGCAGTGATGAGCCGGTGACTGACGATATCACTGACTTCGTCGAACCGGAGGAGAACTTGCTGGTGTTTGGCGGGAAGCTACCTGAAAACGATCGCATGCAGACCATCTGCGACACCTTCGTACCCATGGCTCAGGCACCTGAGGTTGCAGATCTGCAGCAGTGGGAGGCCCATCGGGAAGCGACGCTGGAGCGACTTCGTACGCTCACTTTCAGGCACATGCCATGTACGGATGGGGGGCGCATAAGTGAGGCGCGTGTGGACGGAGCTGTCCGTGATGGCGGTGTTTTCTACAGCTACCGATTTGATGTGGGAGACGGTATGTCTGCCTGGGCCCGGCTGACCTTGCCTGCTGAACGCACAGGAGCTGTTGACACGCTTGTGGGGGCCATGCACCTGGCGCGTTCGCATTACGTCGGAGGAAGGGAGGACCGGCCTTCGGTTGCGCCCGGGCTTGCCACGGCCATGATCGAGGTGCGGGGGACGGGAGCAACTCAGATGGGTGAGGGCATAGCCTGGACTGTGAGACGCGGCTGCCAGTTAGTGGGCTTCAGCTTGCCGGAGCGCCAGACCGCTGACCTGCTTGGCGGGCTGGCGACAGTGCGCAGTCTGGATGCGGTAGCAGCCACTGCGCTCTACGGCAAGGGCCCGACTGCAGTGCTGGCGATTTACGCGGCGATCTTCGATGAGGAAGTCACCGAGCTGGTGCTTGAAGGCCCACCTGAAAGTCACACTGATCCGGACACTCCAGAAATGCTGGGCGTGCTACGCATCGGTGATTTGCCGCAGAATCTGGCGCTGATTTTCCCGAGGCCGATTACATTCGTGGGTGAGATACCCGCAGCTTATGGGTGGACGAAGAGACTTTACGAAAAGCTTGGCCATGCGGACCGCATCCGCACGGTGGCAAGTGTGAGCGATTGGAGCGCGGCACGGTAGGCTTAGTGAACATAAATCCAGTATAACGAGGTGAGACACGATGTCCGATGAAATTCGCATTTGGCAGATAGAAGAAGATGCTCTGGTACCGCTCAATGTGACTATGGAGAGTGCAGGGCGAACTGAGCCAGCAAACTTGCAAAGCTGGATCCGTTGCAACCCACAACTGCTCGGGGATGACGTGATCATCATTGCTGAACAGGTGAGTACGAGGTCTGGCCCCATGGATTTTTTGGGAGTGGACATTGCGGGCAACACGGTCGTGGTGACATTTAAGCGCGATCAGTTGCCGCGTCAGGCCCTCGCTCAAGCGATTGACTACGCATCGGACGTAGCGTCATGGGGCTTGGACAGGCTCCGGTTAGAGTGTCGCAAGTTCACCAACCGAGAGCTTGAGGTATACCTGAGCGAGCAACGAGAGGACATAGACTGGGAGCAAGTGTCGTTCAACAAGGCGCAGCGAATTCTGCTGGTTGTAGCAGGCGTTGATGAATCGTTGCAGCGGATGAGCGAGTGGTTGTCGGACAATTGTGCTGCCAGCATCAATACTGTAGCATTTCGGTATGCGAGGACACGCAGTGGCGACGCATTACTGATTCGCGCTGCGGCCGTGCTTGAGAAGGCGGAACGACAGCAGGATGGCGATGAACTAATTCCTCCTCGCACTAAGACCATGTTAGGGAAGATGCAACAACAACTTGATCGCGGTCTCACGATCCCTATGTCTGATGAACCTGGCGACTATTCTGATGATGAGTTGCGAGGCCGCTTGATGCAGTATTTGAGTGAGGAGAGAGACTGCCCTCGCCGGATTCGTAACATTGTGTTGCCCTTGTGCCTCGAGAGAGAAATAGTACCGCGGGATAAGTTTTTAGACAGGCTGTTAGAGGAACAAGAGGCGCACGACAGAGGACAGGCGGGTACAGTGTTTTCCACGGTGTCGAGAGAAATCGGTTGGCCGGACCGAGATTACCTGC
>JAAYSP010000186.1 GCA_012518355.1 candidate division WS1 bacterium | reverse complement strand
GAGAACGTAGAGCGCTTCACCTTGCACCTGAAGGCAGCGGTGGAGGCGGATGTAGCAGAAGTCCGGGTATATGCAGATGGCCTGGAGTGCTACCATGGTCCACCGGATACGGTGACGTTCGAGGCTCTCCGCGACTGCGAAGGACGGGTCGTGGCCTGGGTACCCGGCCAGGAGCGCGCAGGTTTGCAGTTGCACAGGACTCCTGAACTTGACGGGCCGATAGGGGAGGTCTTCAACCGTCCCTTTGTAGTGGCATACGGTACCGCGGGGTCTGCCGACATGACCGCACTGCATCGGCGCGAGGCAGAGCAGTTCACCTCCGGATGGCGCAGCTTCATGATCCGTGACGGCATCGGGGCAGACGAACTGGGCCCATATCCAGAGCATCGCCTGCCTGAGCGGTTGCTGCAAGAGCGTGGCCTGGTGATGTTTGGCAGCCTGGAGTCGAGTCATCTGCTGCAGAGGGCTTACCGCGCCGGAGACATCCCCATCATCGTCGGACAGGACTACGTGACCGTGCGTGATGATGGCGCTGATAGTCGGGATCGCACTTACCATGGCAAACAGTTCGGTTGTTTTGTCAGCTACCCGAATCCACTGGCTGAGGGCCGTCAGTATCTGCTTATAGCGCGTGGGCAGTGGTTCACCAGGCCTGATGGCACTGAACCCGCGGGCCTCGAGTATGACATGGAGAAGCTGCCCTGGGGCTATCCTGACTACGTCGTATTCAACTCCGATCAGGGTCAGCTTCCACATGTCCTGAACGTGAACAACAAACCTCCGGTCACCTGCTATGAGGCAGCGTATTTTGTGGAGGCGGACTACTTCGACCGACGCTGGCGGTCTCGTCGCGGAGTGACGCTTGATAGGGTGCGTGCTCAGCGTCCTGAGGGCGATGTGCGGCTGGTTCACGCTGAGCAGATGAAACTCACCGGCGGGGGAGTACAGGTGCTCGTAGCAGATGATGGCGGCCGACCGTGTGCCGATGCGCGCGTGACCGTCTCGTGGCCCGCGCAGCGCTACTCCGCCTCCGGTGTGACCGATGAGGATGGTTGGGTGAGCATCAGTGCCCCGCGGGATGTCCCCCCCGCTGCTCAGGTGAGCGTGCTGTCGATCATGGCAACCGGAGCAGTGCATGACTTCACCGCTGATGCGGTACACACCAGCACTGATGGCCCACTGCGACTGGCCCTGTCGGCGACACAGGAGGCCAGAGAGCCACACGAACCGCCGAGCTATCGCCTGACCGCTACTCTGCTCAACCGTGGTGATGAAGCAGTTCGTGGCCTGCTGCATCCTGTCACCGATTTGGGGACATGGCTGCCAACGGAAGTCTCTTATGACTTACAACCCGGGGCGAAAATCAGCCTACCGTTCATCTGGTGGCCGCGAGAGCGAGGCGCGGCTTGCAGACCGTTGCCAACCAGCGACTACACTCTAACGGTTGCCTCCAGATCGGATGAGGAGCAGTCAGTTTCATCTCGCGCCCGGCCGACTGCGTCGGTGCGGGTGCGTGTAGGGCTGCAGAATTGTGGTCCGGTGCAACTGTCTGATGTCACGGTACCGAATTTGACGGTGGGGCAGCCGTGGCAGGTCGAGGGCAAGCTGTACAACCGAGGTGACTCCGATGTGGACGTGCAGATGGCCTGCAGCGTAATCCCTGCCGAGCCAGTGGTCAGCGGCCTGCGGTGGTGCTATCTTCCTGAACGCCTGGTGACTGTACCCGCTCAGGGCGAGAGTATTCTATCCTGGGCACAGCAACCCGGGCAGGCGGATCTGCCTATCGGTCTGTATGAGGCAGTCATCTATGCGCCCGACACTCCTGAGCTGAACATCCGAGTGCGTTTCAGCGTCACAGATGATGCGAAGCGCTAGATGACTTTCGTATGAGAGCGTGCAGCTGGTCTGCAGCGTAATCCCTGCCGAGCCAGTGGTCAGTGGACTGCGATGGTATTATCTTCCTGAACGCCTGGTGACTGTACCCGCTCAGGCGAGAGTACTCTATCCTGGGCATAGCAACCCGGGCAGACGGATCTGCCTATCGATCTGTATGAGGCAGTCATCTATGCGCCCGACACTCCTGAGCTGAACACTCGAGTGTGTTTCAGCGTCACAGATGACACGAAGCACTAGATGAAGTTTATGCGCAGACCGCTACCCGCAGTCCGCAGTCTGAGTAGTACACGCAGGCCGGCTCAAGACTCCCCCCATAGCGAAAATTTCCTACTGAAATCTGCTCAGTTCTGCCGTCGAATTGTGGTATGATAGCGGCCTATGCACGTCAGTGCCGTCAGAAAATGGAGGATGACATGATGGGAGTGGTGAGGGCAAATCTTGCTGTTGCAATCGGACTACTGATGATCATGGCGTTGACGTCCTTGGCTGGCGCTGACGACGCGGTGCCGCTCACACCTGAGGACGTGGTGGCGAAACTGCTCGAAGCTTTTTCCGGCGGCGATGATGAAGCAATCTTTGCTGCCATGAATAAGCTTATGGTGGAGCCTGAAACAGAAGAAGATCAGGAGATGGCAGGCGGGGCCATGTTCATCGCCGTCTGGGCCATCATGATGTCGGGAGCCCCGCAACACCCAGCAGTGATGGATGGAGACAGGGCTGTTGTGGAGCTTCAAGCCAGGCCGATGGAGTTTGCACTGACGAAAGTAGATGGCAACTGGAAGATAGACATGGCGGCTACCTTCAAACGGCTTCCGGAAAGATTGCAACTTGCTCTGATACCTGCGGGCATGGACAGCCAGCAAAAGGCTTGCATGTCGAACCTGAAGCAACTGTCCATAGCAGCACTGATGTATGCGCAGGACAATGATGGCGCTCTGCCCGAAGCCGACAAGTGGATGGACCAGTTGGCACCGTATCTGGATCATCTGCACAGTGAAGACGCCTTCAGGTGCCCCACCGCGCCTGATTTGGAGTACGGTTATGCCATGAACGTTGCTCTCAGCGGCATGAAATTGGACCAGGTAAAAGTCTCCAGCAACACGGTACTGTTTTTCGAGTCTTCCTTGGGAACGCGCAACGCTTCGGGAAGCGTGGATGCTGTATGTGATCCGGGAAGACACGATGAGGGTAGCAACTACTCATTTGCAGACGGTAGCGCCCGCTGCTCTACCTCGGTGCCCGGGTTTGACCCTCTGGCGGAGCATACAGCTGCCGTGGTGGGGCCGGTGCTTGAAGTGACCGATGCTACCTTCGAGAAAGAAGTGCTGAATGCACAGGGCTGGGTGCTGGTAGACATGTGGGCCGGATGGTGCGGGCCATGCATCAACCTCAAGCCGGTGTACCATGCTCTCGCGGCCGAGTATGAAGGGCGTGCCAGGTTCGTATCTGTGGATGTGGACGAAAACCCGGAGACCTCTAAAGCCTACAATGTGAGATCAATTCCGTTGGTGTTGCTGTTCAAGGATGGCGAACTAGTTGACAAGCAGGTAGGCTTCGGCGGAGCGCAACCGTTTCGAGACTGGATCGCGGGTCACATAGACTGAGACATCAGTTATCTATGTGACCGCACTAGTCAGTAGGCGGTCACGCGGATAAAATGCGGGCATCTGTGCGCGAGTGCAGGTGCCCGCTTTGTTTCGCGACTAGCGTAGATATACGACAGTCGCGCCTGAGCCACCCTCGGACTGGGGAGCGGTCTCGAAGCTGCGTACCTGAGAGTTGGTCGCCAGATACTCGCGGAGCCCCTGACGGAGCGCGCCGGTGCCCTTGCCGTGCACGATCCGCACCTGCTGCAGGCCTGCCAGGCTGGCGTCGTCAAGATACTTCTCCAACTCGAGGAGAGCCTCTGCCACGTTTCTGCCCCGAAGATGTATTTCGGGACTGGTGGAGCGGACCTTCCGAGCCTGCATGCGTCGGGCAAGTTCGGTGGCTTCGGGCCGTGGCGGGTCCTTTGGGGCAGTCAAATCCGTCAGCTTCGCCTGCACCCGCATGTTTTGCACGCTCACCTCGTACGTCTCGGCATCTATCTGACGGATGATGCTGCCATCTTTTCGCAGACTGCTTACGTGTACCCAGTCGCCGGGTGACAGGGCGGGGCTTGCACTCGCATCATCCTGTGGAGTCGGATCGATAGGCGCAGGTGCAGCATCCTTTTCGTACGTCTCCGCTGCTCTGGCTACCTCACGGCGAAGAGTGCTGACCTGGTCGCGTAACTGCTGGGTGGTTCTGGATTGGCGGCTTTCAGCCTGCAGGCGGGCGATGATCTGTCGCGCCTGCTTTTCGGCCTGCTGGACGATCTCACGTGCCTTGCGGAAGCCGTCACGCATCGCTTCAGCTTCACGGCTCTCCAGAGCTGCCAGTTTCTCCTCGTACTCCTGCCGCAGTTGCTCCATCTGACGGCTTTCCTGCTTCAGGTTATGAGTCTGCCGGTCATAGCGCTGCTGACTGGAGCGCATCCGTGAGATGGCCTGTTCGGCTGTGAGTTGTTCGTCATCCAGGCTCGCACGGGCGTCGCTGACCAGCCTGCGCGGTAAGCCCAGCCGCTGAGCGATTTCGAAGGCGTTCGAAGAGCCCGGTGAGCCGATGAGCAGCCGGTAGGTGGGCTGTAGAGTGCGGGGGTCGAACTGCACCGAGGCGTTCTGCATGCCCTCTTGCGCATATGCGAACAGCTTCAGGCTGTTGTAGTGAGTGGTGGCGACGGTGCGGCAGCCGGACTGGTGCAGGAAGCTGAGTATGGTCCTGGCCAGTGCCGCGCCCTCGGTCGGATCGGTGCCGGCCCCGACCTCATCCAGCAGTACCAGCGCGCTGAGCGGTCTGGAGTTGCTCTCCTCGCTGCGCTGTCGGCGTGCGTAGATGCGGTTTATCACCTTCACGATTTGAGTCATGTGGGAGCTGAAAGTCGAAAGTGATTGCTCGATGCTCTGCTCATCACCGATGTCAGCCCAGACGTTTTCGAACACCGACACGCGCGAGCCGGCCTCCGCGGGGATGTGCAGACCCGACATGGCCATCAGTGTCAGCAGGCCAAGGGTCTTCAGGCAGACTGTTTTGCCCCCGGTATTGGGGCCGGTGATGACGAGGGTGCTGAACTCATCGCCTATCCAGATGCTGGTGGGAATCACGTGCTGATCGGCTATGAAGGGGTGGCGTGCAGAGCGGAGGCTGGTGACACCGTCATCGGCAAGCTCAGGTGGCGCTGCATCCATCTCTAGTGCCAGATGGGCGCGTGCAGAGATGAAATCCAGCAGCCCCAGAGTCTGCTGATCGGCCTGAACAGATTCGCTGATGGCGCCTACGTGGTGAGTGAGAGCTCGCAGGACGGCCTCCTGTTCGTCACGTATGGCCAGGTACGTCTCTCGCAGTCGGTTGCCGCGCTCGACTATCTCCAACGGCTCCATGAACACGGTTGCGCCCGAGGCGGACCGGTCGTGTACGATGCCCTGAAAACGTGACTGAACGGTGGCTTTAACAGGCACACAGAAGCGCCCATCACGGCTGACGATGAGCGCCTCCTGAAGCAGGTCGCGCTCTGCGGCCTGGCGCATGATAGTGCCCAGCCGCTGGCGCATAGCCTCTTCAAGTGACGTTGCCTGGCGGTGGAGACGGATCAGTTCGGGTGAGGCGTCCGGCTTCACCTTGCCTTCATCGTCAAGAGCTTTCTCGATGTCACGCTGCAGCTCAGAGGCCAGCGTCAGATGCTCACTCATGTGCCACAGCGTCGGGGCCAGGTCCTGCCCACGCTCCAGATAGCGATGCACCGCGACGGCTGCTCGCAGGCAGTCTGCCACTCGTAGCAGTGCCGAGCCCTCCAGAAACAGGCCGGTACGGGCGCGCGAGAGCAGTTCGCTGATGTCTGACAGCCCACCGAACGGAAAGTAGCCCCACTCACGGACTAACGCGGCCGCCTCCGAGGTCTCAGACAGTGCTGCGCGTGCTCGCCGCAGGCTGGTGGAGGGTGTGAGTGCCTCTGCGCGAGCCTTGCCCAGCGATGAGGCACAGCGTTCGGTGAGCATCTGTTTGATTTTGGGGTACTCCAGCACCCGGAGGGTTCGTTCGTCCATGATAACACGTCCGTTGTACAGGCTGCGATTGTGGAGCAATTATAACAGACGCCGGCTGTTTCGTTTAGCGGTGACGAGCATACCAGACAGACTGCTGTCGAGAGGTTGAGGTTTCGGCCAGGCAATCGCTCAGGTCATACGGGCATGATGAAACTGCAGCATCTGCTCGACCTGTGCGTCGATGTCGCGGGCCTGCGGGCGGTGGTGCCCAGAGATAGCCGGCTCAGGGTGAAGCGGTAGGCGGCCCAGAAGCGCCAGCACTGAGTTCTCCACGCACAGCCCCAGAGCGTCGAGGTTGTATCCGCCTTCCAGCATGAGGATGAGGCGGCCGTTGCAGACTGCCTGAGCAACTGACACCAGTCGCTCGGTCAGCGTATGGAAGCAGTTGGCAGTCAGGTTGAGCTGTGCCAGGGGATCTCCCTGATAGCCGTCATAACCGGCCGAGACGAGGATCAGTTCGGGGCGGTATATCTCCTGCAGGGTGGGGATGATGATTTCGTCGAAGCAGCGCAGGAAATGCGCATCAGACGCACCAGGCGGAAGTGGACAGTTGATGGTGTAGCCTTGACCCTCACCGCTGCCGACGTCGGTGAAGGTTCCTGTGCCTGGATACAGTGGCTGCTGGTGTACCGATGTACACAGCACATCGCGGCGGTCTACGAAGACCGCTTCGGTACCGTTGCCATGATGCACGTCGAAGTCTACTACTGCCACCCGCTCCAGGCCATGGTGGGCCAGTGCATACTCAGTTGCGATCGCAACACTGTTGAAGATGCAAAAGCCCATGCCACGATCCGGCATGGCGTGATGGCCCGGTGGGCGCAGCAAGCAGATGGCGTTTTGCACCCTAGCGCTGAGTACTGTCTGAACGGCCGCGACCGCACCTCCTGCAGCGCTCAGAGCTGCCTGCCAGGTGTCAGTAGTCACGGCTGTGTCGGGATCGAGATCACCACCGCCGGTTTCGGAGAGCAGTCTGACGTCCTCTATGTACGAAGGCTCATGGACTGTCGCGATCAGTTCGGGCGATGCCCGCTCAAATGGTATCTCGACAAGCTCGTCCCACAGCTGATCTTGCTGCAATCTCCCCGTGATCGCCGAAAGTCTGTCGGCGTTTTCCACGTGCCACGGCGGGCCGTGGCGCAGAAAAACGTCATCATATATGCGTCCGGTGGTCAGGGCAGTACACCGTCCTGTGTCATGACCTGGCCTGCGCCAGAGCACTCTTGAGTGTTTTCAGCCCGATTTCAGCCTGCTCCATGGCGGGGCGGTCTGATTTGAACACCTCGATGGATGCGTATCTGTCGAAGCCGATATCCGTTAGTGCCTCCATGAGGGGCACGAAGTCAGTGTCGCCGATGCCTGGAGCATAGCCGCTGTCGTCGTTGCAGTGGTAGTGAAACAGGCGGTTGCCGGCGTCGCGGATGGCGGCTGGCAGATCTGTCTCTTCCTTCACGCCACTATAGGTGTCGAGGATGATGCCGACGTTCGGCATGTCAATTTCCTTGACCATGCGAAGCACCTCATGGCCACGGAACAGGAAGTTATTTTTGGTAGCGCCAGCGAGTGGTTCAATGCAAACCTTGAAGTCTGCTTCCAGTCCCGCCTGCCCACAGCGCGCCATAGCCTCTCGGAACCATGCCCAGGCGTCCTCGTACTTGACCCCCTCGCGGATATCTCGTTGTTGTGGTGAACCGACCACCATCACTGAGCCTCCGATGTCGGTACCGAAGCGCACCAGCTCTTCGAGGTAGCCCACGGTACTCTCTCGCACCGAAGCGTCGGGGGAGGTCAGGTGCATATCTTGTGGGCCGACTAGCAGCCAGTGCAGTCCGGCTACTGCGACACCTGTCTTCTCGCTGCACGACACTATTTCTTGTTTCTGCGCCTCGGATATCTCAGCCACATGCGGTGCAAGAGTAAACGGTGCGATCTCCAGGGCCTGAAAGCCCAGTTCGGCGGCCGCCGTAAACTGACTGGATATGGACCAGCGCGCCGGGTCTTCGTTGTAGAAAATCTCGTTGCAGATTGCAAATTTCATGACAATTGTCACCTGTCCAGTCCGTAGGCTGAAGATGGGTTTGCGTCAGAGCTCCTCAAGGCTTGTCAGGGTTCTATCATTCTCTATCATTCATAGACACCGGAGAGCAGCCGCTATCTACGCTTACATTAGTCCCAGTTAATCGGCAGCACTCCAATGCATCTTCCAATTCGCGTTTGAGCTGTGGTAAACCTTCCCAGAGATGGAAATGCCGGAGTATGTTGGCAAAACACGCTCAAGTTACACCATCGCAAGCCGAAATTTACATAGCGATGCTTATCCCGGCAATTGCTCGAGTAGCCCTGTGGATGGCGATAATAAGAGGTGAACTGATTTGGTCAGGCGTTCATGGCATCTGTTGCCTCTGTGGTTCCTGTGTGTTGTCTGTGGGACGTGTGCTACCCATGCGCTCGCAAATCGTGTGACCGTATCAGCGGAACGTGTGGGTCGGGTGTTCTATTCCGGAGAGCCAATCAGGTTGTATGTCACTGCGACACACCCCAGGCAGCAGGCTTCATATGTCATCAGCGACTATGCTGGCAGGACATGGCAGCAGGGCGCGATGACAGTCGGGGGTGGCACTCCGGTCACGCTGAGGATTTCGTATCCTTTTCCACTGGGATGGTACCGATTTCGTCTGGTCATCGGTGCAGACGTGGTAGATGACGCCTTCTGCGTGATACCGTTACCTTATGAGAATAGCCGAGGCGATGACGGCCTATTCAACTTGCAGCTATCTACAGAAGATGAACGTCAGTACGCGGCGGCCGCACAGTTGGGGATCCGTTGCCTTCGCACAGATGTGCCCTGGCCGCCCATAGAGCCGACGCGAGGCACTTTCCAACTCGAAAACTTTCACGAGCAAATCCGCCTATGTCAGAAGTACGGTATTCAGCTTATGGCCACACTGGGCTACACACCGCCGTGGACTGGCATCGGGCCATGTGACGGGCCAGATGACTGGATTAAGGTTAGCCCCTTCGTGTGGCATCCTCGAGACATGGACGCCTGGAGCCTGTTCGTCGAGCGCATCATCGAGGAGGTCCGTGGAGTGACAGTAACCTGGCCGTCAGTCGCAGTACTACCTGACGAAATCGAATGCAACAGTCGTGAATTGCCGGTGATACAGAGTTGGGAGCTCTGGAACGAAGCTGACCACTGTTTCTACGTCGGTAGCTGGGGGCGGTATCTGGACATGCTCCGAGTGATGTCGTGCATGGTCAAGGAAGCTTTCCCCCGTAGTCCGATGATATATGGAGGTGCGACAGGCAACTGGATGACGATGTGCATGACTTGCGCCAATCGTGCCCCGGTATATTTTGACCTGATGGCATCACATCCCGACGGGGATGTAGATGGAGCGATGACGCGATGGCACCAGGGTATGTACCAGTTGCCGTGGATTGATGGCTATCCTCGTGAGAACACGCTAAACGAAGCGTATGTGAGGTATGTTGACACCGGAGAGGAGTATGGTGCGCATCGACAGGAGCCCGGTGATTTGTATCGCATACGTGTTCAACTCATGCACTGGAATCAGGACAGTCTATTTCGGTCGAGCTGTCTTCATCAGTGGGTGGCTCATCCGAACGACCTATGGACACACAATGCCATGCTGCTGGAGAAAAACGGTGGCCTGGTGCCGACACCGCTGTATGCAGCTTTTGCGGGGGCGCGCTATTGGCTATCAGACGCCACGTATGTTGGTCCTGTGGACATCGCTAAGGGTGCCGAGGCGTATGTGCTGCTGAAGCAAGGGCGCCCGCTGTTGGTGGCCTGGGCTGACAAACCGACCCAGGTGATGGTGGCTACTCAGGGGCGCGTCAGTGAAATCAGCGTGATGGGGCAGGAAAGCCGGCCTTCACAGCGGCATGTGTTGGCAGCCAACCTGGGGCGTAGTCCTGTCATGATCTGGGGAGCGCATCCTGACTACCTAAAGGAAGCCCTAATCGCTAGATATAACCTGTTCATACGTACTCAATTTGGTAACGACGCGGGACAGACTGTCTGGTACGGCGCGGGACGTCTCGAAGATGATCTGAAAAACTGGGCTAACTGGCCGTATAAAGAACCCTTAGATCAAGCAATGGACAAGGTAGCGACATGGCTTGCTGGTGATGCAGTCAATGGTACACAGGTAGTGGACGATGCGTTGCTCCAGTTGCGTGATGGGATGCTGCAGACAGCGATGCGATGCCAGAATGCCGACCAGGTGGCACCCAGGGCAGTTGCCACCATTTATCGACTGGCTCGCATAGCTGAGTGGCTGGCAGCAGTCGCCGATGAACGCACTGCGTTGTGGAGCACCTACAACACCTCTGAAGCCACTATTAGCTTTTATCGTAGCCGCCTTAGTCACTACCGAAGCCAACTCCGAGCGGGCGGGGGAGAGGCAGAGCCGCCGTTCGCGCGGCAATTGCTGGATCTAGCTGACAGGCAATTGGTGCGTGCCGCAGAACTGGGAGGTAGGGCGGCAGTGGAGGTGGCTAAGATCGAGATGTGGGTAGCATGGGAATTGATGCAGGTTGAGACTAGGCTACCCCATCGCGTGTTCATCGTCGGCGATTTCGGTACTGCTGTGCAGTTGCGCAAGGCTCATTTGCTTGAGGCTGATGCCACACACGAAGTAAAGGTCACCGTATATAACTTCTTGCAACAGCCGGTGGAAGGTACGGTACATATCTCCATCCCATCCACCTGGCAGGCTGAAGGGGCGTTGCAGCAGCCGTTCGCTGCACAAGCTCGAAGTGTCTCAGCACCGATCAGCTTTAGCTTTCAGATTCCCGGCAGCAGTTCGTCATGGCATCATGTAAACGCTGGCACTCCCGACGGAAATGTTAGACTAAAAGTGCCTTCAGGCTTGAGTTCTACTGCAGATGTTATCTTGCGTGGGACTCTAAACGACGGCACGGAACTCATGCAGATGCTCTATCCCGTCTATGTAGGGCGGTTGGCGGATTGACACTGCCGCAGCCGTAGTAGACATCCAGACATCGTGCATCTTCGCAGCATAATTCCATCACCTTTTCTGTCCGTATGCACATCTCGGACACTCCTCTGATTCGGACGAACTTCCACTCATCTGCAGGCACGAAATCTCATCTCAGATTACGGCTTTGTGTTGGCATTGATTGTGTGCTATAATAGCAGCCAAGCATTTGTGCAGACTGCGTGTCATGTAGACATGCATCAGTAAGGAGCTGCGATTAGTTGCGTAAACCAATAGCTGTCGCTGGGATCTTTTTTGTTTTCATTGCCGCTGCAGCACTTATGACAGCCATCGTTGGTGGTTGTGGGAGCCAACCGATGGCGGTCGTAAACGGAGTGAAGATCAACCGGGCGGACTTCCTGAATCGCCTTGAGCAGACCCAGGGCAAAGAGGTACTCGGCGATCTGATCCTCCGTGCGCTGGTAGACGATAGCTTTGCCAAGGCAGGACTTAGCCTCACAGATCAGGAGTTGGACGAGCAGCTGCAAGAGGCGAAAGCATCTGCTCCTGATGAAGCTGCCTGGCAGCAGATGCTGGCGGCCCAGGGTATCACCGAGACAGAGTTGCGAGACTTTTTGGCATTCCGCATGAAGCTGCAGAAGTTGGGCACCAAAGACGTCGAAGTCAGTGAAGAGCTATTGCAGAAGTTTTTTGAAGAGAACCGGAATATGTTTGATGAACCCGAGAGTGTAGACCTCGCTGAAATCGTGTTGCCTGGCAAAGATGAGGCCGACAAACTGGCACAGCAATTAGCGTCCAGCCCGGAGAGCTTCGGCGATCTTGCGAGACAGCACTCGCTGTCACCAATCACGCGTGATCGAGGCGGCCGTCGGGGTAGGGTACCGGTAGAGCGGATTACCCCCACACAAGTACGAGCGGCCGCACAAAAGCTCAAGCCTGGACAGGTCAGCGAGCCGATAAACGCCGAGGGGAATTGGTACTTAATCAAGGTCGAAAATCACTACCCGGCGAAGCAGCCCAAGTTTGAAGAGATTCGCACCGAGATAGAAGATGCGTACACTATGCAGCATGCCAAGAGCGAACAGGAGTTGATGAGCGAGCTTCGCAACGGTGCGCAAGTGACCATACTGGATCCGAAGTACCAGTCTCTGAGTGAATTCTTCCGTCCCGACCCCGACACCAGTCTACCTACATTCGGTAGTGGCGATGGTCAACCAGAGCAATCCGAACCGTCGGCACCGACGCCCGAAGCTGGAGCACCAGCCGGAGGTGGCCAGTAGCACTTATATCAGTGGTTTTTGAGACGGTATTACCGTCCCCAAAATTGTCACCCGACAGCCCAAATAGCACATCATCTCTGACAAGCGGCCACGGGCGGTGGCCGCTTGCCAGTGCGTGTGGGTGGTTATGAGCCAGTTTGAGCGTCTCATACAGATCATGGCCCGTTTACGGGGCGACGACGGATGCCCCTGGGACCAGCAGCAAACTCACGCAAGCCTGAGGCCGTATCTGATTGAAGAGACTTACGAAGTCATCGAAGCCCTCGACGGAGATGACAGTCGTGCGCTGTGCATCGAACTGGGCGATCTGTTGCTGCAGATTGTGTTCCACGCCCGAATAGCAGAGGAGGATGGCCGCTTCGACGTAGAAGATGTGGCACGGGCGATTTGCGACAAGTTGGAGCATCGCCATCCGCACGTTTTTGCGGACACGGAGGTCAACAGCGCCGCGGAGGTGTTGGTCAACTGGGAGCAGTTGAAACTCCAGGAAGATGATAACGCCGATCGCACTTCCGTCTTGGATGGCATTCCGGCAGGTCTTCCGGCCCTGCAGCGCGCCATGGTAGCGCAGAAGAAAGCGTCGAAGGTTGGCTTCGACTGGGACGACGCGGATGGCCCTGTCGCAAAAATTCACGAAGAGTTGGCTGAGTTGCAAGAGGCGGCCGAAAGCGGTGACGCCGAGGCTACCAGCAACGAGTTGGGAGACCTGCTGTTTGCAGTTTGCAACCTGGCTCGTTTCCTGAATACCGACAGCGAAACAGCTTTGCGTGAGGCGGTTCGTCGCTTCGAGACGCGTTTTCGGGCCATGGAGCAGTATGCCCGCGAGCAGGGAAAGTCAATGCACGAGATGGATATAGACGAGCTGGAGCAGCTCTGGCAGCAGGCCAAAGACCAGGAGTGATCAGGCGTGCGTCTTGACTTGTTCCTGCGCAACTCGGGGATTATCCCACGCCGCAGCCGGGCCCAGGAAGCCTGCCAGGAGGGCCTGGTCAGTGTAGACGGTCAGGTGGCCAAACCGGCTACCGAAGTCCACGTCGGTCAGCGTCTACGCATCGCCATCGGTATGCAGGTTCGAGAGTATGAGATACTGGATTTGCCGAGTGTGCCGGTGGCAAAACACCAGCGTGCTGACTGTGCAAAGCTACTTTCTCAGGATCGTGTCCAGCTTGATTGGTGACGCAACCTCGGATATGGAGTTGATGGAGTAGGCTTCAAATTCCGTGCTAAAATCTTGTTTTGCAGTAATCAGTAGTGATTTTACAGTAGTCAATAGTGAAACCTTGTCTTACATCTGACGCGGGGCAAGCCCGCGCAAGCTTGAGGAGGTTCGTTGATGCCGAAATACCAGCCAGTTTACATGTTCGACTGTGATACCGATGCGTTGCAGGCCCGCTTGGACGAAGAAAAGCGGCTACTGAAGGATCTGTTGGGGGGCAAGGGCTCAAACCTTTGTCTGATGACCAACAGCGGTATCCCGGTACCACAGGGTTTTGTGGTCACCACAGAGATGTGCAACGAATTCGTAGCGCTTGGCCACCAGATGCCCGAAGGTCTGGAGCAGGAAATTTATGATGCTGTTGCCAATCTCGAGAAGCAGACCGGTAAGAAATTTGGCGACGCCAACAACCCGTTGCTGCTGTCAGTCCGCTCTGGCGCCAAGTTCTCCATGCCCGGCATGATGGACACCGTGCTCAACCTCGGCATGAACGATGAAGTCGCCGAGGGCATGGTCAAGCTGTTTGGCGACGAGCGCTTCGTCTACGATGCCTATCGCCGCCTGGTCATGATGTTCGGTGATGTGGTCATGGGTGTAGACCGGCTCAAATTCGAAGAGTGCCTTACGCAGGTCAAGGAAGAAGAGGGCGTAACCGAGGACATGGACGTGTCTCCGGCTGGCCTGAAGAAAGTCGTCGAACTGGAGAAAGCCGTCTACAAAGAAGCACTGGGAGAGGACTTCCCAACCGACCCGCGTGCACAACTGATGGCTGGCGTACGTGCTGTGTTCCATTCCTGGGATCGCCCGCGTGCAATAGCATATCGTAACATGAACAAGATAGCTCACGATCTGGGAACTGCCGTCAACGTTCAGATGATGGTATTCGGCAACATGGGCGACGACTGCGGCACCGGCGTGGCTTTCACTCGCGACCCGGCGACCGGCGAAAACGTCATCTATGGTGACTATCTGAACAACGCCCAGGGTGAAGACGTGGTAGCAGGAATTCGCAACCCTGAGCCCATTTCCGAAATGGAAGCCCAGATGCCGGAAATCTACAAAGAGTTTGAGGAAATCTGTGAAAAGCTCGAAAACTTCTACAAGAACATGCAGGATGTTGAGTTCACTATCGAGCGTGGCAAGCTGTGGATGCTGCAGACGCGTGACGGAAAGCGCACTGCCCCTGCAGCCATCAAGATCGCCACAGACATGGTTGTAGAAGGCCTGATTGACGAGCGCCGCGCCATCGAAATCATGGACGCGCAGGCGCTGGATCAACTGCTCCATCCGCAGTTCGATCTCGAGAAGAAGCCTGAGGCAGTCGCCGTTGGTGTTGCCGCCTCCCCCGGCGCAGCAGCCGGCAAGGCCGTCTTCACCGCTGATGACGCGGTTGCCGCAGCCGAGCAGGGCGAGCGGGTAGTCCTCGTGCGCCCCGAAACCACACCAGATGACATCAGCGGCATGGCTGCCGCCCAGGGTATCCTCACCCAATTCGGTGGGAAGACCTCCCACGCCGCCGTTGTCGGCCGCCAGATGGGCAAGCCGTGCGTAGTGGGCTGCTCAGCCATCGACCTTGACGCCTCCGGGACCAGCTTCCATGTCAATGGCCACACGGTAAAAGAAGGCGAGTACATCTCTATAGATGGCGCGACCGGTGAAGTCATGCTTGGTGACGTAGATACCGCCGATAGCGACATCATCGCTGTGCTCAAGGGTGACATGAAGGCCGAGGACTCCGAACTGTATGGCGAGTTCGCGCGGATTATGTCGTGGGCCGACGACGTCCGCGTCATGGGCGTACGAGCAAACTCTGATACGCCGGACGACTCAACACTGGCCCTCGCACTGGGTGCTGAAGGCATCGGACTGTGCCGCACCGAGCACATGTTCTTCGGTGAGCAGCGCACCATCAACTTCCAGCGCATGATCATCTCCGACAACGAAGAAGAGATGCAAAAGTCAGCCGATGTAATTCTCGAGTATCAGGAGGAAGACTTCTACGGTGTCCTCAAGGCGATGGATGGCAAGCCGGTCATCATCCGTCTGCTTGACCCGCCTCTGCACGAGTTCCTGCCTCAGGCCGCGGATGACCAGGCTGAACTGGCCCGCATGGCCGGCAAGACGCCCGCAGAGGTCGCTGAGATAGTCGCAGGCCTGCATGAGAGCAACCCCATGCTTGGTCATAGAGGCTGCCGCCTGGGCATCACCTTCCCGCTCATCTACAAGATGCAGGTACGCGCCATCTTCCAGGCCGCCTGCCGCTTGAAGAAGGAAGGCTTCAACCCCATCCCGGAGGTCATGATCCCACTGGTTGGCCTCGAGGGCGAGCTGTCCATCCTCAAGAAACTCACCGAAGACGTTGCCGCAGAGGTTCTCAAGGATGCCGATGTCGAGATCGACTACATGATCGGCACCATGATCGAGCTGCCTCGTGCATGCTTCATCGCTGACGAGATCGCCAAAATGGCTGAGTTTTTCTCGTTTGGCACCAACGACCTCACGCAGACCACCTTCGGCTTCAGCCGCGATGACGTCGAGGGCAAGTTCATTCCGGATTACATAGCCGAGGGCATCATCCAGGTCAGCCCGTTTGAGACCATAGACCGGCCTGGCGTAGGCAAGCTGGTCAGCATGGGTGTCGAACTCGGTCGCAAGTCCAATCCGGATCTGGAGATCGGCATTTGTGGCGAACACGGCGGCGACCCCAGCTCTGTGGAGTTCTGCCACGAAGCTGGTCTGGACTACGTAAGCTGCGCACCGCTGCGTGTCCCGATTGCTCGATTGGCCGCCGCTCAGGCGCAACTGGCCAATCCCCGACAATAGAGTAGCAACATCACAGCGGCCGGGCCAGCACAAGTGCCCGGCCGCTTTTCATATCGGAGGTGTACATGATGGCTGAGATATGTGAAGTACGAAGCCGCGAAATCGTCGACTCCCGGGGCAATCCCACGGTAGAAGTTGACGTGATGCTAATTGATGGCAGCCTGGGGCGTGCAGCAGTCCCCTCTGGTGCCTCCACCGGTGAGCGCGAAGCGCTAGAGCTGATGGATGGCGACAAGTCCCGTTACAGGGGCAAAGGACGGCTGAAGGCTGTCGCTAACGTAAACGAAATCATCGCTCCGGAAATAGTCGGGCTTGATGCAACTGACCAGACCTATGTAGACGAGTTGATGATTGCCTTGGATGGCACGGAAAACAAGAGCAAACTTGGTGCCAACGCAATTCTGGGCGTCTCCTTGGCGATTGCCAGAGCTGCTGCCGTCAGCGTAGGCTTGCCACTGTACCAGTATCTGGGTGGCGTCTCTGCACGTCAGCTTCCGGTCCCGATGATGAACATCATCAACGGCGGCGAACATGCAGCAAACAACGTAGACCTGCAGGAATGGATGATCATGCCCGTCGGAGCCGAATCATTTGCCCAGGCGCTCCAGTGGGGTGCTGAAATATATCATGCCCTCGCGGACGTTCTCGATGAGCGCGGTCTTAGTGGCGGCGTCGGTGATGAAGGCGGCTTTGCGCCCAATCTGCAATGCAACGAAGACGCCCTGCAAGTCATCATGAACGCCATCGAGAAAGCCGGCCGGAGTGCGGGCGATGAGATAGTCATCGCACTCGATCCGGCTGCGAGTGAGCTCTACACCGATGATGGTC
>JAAYSP010000219.1 GCA_012518355.1 candidate division WS1 bacterium | reverse complement strand
CGCTCTGCCGAAGATGCTCAGACGATCCTGATCGGTCTGTTTGAAGATACCTGGGATGGGAGCTTGTGCGCCGACAGCATGGAGGAGGAGAATCTTCATAGTCAGGGCCGGCAGATACTGAGGGAGTTCGCTGATGGCTGGGTAGGCGCGGAACACCAGGTGCTGCACACTGACCTACAGTTGGCAGCGCAGATGGGGCAGGGGCGGTTTGCGTCAGTTGCAGACCTAGTTTTCGCAGATGAAGACGATACCGGAGCGGTGCAGGTAGTACGCTTGAACTCCAGTCGCCGGCCGCCGTCTCAGCGAGAACTGGGCAGTGACTTGTCGGCAGGCCTTCTGTGGCTGCTGGCGACAGGGCACTTTGCGCCACGCCAGGTGCGGGTGGGGTACTACTGCCTGCGCCCCGGAAGGCTGACAACATATGAGCTCTCTCCCGTAGAGCAGGAGCAGTTGCGCGAAACGCTGTCTGCACGAGTAACACGGATGCGCCGCGAAGTGGATTTCGAGCCCCAGAAAGGCAGCCAGTGTCGCTGGTGCCGGGTGCGCAATCGCTGTCGGGCGTGGAAGAGATGAAAAGCTGTGCCGGACGCCTGACAGTCGCAGTGCTGCTTTTGTGTGCTCCAGTTGCAGCGTGGGGAAATCACTGGCTGCAGACAGACAATTTCATGGTGAACTATCCGCAAGACCACTACGCCATTGCCCATGCCGTGGCGCAGGCTTCGGAAATGGCCATAGGTGATCTGTGCGCGGCACTGGACATGGAATTCGGCGAGCCGGTGACCATCCGTCTGTTCAAGACGCGCACCGAGATGTTCGCTGCGCTTGGAGAAGCCCCGAGGCCGTTTGTGATGGGACTGGCATTGCTGGAGCGAAGTCTGATACTTGTGGGCATCGTGGGGGAAGACGAGATGCTGCGCACTGTGACACATGAGTTGGCTCACATAGTGCTGCATCGCAAGTTCGGCACGGCACATCCCGCCGATCAGCCCCGATGGCTTCACGAGGGCTTTGCACAACTGTCTTCAGCAAAGCTGGCGCCGGACCAGGCAGCACTACTGGGGCAGGCAGCAGTGGCCAACACGCTACTGGACATCGAACAGATGGAGCAGGCGTTTTCCGGTACCAGTGAAGAGGTCGCGTTGGCCTATGCTCAGGCGTTCACGCTGGTGCGATATCTTCATGAGATGAAACACCAGGGCGGAATTGCCGATTTGGTGACCAATCTTGGTAGCACTGGCGATCTGGACCGTGCTTTTGTCCGTACCTATGGACTGACCCGGCAGCAGATAGAAGGCGAATGGCTGGCGCAGATACGTGGCGAGTATCTGGTGGCTGGCATGCCGCTGTCTACAGAGCTTCTGATTGGCAGCATCATGGGGAGTCTGTTTCTTATCGGAGTGTTAGTGCAAGTCCGCCGCCGGAAAGCAATCCGTAGACGTATGGAGGAAGAGGAGAGGCTGCAGGGGCTCTGGGATGGATAAAGCTGTGATGACGGCATCACGAAGGGAGTTGGTGAATTGTTCGATGCGTTAAGCAACTACGTGCACAGTGTGTGGCAGTCCACTTTGCCCACTCGACTGACCCATGCGATCCTCATCGCCGTGGTGTTCGAAGTGCTAATCCTGCTGACCCGTTGGCAGCTGCGCAAGGCCTTGCGCAGGGTACTATCTCAGGACCTGTACCGCGATGCCACGATGCGAGTGTTGCGGCGACGAGTGGTGCTGGGCGTGCCACTGATGCTCAGTCAGACCATATTGATTGTTATAGCATTGCTGGTCATCCTGCGTTATCTGGGCTTCCAGGTGGCGGCGGAATTGCTTCCAGTGGGCCTGGTGCTGGTGGTGGCGGCTCTGGTGATTTTTCGCGACATGCTTGCTGACATGGCAGCCGGGTATTTCATCCTGTACGATGACCTGTTCGGAGTTGGCGAGCGCATCAGCGTTGAGCAGGTGACCGGCCAGGTCATGCAGATGGGGTTGCGACGGACACGCCTGCTGACCAACGACGGGCGCGAAGTGTCACTGGCCAACCGAGCTCTCAAACAAGTCATCAACCATAGCCGTGCCACCGAGACTCAGAAGCCAATAGCCCCATAGGATGTCCCGAGCCCGGAGATGTTGCAAGCCGGGGATATCTCAGGCACGGATTGCGGCCCAGCATAGGGAGTGAGGCACATGGAGCTGCCACAGGTAGCAAACAACATACCTGCTACAGTGTACGACTTCTCCACTGGTGAGCAGTTGGCGTCGGGGCGATGCAGCGTCAAGTTCATCGAGCATACCGACCGGTTACGTGTCATGCGCAATCGTTTTGAAGGCTATTTCCGGACGGCCAATCAGGACGATACTGACCGTCTGAACGCTCACCTGATACGCATGATAAGCCAGGGGGCTCCAGCCCATCAGATGATCGTGGAGTATGAGGACAAAAGGTACAGCCTCACCGTCAAATTCGAGCTTGGAGACGGTACTCTGTTCAGCTTTTCCGGGCGCGCCGAGCCGACTATAGTCTGACCGGCCGTGTCAGGGGACGACAACCGTGGCCAACGGGTCGCCTTCTGATGCATATGGGTGTCTGGCTGGCAGCGCCACGTCCGAGTGCGGACGATAGCAGCCGTAACGCAAAAGATATCCACTGACCGGAGCGAAAATCTCCATAGTTTCCAGGTTGTCGTCGCGGATGATATGCCCCAACTTCTGGCCCTCTTCCACGTAGTCAGCGGTCTGCAGACCAGTACCTACGAACAGCCCACTGCATGGTGCATTCAGGTCGAATTTTCGATCTCCCATATCGTCGGTCATGCCAATGACAGGGCCGTCCAGCAATTCGGGCTCACCATCCATCATACCAAACAGCTTCGCCAGGTTGGTAGCAGCCCGCAGCCCCAGTGCGACTTTTTTTGACGATATCTCATACTGGCCGGCCAGTTCGATGCACACAGCGCCCCGACCCGTGTTGTTGAAGAGACGCGTGATAGTCGAGGGGGTATGCTCCACACCCGGTTCATCGGGCTTGCTCCAACTGATGAAACGGATTGCTGTTGTCTCGGCCATTTCCGATACCAGCCCTCCATCGTTGGGCGCGAGAGTGGCTGATGCGAAAAATCCCGACCAACTGTGCAAGTCCAGGCAGCGCGTACAGTGCCTGACCACGGCTTCGTGGATGGCATATGAGACACGTTCCGTGTCATTTCCCTCCGGATTGCCGGGCCAGGTACGGTTCATGTTGTGCCCCTCGGCGTCAGCGTAGGGCTGCTCCGGGCCCAGGTTTATGTGAGGCCGTCGGTATTTGACTGCGGGGAGGTTGGTGAACGGCACCAGATATACACTTCCGCGCTTCAAGTCGGTTTCGCACAACTGCTTGAACAGACGGATGGACTCACACCCCTGCACTTCGTTGCCATGCTGTGCACAGTTGACCAGGAAGGTCTCACCATCCTGACCGCTGTCCACGTGCCAGTAAGGGATGGCGACTTCCGAGTCATCGGTCAGATGAGCGACGGCATAATCCAGAGTAGTCGTGGTAGACATCATGTACCCCCCTGTGCGTTCATGTGCAGTGTTGTGTGACAGGATCAGTCCTGACTGGAGATGATCGGTAAGTCTTCTGGCAGCGGGTTGAAACGTGTCATGCTCAACAGCATTTCGTATCGCTCCAGTATGTGCTCAGCGGTGGTATCCACCAGAGCCGTGGTACCGAAGCTTTCGCAGGCGCGCGAAGCAGTTATCGTGCCCATGGCCAGTGCCGTTCGCAGCGTCTCTTCTTCATGGCAGCCTGCCCAGGCCAGATAGCCCATCAGCCCACCAGCAAACGAATCGCCCGCTCCGGTGGGGTCCTCTACATGTGCGAGAGGGCAGCACGGTAGAGTGAAGCGAGTGCGTTGGGATACCAGCATAGCACCATACTCGCCCAGCTTGATCGCTGCATACTGTGGCCCCGTGCGGAGTAGTGCTTCCCCTGCCTTGACCAGGTTCGTATCCCCCGCAAACTGGCGCACCTCCGCATCGTTCATCAGCGCAAGATTGGCCCGACGCATAACCTTTAGCAGGTCATCACGAGCGGTCTCGATCCAGAGATTCATGGTATCGAAAGCCACAAATGCTTCGGGCTCTATCTGGTCGAGCACCTGCAGTTGCACTGAAGGGGTTATGTTGGCCAGAAAAACGTAATGGCTATCTCGGTATTGTGGTGGCAGGACTGGGTTGAAATCGGCAAACACGTTCAGTTGCGTGTCGAGAGTGTCGCGTACATTCATGTCGGTGTGATAGCGACCACTCCAGCGGAACGATGCACCGCCCTCCACCGTTTCAACTCCGGACAGATCCACCCCGCGTGAGGCCAGCAACCCCAGTGCTTCCTGCGGGAAGTCATCTCCCACCACCCCCACTAACCTGACGGGCGCAAACAGGCTGGCGGCCAGAGCGCCGTAGTACGCGGCACCACCGACTACATCTCGCTGCCTGCCGATCGGTGTCTCGATGTCGTCCAGTGCAAGTGAGCCAACAATCAGAACAGGATCTGCCATACAAAGCACCTCATAGTACGATGGTCAGCTTTCGTGTTGCGTTTCCCCAGCAGTCTCATACTCTGATGGCAACTGCAAGAAACAAGTGATGCTGTGAAACAAGTCGGTTGCCGCACAAAGAAGTCATCGTAGTCATCGGTTTGTCACGCACTACGGAATACGTGGCCAGCTTCTGCGTTATGTCTCATCGGCAGATTCGCACTCAGAGCCTGGCTGCAAGAGACAAGTGATGCTGATGATGGAGCTCGGTTGTCGCAGCAGTCAGTTTTCTTTTTGCCTGGGAGCCCTGACGAGCTCTGCGAACGCCAGTATGATGATACGAGGCAAGGCCGTTAACCGCCCCAGTCTGGTCGGCTCCTTTGCCGTGCGATAGAGCCACTCCAGCCCACAACGCTGCATCCACAGCGGCGCGCGCTTTTTGAGCCCCGAAATCACGTCCAGGCTGCCACCGATGCCTATGCAGGCGGGGACGCCCAACTGTTCCATATGCTTGACGATCCACTTTTCCTGTCTGGGAGCACCGAGGGCCACAAATAGTACAGCAGGCTTCGTGCGGCGTATATCTGCGACAATCTCTGCCTCTTGCTCTGGTGTGAAGTAGCCATCCCGAACGCCAGCTACCTGCAGACCCGGTATCTGCTCTCGCAGCTTCTCAGAAGCCTTGTCTGCTACCCCAGGCGCCGCCCCCAGGAAATATACTGATCGGTTCATAGCGGCAGCCACCCTGCACATTTCGGCAACCATGTCGCAGCCCGCGACCCGGGTGTCAATTCCGAGGTTCAGCAACCGGGCTGCCAATACGACACCAGCCCCGTCGGCAGTGATCAGAGCCGCATGATTGATGATGTGGCGCACTTCCTCGTCGTCGCGAGCTCGGATTACTCCGCCAGCGTCAGTGGTCACGATCAGATGAGGTGTGTCCAATCTGATGAAGTGTGCGACGCGTTCCATCGCCTCCTCCATCGTGACGCGGTGGATGCGCACTCCCAACAGGTCGTACTCATCGTCAGGACGGGATGGATTGACCGGCTTCATCAGTCGCAGCACTACATAGGGGACGATTAGAGCCCCGAGTAAGCCTGCAGCCAGGACAACTGCTTTGATGATGAAACTGACCTTGATGAGCATGACTAACAGCACCGCAAGAGCGCATACCATGGCGGTTCCCAAAAGCAGGACCAGGCTGGTCTGGTTCTCGCTGTAGCCCTGTTCGGCAAGCATTTCGTGGACATGCCGCGTTCGGCGGCCAAACAGATTGCGGCGATGCCCCCTTCTCCAGTCGGCAATCCATGCATAGGCTGAGGCAAACAGAGGGACGCTGATGACCAGGAGTGGCAAAAGCGCCACGAGAAACGCCGTGTTTTTCAGCGCTCCCTCGATGGCAAGGGCGCCGATGAGCACGCCCAACGTGTATGATCCTGCGGTAGCTCCGCCGTGGGTCAGATAGGCGGTGAACGGAAACTGTGCGAGACAAATCAGGGCTATGGTGGCAGCAGCCATCATGCCTGCGTAGGTGGCGTTGGCCGGTTCCAGCATCGCAACCACGACGAAGGTGAGGCTGGTCAGTGCGCCTACCCCCAGAGAAACGCGGGGCAGAGTGCCGGTGCGGGCAAACAGCGAGCCGCACAGTGCCAGCCATGCCATGCCTACTATGAGGGCTGATCCGCCCAGGCTGACGAAGGTTGTGGAGAAGGGCACCTTCACAGTGGCGATGGCAATGCCCGCATCATACAACAGCCAGGCAGCCAGCGCCGCTGCCAGTGCCCGTAGACCGCGCACTGATTTGAACTGGTCCGTGATCGCTGCCACGATGAACACCAGGGTGGATGAGATCCACAGCCATATGAGTTTGGCGTGATCCTGTGCGGGAGGCTGGTGTGGCGACGCAAGCCATCCTATGGCCATAGCGGAGAGGATGATGACGCCCGAAAAGTCGGCAGCAGCATAGGGCCCGCCAGGGCGTGCAAGCCGCCAGCGTTCGAAGTAGTACACGATCGCCGATAGTATCAGCGATGTGCCCAGCACCATGGACAGAGTTAGCAACATCTTCGCTCACCGGCTTGATGTGGAGAGTTCAAGTGCCCATCTGCCAACTGCTGAGGTACTCGGCTTGCTCGGCAGTCAACTGGTCTATGGCCATGTTCATCGATGTCAGCTTAAGCAAAGCCACCTGCTGGTCGATTTCGGGGGGGACAGGGTGTACAGCGACGGGCAGGTTAGGGTTTTCGGCAACCCAGCGACTGCACAGGGCCTGATTGGCAAAGCTCATGTCCATGACTGCTGCCGGATGCCCTTCTGCTGCCGCCAAGTTTACCAGACGCCCTTCGCCGAGTACGAAAATGCGCCGTCCGTCCTGGAGAGTGTACTCGTCGGTCGCGTGTCTGATCCTGCGTGGCGCGCCCGCCATGTCTTGAAGATCGGACAGCGAGATTTCGACATCGAAGTGGCCGGAGTTGCACACTATGGCCCCATCCTGCATCAGTTCGAAGTGCTCCCGCCGGATGACGGCCATATCTCCGGTTACTGTGACGAACACCTGGCCGACTCTGGCGGCCTCGGCGATGGGCATGACGCGGTAGCCGTCGAGTGCTGCCTGCAACGCACGGAGTGGATCCACTTCGCATACGATGACCGAGGCGCCCATACCGGCAGCCCTGCGCGCCACCCCGCGACCACACTGTCCGTATCCGCATACGACGAAATCGCGCCCCGCCAGAAGTATGTTTGTGGCCCGCAGGATGCCATCTATAGTGCTCTGGCCGGTGCCGTAGTGGTTGTCGAAAAGATGCTTGGTGTTGGCATCGTTGACAGCGATAAGCGGGTACTTCAGGGCACCGTCCTGAGCCATCGCGCGCAAACGTATGACGCCGGTGGTAGTCTCTTCCATGCCTCCGATGATGCCCGGGATCAACTCCTGGCGCTCCGCATGCAGAGTGGAGATGACATCGGCGCCATCATCTATGGTGATGGTCGGTTTGATCTCCAGTACAGAGTGGATGTGACTGTAGTACGTATCACGATCCTCGCCGTGGATGGCGAAGGTGCCGATGCCCAGACGATCTACCAGCCATGCAGCCACATCATCCTGCGTGCTGAGCGGATTGGAGGCACACAGGCTCACCTCAGCGCCACCGGCCACCAGTGTCCGCATCAGATTGGCGGTCTCAGTGGTGACGTGCAAACATGCGGCTATACGTTGCCCCTCCAGTGGCTTGTCATGTTCGAATTGCTCTCTGATGCTGGCTAGTACAGGCATTTGCGCCTCTGCCCATTCGACGCGTAGCGCGCCCTCTTCGGCCAGAGTGATATCGGCTATATCATAATTGGTATGCTGCACAATTGGAGATCCCTTCCGTTTGATGTATTTGCGACTGCATACTGTCTCTATCTCCCGGTTCTAGGCACCGGGCACTGTTTCGAACTTCTTCGAACTTCAGTGTGCTAGTGCGAAGGTGTTGGGGGTTGGTCAGGAAGTCGCGGTTCCCACACTTCCAGCCCCCCGAAGTCGAAGTTGAACGGCAGTATCTGTCCCCCTAGATCCTGAACCGCTTCTCGAAGGACATGTTCACGGTCAGCATCGGAGAGAAACAGCAGGCAGCCGCCGCCGCCTGCGCCGCAGGCCTTAGCGCCCAGCATCCCACAGTCTTCAGCAACGCGTAAAAGCGCCTCCGTTTTTGGTGTCGTCATGCTCGGCGAAAGACGTTTCTGGTTTTCCCAATTGGCGCTCATCAACTCACCGATGCGTACGATGTCCTCAGCGCAAAATGCCGCCTTCATGTCCAGTGTGCACTGCCTTATGTTGTATAGCGCCTCGGCAATGCTCCGGTCACCCTCAGCATAGGGGCCCATGACTTGCTGGATGATGTTGCCCGACAGGCGCGATTTGCCGGTATATACCAGTGTCAGATGCTTCTCCAGGTCCAGCAGGAAGCTTCGCGACAGTGAGAGTGGCTCCACGGTTACTCGGCCATTTGCAAATTGCATGAATAAGACACCGCCGGTGGCGGCGGCATACTGGTCCTGCTTGCCGCCGGGGACAGCGAGCTCTTCAATTTCGAGGCAATTGGCCAGTGCTGCAATCTCGTGGCGCGTCATATCGCCGTCTTGCATGTGGTTGAGCAGTCCGACCAGCGTAACGCCCATGGAGGCGCTGGAGCCGGTTCCTGAGCCGGGAGGTGCCTCTGAACGGGTGATGAGTCGCACTCCGTCTGCAAAGTCCAGGCGTCGCACTGCCGCCTTAAGCAGGTCCAGATTGCCATCATACTCCATGTCGCGGATGGTCTGGGCTTCGATGAAGGTCCCGTAGTCACCCGATTCGAGGATGAAGTTATGCGCTTCCGTAGTCATCGCAGTGGCGTACGCGTAACGGTTGATACATGCGTTCACCACAAAGCCGCCCACTTCTGTCGAAAAGGGCGGCACATCTGTCCATCCGCCGGCAAAATCAACCCGAACCGGAGCTCGAGCGCGGGCAATTTTCCTGGATGCCACTACGTGATGTCTCCTATGCTAGAAGATAACTACCAATGAAATCTGCCAGAGCCTGCTGCCATGGACGCAGGGACGGGTAACCGGCCTGAATCCATCGGCTGTTGTTCAGAATGGCATGCAGTGGACGCCGTGTTGGGCTGGGCCACTGGTCAGAACGTATGGGCTCTATCTGCATACTGCTCATCCCGGCCAGATCGAGTGCCTCGCGCGCCAGTTCGAGTCTGCTGCAGAAACCTGAGTTGGTCACATGCACGACGCCGGTAAGCTCGGAGACGGCTGCCAACCACAACGCTTCGGCCAGGTCACAGACATATGTCGGAGAGCCCATCTCATCGCAGACAACTCTCAGTAGCTGGCCAGATCGGGCACGCCTTATCACGGCTTCGACGAAATGCCTACCGCCGGGGCCGTAAAGCCATTGGGTACGCACAATCAGATAGTCTTCAAGGCATTCAGCGACAGCCTGCTCACCGACCAGCTTGCTCTCGCCATACACGTTTATCGGGTCCGGTTCGTCTTCAGGCGTGTACGGGTCGCATTTGGTGCCGGAGAAAACGTAGTCAGTGCTTACGTAGACCAGTCGCACATCATTTTCGCGGCAGGCCTCAGCAATCAGGCGCGTTGCGTCCGCATTGTTGGCCCAGGCGCGCTGCGGATCGGTAGTGCAGCCGTCTACATCGGCATAGGCTGCACAGTGGATTATCGTCTGGGGAGAGAGTTCGGCGACTGCACGCTCAACTGCACTCCATTCGGTCAGATCCGCATCGGCCCGAGTGAAAGGTATCACCTGCAGGCTCGCAGGCGTGCATTGCACCACAGCACTGCCCAGCATTCCAGACGTACCCGTCACCAGTACTCGTATGACTACACCTTCTTTACAATCGCTGTGACTTGTTCGGGATCATGTTCTCGTAGTTATGTTCCCGCAATCATGCTCTCAGCCGGCCTCCAGAGTGGGGCTTGGATAAGCTATAACAACACCTACGTTGAGTGTTCTCGGTTACAGCCTACGTCTATAGACAGCCCATCAACTCAGAGCTCTACGGAAAATGCACGAGGTATCCCCCGTGTCATCCTCGAAGTGGCACAGCAAATAGCGTGCCGCCGGTGCTGCCACATAGTATCAACCAGCCACTACCCGTGCAAGATCGACCAACGTGGGACAATCGACAAACCATGTGGACTGCATCGGCAGGCGCACCCTGGCCGTGCGCTGCCACCCAGCGCTCGCTCGTCAGCCGAGATTCGAGAAAGCGTCCAGTGTGGCCTGCAGCTTCGATCTGACTTCGGCGTCCTGCAGGTCTTCGGACTGCTCCATATACTGTCGGACATGCATATTCGTGATGATGCCGGCTGCGCGCCGGGTCGCGGCGAGGACGGCACTCATCTGTGTCAAGATGTCGGCCCCATCACGCCCTTCTTTCATCATTCGTTGCAGGCCACGCACCTGGCCTTCAATACGCTGCAGGCGGTTGATTATAGCGGTTTTATCATCTGTTTGGTGCGTGTCAGGCATGGCTTTTCACCGAATCTGGCCGTTACAATGGCGGTAGTTGCTATCATCACTTATTGGTGGCCAGGTAGTTGCGTTGACAGGTGCAAAGATGATACCATATAATGCAACCACTTGAAACACGCACCAGACGGGTCGAAGGGAGAGCTACGGATGCCGAGACCGCATGGCCTCTTGGCGACTGTGGGTGTACTTGTTGCCCTGGTTCTGACCACCTTGCCATCCCAAGTAAACGCTCAACTCGGACGTGATTTTACAGACGGGGTGCAGCTGTTCGACGACGGCGATTACCAGAGAGCCATCCAGAGATTGCAGGCAGCTGTTGAAGCCCAGCCCGATCTGGAATCGGCCTGGTACTATCTGGGACGTGCACATCTCAAAACACCATCTCCTAACCTGCAAGCCGCCCTCGATGCATTTCAGCACGCCGTAGAGCTGAATCCGCAACGCCCGGGCATTCGTCTATACGTGGCGCAGGTCTATGAGGATCAAGGCGCTTATCCTGAGGCTCTTCAGGTCTACCAGGAAGAGCTGCGGCTGCGCAGAGGCCGTGATATTGAAGAAGTGCTCATGGCGCTTGGGCGTGTGCATTTCCTCAATGGCGAATACAACCAGGCTGTCACACTACTTGGTGACTTAGTGCGCGCGGATCCTAAGAACGTTGAATGCCTGTACTATCTTGGACAGGCCCAGACCGCTATGGGCAATTACCAGCAGGCTATTGACAATTTTCAGGCCGCTTCTGAGTTGTGCCTGGAATATCAGTCTCTGCACAGCCGCCTTGAGAAGGGCGAATTGACCGTAGTTGAGCAGAGAGTGAAGGGGCTTACCGAGGAGTACCTCGCTCAAACGTATGGCGGAGCCATGAGGTTTGTCTCGGAACTGTACCTGTGGCCTCACCTCAATCGCGCGTGGGGTGATGCTTACTACAAAGCCGGGCTGTGGACACAGGCTCGCAGTGCTTACCGGCGATGTCTCTCTTTGGAAGAAAGCGGTAATCCCTCAGATCCTGTACCGCATAGCCTGATCGGTCTCGCGTTTTTGGGTCACGCTCAGGAGTTGTTCCAGAAAGAAAACATGCTATTTCAGTCCATATCGTTGGTGGACGCCGCGCTGGCCAGCGTCGAGACCTCTTTAAGCAACAACGAAAACCTGCCTTTGGCTCACAATACCAAGGGCGAAATACAGCTTTTCCAGGCACGCACTTATGTGACCATGCCTGAACTCGAGATCACCTCCCACAGCTTCGATGACGCAATCGCATCATTCCAGAAAGCAATCGAGCTTGACTCCGACTATGTAGCCCCTCTGCACAACGTAGGCACAGCGTTCACGGACATCGGACGCTTCGCTGAAGCTGTAGTGGCTCTCGAGAAGGCGGTACAGATGGCGCCTAAAGATGCCGCTGTACATGCTAGCCTTGCTAAGGCCTATCTGGGCCAGGAACAAGCCCAGAAGGCTCTTGAAGAGGCGCAGACTGCGCTGACCCTCGATCCAGACAATTACGAGGCTTTGCTGTGTGCGGGCCTGGTGGACTTTTACTACCGCGGCCGTACCGCTTCAGCGATTGACTATTTTGCCAAAGCCACCGAGATTGATGGGACCCGTGCAGAAGCATTTTTGGAGCTTGGAAACGCTTACTATCAGATGGAATCGTGGTATCGCGCGCGTCGCGAATATCTGCATGCGCTGGAATTGATACCCGAGGCACTGATTGCCAACACGGCAACAGAACGTGCCAGAGTCAACTATTTGATCGCTTATACGTACCATCATGCCGACACTTATGATCAGGAGATTCAGTACCTGAATCGAGCGCTATCGTTGCAGCCGGCGTACATTGATGCCCTCAGACAAATAGCCAGGGCGTATGAGGCTAGCAACCAGTACCGTGCAGCCGAAGTTGCGTTGCGAACGGCACTGGAGGCATCACCTGATGAAGTGATGGACAGCCAGATACACGTGCAAATGGGCCAGATGCACGAGCGCAGAGGCCGACCGCACGATGCAGTTGCAGCCTATACCGCCGCTCTCAATGCCGATGATGCCAACTACGAAGCACGGGAAGGCCTACGGCGACTAGGAGCAAGCGGTTAGAGGGGAAATGAGGCCGTCGAAACCTGATTTCCGAGCACAGGCCAACTGGCGTAGTATGAAGTGTTGGGCCGTCCTAACGCTATCGATGTTCCTGTCCTTCAACTGTGCGCCCAGCGTTGCAGATTGGTCAGGCGAAACATACCGATGGCGACTTGACAATGGAATGACCGTCCTGTATCGCCACAATCCCGTGTCGCAGACCGTGGCGATGGCAGCTTTTGTGAAGGTTCCTGTGACCGCGGAGAGAGTGGACCAGGCCGGTATACGCCATCTGGTGCAGGGCATGCTGGTGTACCGGGCGCCTAAAGCAGGCGGTTTCGATCCGATTGAACAACTAGGACGTTTCGGAGCTGCTGTAGCGACTTTTGTGGATTATGACAGCACACAGGTCACAGTAGCGGGTTTGGCAGAGCACTTTGACAGCTACCTATCGCCACTGCGCGATATTCTGTTCGGCGAACAGTTCGCCTGGGAGCATCTCAACTCCGTACGGGCAACTGCAGCCAGTATGCTGGAGGCAAGCCGGGAGAATGCCGTTGGGCTCGCTATGGAGTTGGCCCATGAGCGTTTGTTTGACAGTGCGGCTGGAAGCAGGCCTCTGTATGGAACAGAAACGTCGCTACGGCGGTTGCGGCAGGCCGATGTGCGAAGATTCCACGCAGAGTATTGGCGCCCCAACAATGTAGTATTGTCTATCAGCGGGCCGATGCCGGCGGAGCAGTGTCATCGTCAGGTGGAGGCGGCGTTTGCGCTGACATTGCCCGGTGTGGTACGCGAATTCGTCGAAACACCATCATCAGGAGTGCCGTCAGGATACGTGTACCGTCCCTGGGCAACGGCTAATGCGGCGATTCTCGTGATGGGGCTAGCGCCTACACCGGATCAAGATGCATATGCTGCCAGCCAGGTGCTGGCAGCAGTTATCGCCGGAGGCCAGGGGTCTTTGCTTTGGCAGGCACTACGTGATAGTGAACCCCTGACATATGCTGTGGACGCCATGGTTAATGCCTCATCTGTTGCAGGTACGTTGCAGGTCGTATGCATCTGCGACGCGGCTGAGGCGGTTAGAGTATCTGAGATTGTGGACAGCCAGATCGATGCTTTGCGGACAATCGTTCCCTCAGAGAAACAGGTCGCAAATGCGATCGGATATATTGTGGGCAGGTATTTGTCGCAGCAACAGTCAAACCTGGAAGCCGCTGTAGCCATAGGACAGCTTGAAGCAATGGTGCCGAATAAAGGACTTGAGTTGCACGCCAATATGCTGCGTCAGATAAGAAGCGTGACACCAGTTCAAGTTCAGCAGGCGGCGCAGCTCTGCGCGGCGAATGCCATCATGGTACAGGTGGGCGGCACACCGCGCAACCTGTAGTACACAGGTTTGCCGGACCATCTTTTCGGCGATATTAACATCGTATGAGCAATCGACAGTTGATGTAAGACGGCGTGGTTACGGTATCCGTAGGAGGAAGGCTAATGCGGCCAATGAAACTGACAGTGTCGGTCCTGTGTGCCGTCCTGATTGTCTGCGCAGCAGCGCTAGTGCTCGCCCAGGATGCCCCGTATTCATATATGGCTGGCTTTGACGCCGCTCGCAGCGGCGTAAGCCCAGACACGATGAAGTTACCTCTTGTCCTAAGTTGGATCAACGCCCCCGAAATCGATACAGATGTGAAGACTGTTGGGGCGGCTACGATTAGTCCTGATAAAGTATTTTTTCCAGCCCACCGTACCATGTTCGCCGTCGATCGCAACACTGGAGAGTTGGCCTGGAAGTTGTCAGTGGGTGGACCAATCTACTCCACGGCCCTCTTGCTCGATGGAGTGCTGTACTTTGGCTCCGATGACAAAATGTTATGGGCCGTTGATGCCAGCAACGGTAACCGCTTGTGGCAGTTCCCGACTGGTGGCCCGGTGCGCAGCACACCACTTCATGTCTCAGGTGTGTTGTATTTCGGTTCTGATGATGGGCGCCTCTACGCTTTAGATATCAACTCCCGAAGCCTGGTGACTCCGCCTTTCCAAACTCAAGGACCGGTACGTACAGCCCCGTGTTACTATCGTGACACGGTCTTCGCGGCCTCAGGCGACGGACATCTCTACGCCATAAGTAGCAGGGGGGGCCACCAGACCTGGCGCTCACATCTGCCTTCTGAGAATATTTTTGCGTCTCCAATAATCGAACGTGGTAAGGTCATCCTGGCATCGGGCAATCAGCTGATCGCGTTTGACACTAGCCGTGGTGCCCGCCGCTGGACTTTTACTGCCGGTGATGTGATCTCAGGTACTGCGGCGACTGAAGGCCGCCGCGTCTATGTAGGCAGCCATGACGGAGTGGCGTACTGCCTGGATAGCAACAACGGCCAGGTCATCTGGCGTTTTCCAGAGAACGGAGTGCGCCGTCCGGTCTCGGCATCTGTCGGAATTGCCGAGGGCAAAGTGTTTGTGCTTTTCGGTAAAACCAACTTAGTGGCGCTGTCAATGGACAGGGGGAAGCTGGAATGGGAGTACAAATTCCCCGAACCGGAAGCCAAGGTAGCTGCTCCCCAGCCGGGAATGGGGCCAATGGATGGCTTTCCGGGTGATCCCATGCATCCAGACATGGGACCTGGGGGCCTTGGAGACCCGATGATGGATATCCCCATGGACATTCCAGGCGATCCAGGTATGCCACCGGGACGCCCCGACGTGACCCGAGTGAGAAGCTATTCGTTCGAAGATATGGTCAAACCGGGCTTTAGCCTGAGCGAAGACAGCGGATATATGGTAGTGTCTGGTGGCGTGCTGTATGGCTTTAGTGCCACTGCTGCAGACAATGTCAAGCCAGAGATTAGCGACGCGCTCTTGGACGTTCGCGGGCAAGGCGGTATGCAAGCGCGCTTCCCGCTGATGGTTGATGATGGCGATACATTCGCCGGCCGGTACGCCGATCTGGTTCAAGTGCCTGGCGCACCTCCGATAGCAATCTCGGTTAGTGTGCTTGATACCGGGTCAGGAATAAATCCTGCCAGCTTGACCATGGAGATGGATGGCCAACTTCTGGAAAGCACCTACGATGTCCAGCAAGGGCTGCTGTGGTACACATATGACCCTCGTGGTGCGGCTGTATCGTTACCCAACGGCGTCCGGAACCTGGTCATCAGTGCCACGGATTGGCTTGGCAATAAGGTCACGGCTCAGATTAGCCTGACTGTCGACAATTCGCTGGAGCCTCCGGGGCCGCCACAACGCCAACAGCAGCCGGGTATGGAGTTCGGCCCGGGTATGGGGCCCGATCCGTGGGCAGAGCCTCCACCTGGACCGATGTTTTGAGTTCCTGTGATGCCCCAGCCAGTTGATAGGAGGCATGTATGGCAAGGGTCATTCTGACAGTGCTACTTTTACTTGTAGCCACAGTCTACGGCGCCATGTTCATCATGTGGAATATGGATGACGTATCCGTAGTAGGCTTCGTCTCACCAATGGACCCCGATCAGGGCTACGCTGTAACTATGCCGCAGGCTTTTTTAGCGGCTATTGGCGTGCTGATTGGTGTCGTAGTCATGGGCATTGCGGCATGGGGCACCTGGGCTGCGCAAAGAGATGCGGCACGTCAATCCAGGAGACAGTTGGCTGTCGCCAAACAGAAATTGGAAGAGCGTACCGACATGGTGCGCACACTTCGTGCTGAACTCGGCAGGTTCAAAAACACCTACAAAAATGCAAGCGAGAATGAACCTGAAGAAGATGTTGACGCCGAGTAAGTAGAGCGATCGTCACTACTTACGTATGGAGTTTGGTGTCAGTACGGGCCAACATGATGCAACGGAGAGCGCAAGAGGCCAAGCGGCCTCTTGTCCCGTTTGTCGCCAACCATTTGCGGGCCGGAATGAGACTACATGCAAGATGTGTATGCGTGGCTGCTACTGAACGCCAGTGGCCTACCACCTGCCAGACAAGCAGCACTGTTGGAAGCGTTCGAGCGTGTCTCGGCGATTTTCGGAGCCACTGATGAACAACTGTGCTCTGTTAGTGGCATCCATTCCCAGCACGTGAGCAGGCTTCGTGACGTGCAGGAAAGAATAGATCCTGCAGTGCTGGGAAACAAGCTTCGTGAGCTTGACGTTCATCTAATCACCTGGGGAAGCGAAGCGTACCCGGAGTGGCTCGCGAAAACAGATGCAGCCCCGTCACTGCTGTTTGTACAGGGCGACCTGCTATCCGATGACCGCCAGGCTGTGGCCATCGTGGGTACTCGTAAGTGTACTCCGTATGGTCGCCAGGTAGCGAGAAGACTGGCAGGGGATTTGGCGCGAAGAGGCTTCACTATTGTCAGCGGCATGGCCGATGGGATAGACGCGGAAGCGCATGAGGGGGCTTTGCAGGCCGGTGGGCGCACAATCGCGGTCATGGCATCCGGACCGGACATAACGTACCCCAGAACTCACGGCAAGCTGCGTGAGAGAATCGCAGCGCAAGGTGCAGTGTTGACCGAGTACGGGCTGGGGACTGAACCCATACGGGAACGATTTCCAGCACGGAACCGCATAATCAGCGGGTTATCACTCGGTGTGTTAGTGGTCGAAGCTCCCGTAAGAAGTGGTGCTATGATAACCGCCCGACATGCTGCGGAGCAGGGGCGAGAGGTCTTTGCTGTGCCCGGCTCGATAGACAGCCCTACCAGCCAGGGCTGTCATGCGCTGATAAAAGATGGCGTGCAACTCGTGGAGAACGCTGAAGACATCGTCGAAGGTCTGGGTATCATGCTGGAGGCTGTGCCCAGTCGCCAATCGTGTATGCGGCAACAACCTGAGTTGCCGAGAGATGAAGCGGCGGTTATGAATGTATTGTCCTTTGAACCGACAATCGTTGACCTGATCGCCGAACAGGTGGAATTGCCAGTTGCCGCTGTCAACGCGGTGCTGATGATGCTGGAGATGAAAGGCCTGGTACGCCGCTTTCCGGGCAATGCGTATGTCAAGATATCATAACATGAAAGCGGACAACAGTTGGGAAGCTCGGATTGAGGGTTGTGCAATTGAAATCAAAACGCAAAGCAATCATAGTTGAATCGCCGACCAAGACACGGACTTTGGCACGGTTTCTTGGTGAAGACTACACACTGTTAGCCTCGCGTGGGCATGTTCGGGACTTGCCCAAAGGAGGGCTCGCAGTAGATGTAGAAAATGAATTTGAGCCTGATTACACCACCATCCCTTCACAACGCAAGACAGTGAGTGAGCTCAAGAAACAACTACGTGGTGTTGATGAGGTTTACATTGCTACTGACCCTGACAGGGAGGGCGAAGCAATCGCCTGGCACCTGGTGGAATCTCTACAGCTCGAGGACCCAAAACGCATTGAGTTCAATGAGATCACCAAAGATGCAGTCATAAAAGCGCTGGAACAACCGGGCAGTATTGATATGTCTAGAGTCAACGCTCAGCAGGCGCGGAGGATTCTGGACCGCCTGGTCGGGTATATGCTCAGTCCAGTACTATGGTCACGCATCGGTAGTCGAGGGAAGAAAGGTGCTCTGAGCGCAGGACGAGTGCAGTCTGTCGCTTTGCGGATCATCTGTGACCGTGAACGTGAAATAGCTGCTTTTGTGCCCGAAGAGTACTGGACTATCGAGGTGTTGCTGGCTACCGATAAATCTGGCGAACAGTTTACCGCGGAATTGAAAACCAAGGGCGAAGAAGAACTGAACCCCAGCACCGAAGCCGAAGTCCAGCCCATAGTCGAAGAGCTGCAACGTGCCCGCTATCAGGTCGAAAACATCGGTCACAAGCGGGTAAGACGCTCACCGCAGCCACCGTTCCGTACCAGCACTCTCCAGCGCACCGCCGCAGGTAAGTTGGACTTTTCAGCCAACAAGACTATGCGCATCGCTCAGCAATTGTACGAAGGCGTGGAGACCGCTGAAGGTACGGTTGGCCTGATAACTTATATGCGAACCGACTCAACGCGTGTGGCGGATGAGGCACAGCAACAGGCACGGCGCTTGATTGCTGAGCAGTTTGGTGACAAATTTGTCGGCAAAGGTATCACTGGCAAAAGGCGTAAGGGCGTACAGGATGCTCACGAGGCAATCCGCCCCACCGAGGTATCCCGAACTCCCGAACAAATGGCACGCTATTTGGATCGGGACCAGGCACGACTGTACGAGCTTGTCTGGCGACACTTCGTCGCCAGTCAGATGGCCCCTGCGGTCTATGACGAAATCGCGGTGCAGATTAGCGCCGACGAATACGGGTTGCGAGCTGGAGGCTCTATACTGCAATTCCCGGGATATCTGAGTGTGCTGCCTCAGGAACGGGACGAGACGGAAACAGAAGTTCTGCGCACACTCGAAGAGAAACAGGTGCTAGACCTGCGAGAGGTGCTACCCGCTCAGCATTTCACCAAGCCTCCGCCACGCTTTACAGAGGCGTCACTGGTTCGTGCACTGGAAGAAAACGGCATTGGCCGGCCCAGCACTTACGCCCCAACCATAGAGACCTTGCGCCAACGCGAATATGTTTACATGCAGCAGCGTACGTTCATGCCGACAGTGCTAGGCTTTGTAGTGAACGATTATCTGCTGGCCAACTTCCCCGATATCGTGGATGTGGAATTTACGGCCAATGTCGAGCAGCAACTAGACAATGTCCAGGCCGGCAAGCTACGTTGGCAGGGGCTCCTGAAGCGCTTCTACAAGGGCTTTGCTCAGGAGGTGGAGACTGCCGCCGGAGCTGAGCCCCAAATATTGGAGGGTGAGGTTTGCCCTAAATGCGGGGGAAGACTGCAGGAACGCTTCTCCCTGTATGGTAAGTTTGCCGGATGTGAAAACTATCCGGAATGCGACTATACGCGCGATCTGCTCACGGATGTTCTGCCGGATCGAGAACCCGAGGAGGTCGGACGCGATTGTCCTGAGTGTGGTAAACCGCTGATGTCCCGTGTCAGCCGCCGGGGACAGCGCTTCATAGGGTGCAGCGGCTACCCTGAGTGTGAGTACATCGAGAGGCTTGGCCCAGATGGTCAGCCGTTGCCACCGCCAAAAGAGACTGATGTCGAATGTCCTGAGTGTGGCGGCAAGATGATCGTGCGACAGGGCCGCCGTGGCGAGTTTCTCGGCTGCAGCAATTTTCCCAGGTGCCGCCATACTCAATCGCTGGAGGCCTCTGATACAGGTGAAAGCGATTCGGCTGCATCAACCGAGGGCAGGAGAGCTACCGGAGGCGGCACTGGCCAGACTGCTTCAGGCGATCAACTAGATTTACAGTGTGACAAGTGTGGAGCACCCATGGTAGTGAGAAGTGGGCGCAGAGGCAAATTTGTGGCATGCTCGGCGTATCCGAAGTGCAAGAATTACAAGCCTATGTCAGTGGCGTACGATGCAGGCTACCCGCGTCCTGAGACGCAAAAGTTGGATGAAGCATGTCCTGAATGCAGCGAGCCGTTGATGGTGCGGTCAGGACGGCGAGGAAAGTTCGTGGGTTGCAGCGGATTCCCCAAATGCAGATTCACTCGCGACCTGGATACCGGTGCCGAAAACTGATAGGCAGGCCTGTGCCAGTATGATGCACCCCGACTCAGACCGTCAGGAACGTAGGTCAGGCCTTGCAGTGGCAGTGGCGGTTTTCGCCGCTGCCATGTCAGTATTGGCATTCGAGGTGGCTCTGACCAGAGCCTTTTCTGTTCTGTTGCGTTACCACTTCGTCTTTCTGGCCATCTCTCTAGCTACCTGCGGTCTGGGAGTTGGCGGCCTGCTTGACCACTTACTCTACAGGCGCTCTCCACAGTCGCATGTACCCACCCAACTGACCATACGGGCGCTGCTTACTGCTGTATTGTATCCGGTGGTCACGTTATTGCTGTTCGCCAGCCCTCTGTCGGCCAAACTGACCTCGGTGTGGGTGGTCAGCCTCGTGTGCATCATCCCCTTCCTGACAGCAGGCTTGCTACTGAGCAGAGCTTTTGCACAGTATTCAGCCGAGAGCGGACGACTATACTTTGCGGACCTGGTAGGGGCAGCCATAGGCAGTTTTGGCGTCATCGCGGTGCTGCAGATGGTGGGGGCCATCAACGCGGCTTTGGTATGCGGGCTGCTGTCTGTCGCCGGAGCCCTGGCATTGGCGTGGCAGAACCGAAGTGTCCGGCTTGCCGGTGTCGTCAGTCTGGCGTGGGGAATCGCGGTGGTTGCCGTCTCCGTTGCAGTCTTCATGTACGTGTTTGAAGCCATCTCCGGAGTGTTGTTCTGGATTGTGATGTTCGTGACTGCCGCATGCCTCGGGTACATGATCTGGCAGCGTGACAGACCAACCTCGATAGCATTAGCGGTAATCGGTCTTGTGAATCTTACCGCAATTGTGATTTCGCTACCGTCGGCCGTTGCGAGCGGCTCTCTGGGCGCTGCTTTAGTAGTTGGCGGCGCTATTCTCGGAGTTGCATTGGTTGCCGGCATGGGACTCCGCGGCATGGCAGGCCCCGGCGTAGTGTTCGTGGCGCTGAGCGCGATGCTGGTGGCTAATCTCTACGGGCGCTATGTTGATTTGCCGATGCTCCCTCTGCAAGATGACCCTCTGGCAAAGCCACTGTACCAAGAGTTGGCTGATCCTCAGGTCAATGCGAAGATCGTGGACAGTGAATGGAACGCGTTTGCACGTACCGATGTTGTCGCATATGCCAATTCGGCGGGAGAATTCGATCCGACTGATGACCTGTACGTCTATACGGACGGCGAAGTCCCGACTAACATGATAGCGTTCGATGGCGATTTACGGCCTCTGGAGGGACGTCTGCGGAGCTTCATCGGTTTCATCGCCTTCCAGCAATTTCGGCCCGACAGCGTTATGCTGATTGGTCCCGGCGGCGGCCTGGACATCCTGCTTGCGCTTGCTGTGGGCAGCAAGGAGATCCATGGTGCAGAGCTGAATCCGTCAATCCCGCGGATAGTGCGCCGGTATGGCGACTTTACGGGCCACGTGTATGACTACGAAAACGTGTCCATCTATGTGGACGAGGGGCGCAGCTTCCTGCGTCGCTCAGGCCGACAGTACGACATGATTTACATGGCCCTGACCAAGACCGCCACCACCGCGGCCTCGAGTCTTGCGCTTGTGGAGAGCTACATACATACCAGAGAAGCGTTCGTAGATTGCCTGAACCACCTAAGCGATGATGGTAAAATCGCTTTCGTATGTCAGGAATCGCTCATCCTGCTGCGGACGATGCTGACTGCGAGAGAGGCGCTGGCGAAAACGGGCGTCTCTTATGAGCAGTCTATGGACCACTTTTTGGCAGTCAGCGCCCCACCCGGTGCTTACTTCATGGGCCCATACCGGCATTTGCTGATTGTGTCTCGCAGCCCGATTGCGCCTTCGACAGCTGAGCAGTTCGGGAAACAGGTGGTAGGATGCGGTTTCGACCCGGCCTATATCCCGGGTTTTTACGTCCCCGCACCGTTCGATTTGCTTGTGGATAACGCGAATATCAGTCCGGACGAGTATGTCGCTCGGTTCAACCAGTCGTGGACTGCCCGAGGATTGAACCCCGTCAACATCACCCCATGCACCGATGACAGTCCTTTTGTGGTAGATCTGGTGTTCGGTATTCCCCGACAGTTCACTTACTTTCTGATCGGGGCATTGGCCCTCGCAATTGTCAGTTCCTTGCTGCTGGTGATGGGGGCGGTGCGTGGGGGTGATAGCAACGTGAGCTGGGGGCGGCTGTCTTGTGCAGCCGGCTATTTCGTGCTTCTGGGCGTCGGCTTTATGCTGGTAGAGATCTCGCTGATACAGAAGTTGGTGCTGTATCTCGGCTATCCGGTACTAAGCCTCTCGACGATACTTTTTGCGCTACTTATCAGCGGATCAGTCGGCAGTCTATTCACGCAGCGCTGGCCCATCCAGCGATTGGCACAGGTTGTGATGGTTGCGGCGGCCGGAGTGGTGCTTTATGGTTGGGGAGCCCAGCTGTTATATCCGAGCATAGTTGACGCCACACTGGCTTACGACATCCGGTATCGCTGCCTGATCGCCATGGCATTACTGTTTCCTCTTGGCTTTTTCCTCGGTATGCCGTTCCCCAGTGGATTGCGCACAGTAGGGACGTGGGGCGACGGACTGGTCCCGTGGCTATGGGGGATAAATGGCCTGACATCGGTTGTCGGTTCGGTAGCAGCCATGAGCCTGGCCAAGCTATGGGGCTTCTCAAGTGTGCAGATGCTCGGGTGGGGGCTGTATGCAGCAGTGTTTCTGCTGGCGATGGCTCAGTGGCTAACACCACAGCGAGAAAACGAGCAGCAAACGAACGCCTCTGATTAGCCGTGGTTTAGCACAATAGCACTATACTGCAATAGCATCATGCCACAATAGAACCATAATGCTATTGCAGTACCGTCTGGCACCGGCTGTGCCTCTGCACTCACCCTCAGTTGCTCCTGACAGGTTCCTCCGAAATTGCTCCTATTAGGTGCCCCCTGGAAGTCGCCCGATCCTGTCTACTCCTCCGTCGGAGCATACGGCGATTTCTCCGGACGGTAGCGCAACAACACTTCGTTTACGGTCGGGATGATACCGTAGAGCTCTGGCCGACGAGCAGCAAACACCATCTCCTGCCAACCCGGCAGCCTCTGAGGCACCACTGCGGGCCACCATGACAGATCAACCGTCTCATCACCTCTGGGAGGCGCTACTTCTGCGTAGTAGGCACGCTGGTCATCGAGGTTGATGTCATAGACTACCAGATCGGCTTTACCGTACTGGGAGGCGGCAACTACCTGGCCATAGGGGTCTATGATCACACTACGCAATGCCGGGTCTGATTTGCCCCAGTGTGCACAGGCGACCCAGACGCCGTTGTCAGCCGCACGAGAACGTAACATCGCCTCATTCAGGCGGCCATTTGGCCCCCACATCTGGCTGGGGTCTATGACTATCTCCGCCCCCTTGAGCGCCAGCACACGGTCGAAAAGTGGCGTGAACAGGTCGCCGCATGTATGAGAGCCCACGCGACCGAAATCAGTATCGAACACTTCGAGTTCGTCGAAACCCTGTGTCCAGTAGATTGGTTGGGCATACACAATCTCACCACTACGATCCCATACATGGCAGACACTGCTGTGTCCGTAGTTGCCGATGCCCCCGATCGCGATGTAGCAGTCCAGTTCTCGCGCCTTCTCTGCCACCATGTCCATGACGCGCGCAGTGGTCTCGTCCTCAGCGTTGCAGCTCTGTTCGGAAAACAGCAAAAGGTCAGGTTTGACCGCTGCGGCATCGTCGAGTAGCTGCAACATAGCCTCAGGGACTTGCCCATCGCGCCATATGTCTTCCAGAGGCAGGTGGCCGATCGCCAGCCTGCATGTGCGTTTGTCATATGCGGGCAATTCGGGCTTCTGGTACGGCTCAGCCACCGGGCTCAGAGCCTTGCGATCACCAAAATGGCTGACTATGAAGATGTTTTCCCGGCGGAAATCCACGCCATCATCAACCTTGCGCCTATCCAGGTTGACCGTCGCGACTGCCAACCCGTCTTCGTAGCCGGTATCAGCGACTGGAGTACCCACCCGGTTGAGTATCATGCTGCGCCCCCAGGGCGAACCGGCGCGACGCTGTGAGTAATCGTTGGTCAAGTATGTGCGCTCGTGGGAATACATGGCAGTTACCATATGCGCGTGGCTGTCAACGCAACGAGCCATCAGCAGGGGCTCCCACGTACAGTGGTCGCGAAGCCGCTCAGGATAGTGGTGCCAGGTGATGATATCGGCACCCTTCATGCGGATTACTTCGTAGACCTCAGGCATATAGAAGTCTGTGCCGACAGTCATCCCTATGATACCAAAGTCGGTCTCGAAGACAGGCAGCTCATCTCCGATAGCGATTGGTTGTTCAGGGCCGGTGACATCATCGGCCAGAGCGTGTGCCTTCCGGTAGCGGCCGGCCATGTTGCCTTTGCGGTCAAACAAGACGGCGGTGAAGTAGGTGTCATCGCCATCGTGTTCTGTCATGGAGAGGGCCAGGTAACACTGTCTTTGACGTGCGAAATCAGAAAAACGGCGCAAATCACGAGCTGCACGATCGGTGTCAAAGCTTAGAAAAGGCATGTGGGGCAAGACGACGAAGTCCACCATCTCGGGGCATTTCCGCAACTCCTGCAACACATACGGGCGGTTTTCGTAGTCCTGGCCATTCAGAAGGCAAAGCGTCACTATGGTCACGATGCGATGTCCAAGTTCGGCCAACTCCATAAGTCATACACTCCCGGGTGCTATGTTGTGTTGTAGTAGTATCAGATCAATTGTCTGGCTGCTCTAGAGATAGATCGTCTGGGTGTGTCAAGCCATAGATATGTCAGTCCATCAGCCCACTAGAGCCGAGAGCATACTTCGGCAAGCAGCTCAAATGTCCTCCAGGCATCCTGTCTTAATCGGACGCGGTTGCTTTCGGTGTGATGGCGGCCGTCGTCTGCGGCTTGTATCAATGCTTCGATGTCTCTGGTTGCCAGCAGATGCAGATTTTTCACCGGCTGCCCACTGCGCTGGCAAAAGGCGTCTATTTTCGGATCATAAGACAGGCCTGCACTTGTAGTGCCGACAGCGGCAGCCATAATCAGCGCATGAAGACGCATTGCAAGCACTTCGTGAGCGGCCTGTATGAGACCCATGATATCCCGTGGGCGGCAAGGGGCATCTGGGATTCTGGCCAGGCCCGGCCTCAGGCGTGCGAGGATCTGCTGTGCGATAGGAAGGTCATGCGCATACTGAAACGGTAGCAGTAGCACTGGCCGTTCCTGCTGATTTAGCCACTGCACTACGGCCTCATAGGCGCTGTCCGCATCAGGCCACTGCCGAAGCGCAACCAGGATGTACTCGCCTGCCGACAAGTCCAGCGCGCTCAAGAATTCCTGAACGCGGCCCGGTGGTGCCGGTTGCAGCAGTAGCACGGGATCGGCGGTTACAAGCGGTTCGGGGCTACGCAGACCCCATGTGACGAGGTCCTGGGAAGACTGCTCATCTCGAACAGTGACAAGCCGGGCGCGTGAGAAGTTACGCGCAAGTGAGCCGCGCAGGAAGGGGCTTGACAGTGGTCCCAGGCCCTGGGCCAGGATGACAAACGGCGTTCGGGTCATGCGGGCCAGTACCAGTTGGTTCATGTAGTACAGGGCAGAGAGCTTGCTGGTTGTATCCTGGAAGAGCCCACCGCCGCCCTGTATGAACAGATCCGCACTGCGCAGGGCCCTGAATTGCTGCCGCAGACTCCAACGGTCGGCAGCCTCAACCCCGTGCTCTGAAGATGTGCCCTGGGGATCGGCCGACAGCACCGTCACTTCGGCATCGGGGATATGGTGGCGGATTCCGGCGATGATGGCCTCCAGAATCGCTTCATCTCCGGCGTTACCGAACCCATAGTAGCCTGACAATAGTAGCTTCATCGCATCGTTTCATGACAGTGAGACGACCGCAGTCCTGGTATGGATGTTCGTCAGCGGAGAAGTGGATACCTGTCAGCTCAGTGAGTGTGAGGGCGCCAAATTCGAGGGGGGAAGCTGAGCGTCACACTCCACACTGAGGCACTGAGCCGTTACTGCGCGCTCCGAAAGCTGTCATCTCCTGTTAGCGATTTGCGAGTGCGAAGCCCACAGCCAATCGGAGCTGCTTATCAGTGCGGCTACAGCTCCTGATCGGCGAATTTGCCCAGATAGATTGACAGTATAGCGCAGCCCACGAAAATGTAGGCGAAAATGCTGAAGACAGTGGGGCCGTCAAAGCTCAGGCCCAGGATGTTTGAGCCGACTGCTGCGACAGCGATGCCCAAATCTCGCCAGGCAAACATCACTCCGTATGCCAGAGGACGCCGATTGATGTTTGCGGCATTTCCGACTATGGCTGATGCCACCACCGGCACCATCGAGCCCAGCAGGCCAAGTGTGAAGCCTGCAATCATCACCGCATAGGCGCTGTGCCATAGCACGGCCACTAATAGACCTGCAGCACCGATGAGGAAGCTGCCCATCAAGACCGGGGTATGGCCAACTCGATCAACAACGTGGCCGCCCAGAACGCTCAGCACCGTGCGAGTGGCTGGATATAGAGCGATAGAGATCCATATCCATTCGGCACCAAACGTCTCTTTCACGTATTTTCCCATCATACCGAGGACAAAACCGTAGGCCAGTGCGGCAGCTAGCTGCAGTATCCCCGAGATAGCCGCACGTGCACGGAGGGTCATCTCGAGAAGAGCTGCTGGTGAGGGTGTCTCGCGTAACGCCTGGCCGGTAGCCGGCATCAGGAAGGCCAGAACGATGCCAATTGCGGTGAAGACGGAGGCAGCTACGTAGGTCAGGTTAGACTGCTCCACAGGTAACGCCTGGTAGATCAGGCCTAACACAATAGCACCGACCAACCATCCTCCGTGGGTCGACGAGTACAGAATCCCCATGCCGGTTCCGTGCCGCGATCCGGCTTTGTCTGCCAGCTCGAGTGTCTGCATCGCCGTGCCCGTCCACATCATGGCACCGCCAGCACCCCATATCAGAGCCATCACCAGCACAATCGGGTACGAGGGGTAATACGGCACCAGAAACATGGCTATGGTAAACATGAGATAGGTGAGTGAGCCGATTATGGTAAAGCGACGGTCTGACCAGTGAGCAAACAGGTACACATTTATGATGCGGAATGCCAGCATGGCAAAATACAGCACGGTGAGTACAGCACTACAAGCCACATCGGACCAATCGGTGACATCACCCAGGTATGACACCAGGTAGGCTTGCTGGGCTCCAGCACCCATGAATATGAAGAAGAAGATCGCCGAAAGCAGGTAAATTCTTCGCGAAAACGCCGGCGTTTTGGCCGGCGGAGTGGATACAGACTGCAATTTGTGCGTCATTCACCGTCACCTGACAAGTTTACCAGAAGGGTGCGTGAGGCCAATGGTCGCTTCGCACTACACTGGAATTATGGATACCGATCACAGACATATCATACTGTATCGGGCCGAACAGCACAACCGACTTAAATCTCAATACCAGCGCTTTATGCCTCCGCCATAACCAGATTACGAGCCCAAAGTGATATCTGGTTGCTGAAGGTAAGGTGTGGTTGCAGGGAGAAAAGTTAGATGGTACAGCATTGTGTCGGTTGTCCAGCAATCCAACTGGTGGAGGAGATGCCGTATGAGACAACTGCTGGTAGCGGGCTTGATGTTAAGTGTGGCTGGAGTTAGTGTGGCGCAGGCGCTTGACGTAGCAAAACTGGCTGAGGCGTATAAGGATTTCGACATGGCGCGCCGTGATGGCATGGGCTATTCCGATAGTCCAGATTCAGGCAACCTGGGCTGGGGCGAGGGAGGCATCATAACCTCATACATCAACATGTGGGAGGCTACTGAGGATGTATATTGGCTTGAGAAGATAAGCGATCATTTTCACCGGATCATGGCAAACGCCTCCGACCCTGAGGGTGAGGGTTATCTGAGTTGGTATACTGCAAGATACTCAGCCGCAGTCGCCTGGGCGGAAAGGCTGCATAACGTTTCTGACGCCAAGGTGGACCCGGCGGTGCAGAAAGCCACTGATATCACTGCGGCCGCCAAAGCCACCGGACACACATATCTGATTGATTTCCTGGAGAATGCCCAACGTTTTCGCGTCGTGGATTGGACCACACGTGAGGTAATCGCTGATGGACTGGAACATGACGGCGGAGAGACCGAAGTGACGCAAATCGAGCCCTTCGCATTCACGATTACAGGGCCCACCCACCAGGGCGATCGTTTCATCGTGCGAACCATGGCCCGAGAAGCGACTCCTCATGTGGTGCATCAGGGTCTTTTCCTGTATCCGGTGGCGCGTTTGATCGAATTGGTTCAGCAACGCCCTGAGCTGCAAGAGCAATTCGGCGCCGATGCTGAGCAATTCTTGCAGTTTATCAACCGCAATGTCTTCGAGAAAAACGAACGCGACTGGCTGGATATGGGCGAGATGGGAGGGGCTTATCGCTCTGAACCGAGGCTAAGCGAACGCCAGCCAAACCGTGTCATCCCACATAACCAGTACGCGGAATTGGCGCGTGTGTGGCTGGTGCTGCAGAATGTGGAGGGGGCGCATCCACTGATGGCTCAGCGGGCCGAACAAATGGTGCGCTATTTCAAGAGCCACGTCTACCTGGATGAAGAAAACGACGCCTATTACTGGCGCTATTCGAACTGGATAGAATTCGGTGAGCCCGGACACTATTTTGCTGCCGATCGATACGAGTCCACTGGCTATGGCAATATAGACATCAAGTTGGTGGTGGAAGCAACCCGTCGCGGCGTTCTATTTACAGATGAGGACATGCAGCGATTTGTCAACACCTGGCTTCGGGTGATGTGGAACCAGGACGAAGACACCCCACTCATGGCGGCGCGAGTGGATGGGATTGGAGCGTTTGGGAGTTCACCGTTGACCACCGGATGGGCGCAGCTATCGCAGTGGGACCCGAAGGTGTACGAACTTGCTTTGAAGACCTTCAGCGCACAGCCTGAGGATAAGCAAGCCGAGGCAGTGCCCACTATTCTTCTTAGCGCTGCTCGCGCGGGGCGAATACCTGCGCAATAGTGGGATGTCGGTGCGTGCACATGCAAGATCGCGGTAGCTATTTGTGCAGCGGCAAACGAAATGCTGTCAGGAAATAAGACTGTCATGGAGGAGAGGCGCAGTGAAGGAAATAGTGTTGGCGGTTTTGCTGATTGGCTTGCCAGTTGCTCTTGCAGTCGCTGATCTGGATGTGGTGAAGTTAGCGGAAGCATACAAGACTCTTGATATGGCTCGAAATGATGGTAAAGGCTCCTCTGAGAGCGCTGACTCCAGTACTCTGGGATGGGCTGAAGGCGCCGTAATGGCCGATTATGCCAGCATGTGGGAGGCTACAGAAGACCCATACTGGCTGCAAAAGATAAGTGAGCATTTCCACCGCATCATGGCCAATGCCAGCGATCCAGAGGGCGATGGTTATGTAAGCTGGTATACTGCGGCCTACTCGTCGGCGCTTGCATGGAGCGAGCGACTTCACAATGTGTCAGACGCCCAGATTGAGCCCGATCAACAGAAGAATAGGGATGGCAAACAGGCTGCGTTGTGCAACGGACACACTTATCTGGTCGACTTTCATGAGAGCGCGGAGCGTTTTCGTCTGGTTGACTGGACTACCCGCGAGATAATAGTCGACGGAGTAGAGTACGATGGGGCCGAAGCGACCATCACTGAGATCGAGCCATTCACCTTCAATATCAGCGGGCCGACACATCAGGGCGATCGCTTCCTGATACGGACCATGGCCCCGGAGCCGCTGCGATATGCAGTGCATCAGGGCCGTTTTTTGTATGCTGTGGCGTGTTTGATTGCTTCGGTGGCAGAAAATCCACAGCTTCAGGAACAATTCGGCGCCGACGCCCGAACTTTCCTGGATTTCATCAACCGCAATGTATTTGAGTATTTCGAGCGAGACTGGTTAGATATGGGAGACACGGGTGGAGCATATCGCTTTGAACCCAATCTGACTGACCCGTATCCAAACCTCATCATGCCCCACAACCAGTACGCTGAACTGGCCCTGGTGTGGCTGGTGCTCAAGGATGTGGAAGGTGCCCACCCCCTAATGGCCGAGCGTGCCGAACAGATGGTGCGCTATTTCAAGAGCCACGTCTACTTGGATGAGGAAAACGATGCGTACTACTGGCGATACTCGAATTGGATCGAATTTGGCGAGCCCGGTCACTTTTTTGGCCCAGACAGCTATGAATCCATAGGCTACGGCAACATAGACATCAAGTTGCCGGTGGAAGCAGTTCGGAGAGGCGTGCTGTTTACAGATGAGGATATGCAGCGCTTTGTCAACACCTGGCTTAGAGTGATGTGGAACCAGGACGAAGATAATCCGTTGATGGCCTCTGGGGTGCGTGGCTCTGCACAATACACAGGTTCACCTCTGCAGAATGGATGGATACAACTGTCGCAGTGGGACCCCCAGGTATACGAACTAGCATTGAAAGCGTTCGAAGCTCGAGGGGAAGATAGCCAGGCAGTGTATGTTCCCGCCATTCTTCTGTCGGCCAAACGGGCGGGAGTCCAGTTGGAAGGACTGGTATCCGAGAAATAAGTGGCAGGATCGTGGCATTGCCCGCAAGATACTTCAATAACAGGGTCTCCCCGTGTTATACTGTGGGGAGCCTCGTCTTTCATGTTTACTACCGGGGCGAGAACGGCCTTGGGGGGGACGTACTTGAATATGCGACAGTCAGATGTCATTCAAGCCAGGTTTCGCCAGGTAGCCATTTCCGTGCTGGTGGCTATGGGCGTCGTTTTCATTTATCTTGTATATAACGCCACCCAATTTGACGACATCACTGACATCAATGCCATGGATATGGCCCAGGTGGCCCGCAATTTTGCGGCTGGCGAAGGCTTCACCACCAAGATCATCCGGCCCCTATCGTTAGCCGTGAGCAAATCGTTGGAAAGACACCCAGAGTTGACGCTGAGCCCTCTCCATCCGATAACAGCTGCAGGCCTGTTTCGGCTTACCGGAGCTCCAACTGCAAGGACTATGGCATGGGCATGTGGTATAGCCTTCCTGCTCACAATCGGAGTTACGTACTTGCTGGCGTTGAAGATTTTCAATCCTCAGGTGGCACTCCTGGCTCTGGTTGTCGTGGCCACCGACGCTGTGGTGCTGCAGTATGCCATTTCGGGCCTTGAAAGCTCGCTTCTGACCCTACTAGTAACTGTGCTTTTGCTGGCCCTGTTTATGCACTGGAAAGCTGACAGACATCGCCTTATTTGGGCTGGCGTCGCTGGAGTATTGGTTGGGCTCATATATCTTACTCAATACGCCTGGGTGATTGTATTGCTGCCCGCATTTGGCGTGGTGTACTTGAACGCTCAGCCCGGGCGTCGAGCTGTAAATGTCGGTGTGTTTCTCGTGTTGGCTCTGGCAGTGATGACACCCTGGTTTATACGCAACTATAATATTACTGGAAATCCATTGTTCACCCTCCGTTGGAACGAAGGAGTGATGGGCACTTACAGCTATCCAGGCAACACTTTGTACCGGATGTGGGAGGAGCAGCCTCCGAGCCCGGCCAGGTTCTGTCTGCAGGCACCCCGAGAGATGTACCAAAAAGTGCGTTCTTCCTTGCTTTCTTTGCGTCCAGTGGTGGCCAACATGGGTGGTCCGTTCGTGGCAGCATTTTTCTGGGTGGCAATACTCATCCCACTAGGTGCCGCCGGCTATGAACGGGTGCGTAAGTCCGTCTATGTCCTCTTGCTCCTGCTCATCGGTATTTTGAGCCTACTTGGGGCGTCTCCACGATTGCTGGCTCCGCTGACGCCGTTTGTCAGCGTTACTGCGATAGCCCTATTTCTGCAGTTGCTTAACCGTCGATTGGCTCGATTAGATACGATACAACAGAAACGCTGGCGTTCGATCGGCATCGGTATGTTGTTGGCAGTCCACATAGTGCCGTTGATG
>JAAYSP010000234.1 GCA_012518355.1 candidate division WS1 bacterium | reverse complement strand
GGTCAGCTCATGTGGGCCGGTGCGCAGATACTCGGTCGGATCGTCCTGGCGCCGCAGATGGCTCAGGATTATCTTCAAGCCGGTATCTGTGCCCTCCTCGCTATACAGCCAGTCAGTAAACGATTGCTCGCGGGACTGCTGAGGCTGCTGAGACTGGCGAGGCCGCTGGGGCCGCTGAGACTGGTTGAGCTGACGAGGTCGCTGAGGCTGGCGGGACTGATCGGGCTGATCGGACGGTTGGTGACGCTTGTCATGTGCCATGGTACTGTCTCCTTGTGTGGTGCGTGATGGTAGCCTGGTGCGGCAAAAAGAGAGACACCTCCCGTATGGTGCACAGGAGGTGCCTGAATGGAAACTGACCGGATGAGGAGCGTCGGAGCTGATTTTGCTCATGCCCCCCCTCTATATACCGCAGCCTGCCCAAAGCGGTCACTCTAAACATCTTTTGTGTGGCGCACAGAAGGTGCCGGATAAAAACCGACCGGAAGAAGAGCGTCGGAGCTGATCTGTCCATGCCCCCGCTATATATCCAATAACCTGCCTGTAAGTGATAGGTTAAAACACCTTTCACGTGATGCACAGGAGCTCACCTCTATTACACGCATCGAGGCACAAAGAGCTCACCCAGACGGGAAATATTTTTGGGCTGGATATGCCTTAGCTCATACATAAAACTTCCATAATAGTTAGCACAGCTAATAATTTGCCCACGATTTTCCTGATTTCGCCATGATACATCGCACGGAAACAGCGGAGAGAGGGTAGATGAAGAGAGAATGGGATACGGGGGCGGCGTGCGCAGAGTGGGGGAGGAGCGTGCGGATTGAGGAAGGGCATATATATGCGCGAAAACGCACGCCAGGAGATACTTCGCGGCGAAGCTGCTGCGGGGTAGGGCAGTCTTATGTACGCGTACCATCCGGCGGGGCAGATCCGGCGCAGGGGCACCGCCTGCAACTGTGTCTAATTCGTATATAATATGTACGGTTAGAGCCGCAAAATCAGGCATTTTTCGCGAAAAAAGATTCGCTTTTGCGGCATAAGTGGTGCTAGCAGGCACTGGCAGGGGCACTATCGGCGCACAATTAAGGCGACTGAGATGTGATTGCTAGATCCTGTGCGATGACTGCGAGGATACCTGTGAGGCGATAGTAAGACACCCGCGGGAGTGCTACCAGGAGGCCAGTGGAGGCGGCATGCAGCGGCACCTGTGCGACATGCAGGGTGCTGAAGCAACCGGCCCTCCACAGGTGCATAGATGTGACATGCAGGCATGTCATGCAGCGTGTGTCATGATCGGGGCGGAAGTAGGGCAGGAGCTGTGTATCTGCGTGCAGCCGCAAGCGCGTGGAGGGGCGGCCCGCAAACGGCCGCAAAAGCCCACAGGCGCCGCCTCTGCCCGCCGGCGAACCAGACACCACCGCGCCCCTGCGCGTCGCCCTGCGGCGTTTGTAGCGCAATCTACGGCCTGTGTCGTGACGAAAGCAGCCTGCCTACCGGCTATACTCCGCTGACAGCTCAGATCGGCCTGATGCTGCCACCACCAGACACCGATATGCCCATCCGACATACGCGCCACAAGGGCACATGCCACGAAAGCACACGCGCTGTGCGCGCAGACACGCCACGGGGATAGACCGGTCGCGGACACACACGTCGCGAAGGCGAAGCTACCGCCGCAGCAGTGGGCGAGCGCTACTACCCATCGCGGAGATATGCGTGACCTGGCTGAACAGTGCGACGCCTCTCCGCACTTGCACAGCATGCAGATCGCGAAAGCAGACCCGGCAGGGGAGCAGACGCGCCACAGGGATAGACCGGTCACGGGCACACATGTCGCGAAGGCGAAGCTACCAGCCGCAGCAGTGGGCGAGCGCTACTGCGCATCACAGAGATATGCGTGACCTGGCTGAACAGTGCGACACCTCCTCGCACTTGCACAGCATGCAGATCGCAAAAGCAGCTCCGGCAGAGGAGGATAGACCGATCGCGGGGACACACGTCGCGAAGGCGAAGCTACCGCCGCAGCAGTGGGCGAGCGCTACTGCGCATCGCGGAGATATACGTGACCTGGTTGAACAGTGCGGCGCCTCTCCGCACTTGCACAGCATGCAGATCGCAATAGCAGACACGGCAGGGGAGCAGACACGCTACAGAGGCAGTTCCGTGCGAGGGCGCATGCATCACGACTCTGCGGAGTCTTCGAGCTCCAGGTGCTCGACGACGATGCGCTGGACAGTTCTGCCTGCCGCCTCCTCCAGGGCCGCGCGGATGGTGTCGGAGTTTTGCGCAATCGCGCGGGCAAAATACTTCACCGGAGTGACTATCGTCGCAGTGGTGCCTCGCAGGGGCAGCAAAAACGCGCTGAGCAAAGCCGGGCCCATCTGCGCACGCTCATCGAGCAGCCTGAGGCTTTGCTGCCACAGCGCCCGCGTACTGTCACCTATCCCCAGCTTCTGCTCGACGGCAAGCCGCTGGGCCTGAGCGGCCTTGCGCTCTGCAGCCTCCGCCTGCTCTCTATCGCGTAGCCGCGCCCTGGTCATGCTCTGGCGCTGCTTTTCTGCAGCCGCCTTCTCCTCGGGCGTCTGGAACCAGTCAGGGATCGCCCAGTCCTGTGAGCGGATCGCAGACACCAGCCAGGCAGCCGGACTCTCCCTGGGCACCCACCCTGTGCCCAGCTTGTACTCGGCATAGCACAGCCAGCGGTACACCAGCCCCGGGTCATAGTCGGCAACCAGTGCATTTGCCT
>JAAYSP010000176.1 GCA_012518355.1 candidate division WS1 bacterium | reverse complement strand
GGCAAGCCCTCGGGTAGTCTGGCTATCTATCCGCTCCCGTAGTGTCTATACAGACGCACGTGGTGTTCGATCATGGCGTCGAGTGAGTACTTTTCAGTGACGAGTTTCTGTGCTACAGCGGCCCGTCTAGCTGTCTCTGCAGGTTCTGCCAGAGGCTGCAGAAGTACTTCTGACAGTCCATGAGCGTCTGCCACTGGCGCAAGCCATCCGGTGTTATGGCCATCTATCAGGTCCACGTTTCCGGCAATTGCGGTTGCTACGATAGGCACTCCCGCAGCCATGGCTTCGAGCAGGGCGTAGGGCAGACCTTCCCAGAGCGAAGGCAACACGAACAGATCCAGCGCGTGTAGCAACTCGGGCACATCTTCTCTGTGTCCCAGCCATCTGACTCTGTCGGCGATGCCTAATTTTTGTGCCTGTGCGACGAGTGCAGGCTGTAGGACTCCGCTACCGGCCACCAGTAGGACGGCCTCAGTGTTCTGTAGCACCTTCTGCATGGCCTCCAGCAAATAGCGGTACCCCTTCTGCGGAGACAGCGCAGCTACAACGCCTATAGCCGAAGTCTGTTCGTCTATGCCCATAGCGGTGCGGATGTGCTGACGATCGCATGTAGACTGGTAGTCAGAAGCTCTGACGCCGGTCGGTACGATGGCGATCCGCTCAGATGGTACCACCTGCGCCCGGACAGCCACTTCACGTTGGCTTTCGCACGGGAGCACCAGTACGTCAGTATATCTGCCTGCGACACGCTCCAGATGGCGGTAGAAGCATTGCCGAAGACTGCCGAATCGCATCTGAAATGCGAAACAGTGGGGGCTGTAGATGTTGGCGCAGCCAAGCCCTCGAGCCGCAACACGCGCCAGAAAGCCTGCCTTGGAGCTGTGGCTGTGCACCACATGGGGCTTCCAGTCTGCGATGATCTGACGTAACTGGCGGTAGCAGAACCAGTCGGATGGGGGATGGATGCTGCGACGCATGGGCAGTCGGCTGACCTGGATGCCGTTCTCCTGCATCATGCTGATATCGCGTTCAAATCCGGGGTCGCGTAGCACCGAGACCACTACATGCTGTTCGAAACGGTCACGAGGCAGCTTGCCCACGAGGTCCAGCAGATACCGACGCGTGCCTCCTACAGTAGCCTCCAACACCTGCATGACGCGAATTGACTTACCGCTCAAGGCGCTTCCTCACTTTTCGCGTCAGGTGCCCCCAAACGGTGCTGAGTTCCTCAATTCGCACTGCCGCCGCTGCCGCTACGTAGGCCACCGTACCTCCGCCACCAACTATGGCCAGCAGCAGCAGCATCTGCATCTTTTTCCCGCCGACTGGCGGCGTCCAGGCAAGTATCGGATCGTGTACGACCGTCAGTGCTATCCACATCACCGCGGCCATCACGATGGTACTGAACGCCACCTGGGCGACAAATCGGTATACTCTGCGTTTGTCTATGGTGCCGATGTGTTTGAGCAACAGGCCGTACAGTATCACCACCTTCACCGTTTTGCTTATCGTCAGCGCCAGGGCAATTGCAGCGATCCCCACCTGGACCGCGCCGAGATTTGTGATGGTATCGGCTACAGTCCCGCGTGCGATGATAAACACTCCCAGGTAGCCGATCAGGATATGCAGCACCGCCATCGCTGCTCCGATATAGTTTGGAGTGCGTGTATCCTCCAGTGCGAAGTACCAGTGGTTTATCGAGCCTTCGACCGAGTACGCGAGCATGCCAAGAGCATAGCAGAACAGTGCGATGGCGGCCAACTGTGTGCTTTCAGGACCGAACCTGCCGTGTTCGAACATCAGGCTGATGATGACCTTCGAGAGCACCATGAGGGCAACGGTGGCAGGGACAAACAGGAAGGCCATCGCGCGGGTCATGGACACCAGAGCATCGGCCAGTCGATCCTTCGCTCCCTCCGCAGCCCACTGGGAGAGGAAGGGGAATACCACAAAACTGACTGCTAACGGTAGGATTTGCAGGGGAGCATCGGTCATTTTGCGGGCAAAAGTCAGGCAGGTGTAGATACCTTCGCCGATGCGGTCAGCGTATATGCTATCAGCCAGCCCTCGGGCGGAAGAGAAGATGAGCCCCACGATGACTGGTGGCATCAGTGCGAAGACGGTTTTAGCTCCCGGTGTAGACATATCGAGAGTGAGTGCGTATCCCTTGAGACGTGACCACAGGCTGGGCAGTTGGACCAGCAAGCGCAGTGGATATGCCACCAGCACTCCGAAAGCCGCCGCGTAGATGGCATTTGGATTGTCGGGATGCCAGAGAAACTCCACACCGACGAAGAGAGCTACCAGCAGGCCGATACGTGACAGACAATCAGCCAGTGCAGGGATAGTGAACTGTTTGTAGGAATGCAGGGCTAACTCTAGCATGACTGAAGGGCTGTACAGCACCAGTGCCGGGGCCATGATGCGCAGCACGGCAACGGCGAGTCGGAAGTGGCCTGGATCGGCGGCGAGGTTCGGCCATAGAGTGCTGATGATGCGGCCTGCAAACACTTCGATAAGTGTGACGATCAACAGCATGGTGAGGACATGTGTGTTGGCTATGACACTGAAAAGCCGCCATGCATTCTGCTCACTGTCTTTCATCTGTCGGACGAACTGCGGCAGGAAGGTAGGGCGTAGCAGCTTTTCGATGCGGGCATACAGCAAGAAGATTATGTTGTTATAGTTGAGATAGAAGGCGTCACTGACTGCGGTGCCGCCGAAATAACCGGCTATCACCATATCCTTGACATAGCCGGCTGCCTTGCCGGCAAACAAGAACGCCGAGATGATGATTGCTCCCATTGTCATCTGGGCGCCGGCACTACGTTTCGAAGCGGGTGTGGAGGGGGGCGAAGTTGGAGGAGTCTGAGTCATCAGTGCCTCGTATTGCCTGTATGTGAACCGGATACGGCTATGACGGTTCGATCGCGTGTGGGATTCACGTTTCTTGCGGCAAACGACGTGTCGCTCCGCTGATGGGGGGCCATCGTCGGAGGTGCAGAACCTCAGCAAAAAGAGAGCCAAGCTGGCCCACGTTTCGATTGATGTCGTATTCGCGGCGCACACGCTGCAGGCCGCGAGCTGAAACGGTTTCGCGTAGCTGCTGGTCTACAAGCGCCCTCTCCATGCATCTGGCGATCTGCTGTACGTTGCCCGACTCAGCCAGCAGACCGGTCTCTTCATCCACCACCAGTTCGCTAATAGCACCCACATCGGTGGCCACAACAGGTATGCCGGCTGCCATCGCCTCGATGACGGTGTTGGGCAGCCCATCACGGTCCCCGTCGGGTGCCACTATGGGCGTAAGTACGAACAGGTCAGCATAGCGATAAGCTGCCATGATCTCCTTCTGGGTCAGGTAGCCGGACAAGTGGACTCTGCCCTGAAGTCCCAGTCCGTTGATGAGCTGCTCGAGTTCTTCTCTCTGAGGCCCGTCACCGATGATAGCCAATTCGAAGTCGAGGCCATCGGCCGCAAGCATGGCTGCAGCCCGCAGCAGGATAGGGAAGCCCTTCTTCTCCACCAGGCGCCCCACTGAGAGCACCAAAGGCACTTTGTGGTCGCGGTGAGGACCTATCTTGAACTCGTCGAAGTCCAGGCCGTGGCGGATCATCTTGAGTTTATCCGAGTCCAGCGGAGTATACTTTCGCTGCAGACGTTCGGCACCTGCTTCAGTGCATACGGTCACAAATTCGGCTTCTGCCACCTTCATGCTCATCAGCCTGGTCTCATCAGTGTAGATGTCTCGGGCATGACAGCTCATGCTGAACCCTACATCGAGGATTTCAGCCAGAAGTAGCCCGACGGTGGCAGGGTATGAAGCGAAATGGGCGTGGACATGACGCATGTGGCCGGGAGGGACATTTGCCACGACATAGCACGCAGCGACATGCGCAGACAGCAGTTCGCGAACAGCAGTGAAGTCGCGTAGCGCGTAAGTGATGACCATCCGCAGCGAGGACATACAGCCGACTGGTTTGCGGAAGAAGGCGCTGACAAGGCTTTTCGCAGAGAGCCATGAGATAGGTCGAGGGCGGTACAGGGTGCGTTGAGCAAAATCCTGCGCCGTCTCGTGCACCAGTTCCGCTGGTGGATTCATGGAGATAGGGGTGAGGTCAAAGCCGAGTCCGCGCAGTGCACACATCTCTCGCAGGATGAAGGTCTCCGACACAGATGGGAACTGTCCGAGCACGTATGCCATTCGCGCACGCGGATCGACAACTTGCTCAGACACCAAGAGCCTCCTTGTACAGAGCTATCACCTGCAGGGCATGACGTGTCCATGTCCAGCGGTCGGCCAAATGTCGGCCTTTTTGCACGATTTGCGCACACCGTTGCGGGTCTTCAAGCAGAGCCAAGATGCCCTCTGCCAGTTGCTCAGGTGGTCCCAGTGGCACAACCTCCGCCGCCTGACCGGCTAACTCCGGAAGAGCGCCACCGTCGGAAACCAGTGCAGGAGTACCACAGGCCATCGCCTCAAGCGGCGGCAAACCTGCGCCCTCATACCATGACCATTGTATCAAAAGGCTAGCATCACTGTACAGAGCAGGGAGGTCGGGCTCGGCGATAGGGCCTGTCCGCACTATTCTATCGCGGACAGGACTGCGTTCGATCATCTGCAGCAGCCTCCGGCATTTCCACATCCCGGCACCGCTCAGAACCAGTGCGTGCTGTGTACGGTATGCAATCTGTTCGAAGGCGGTGACCAACGCCTCCACGTTCTTCTTAGGCTCCAGATTTCCCAGGTAGAGCAGGAAATGCTCCGGCAGGTGGTATTTTTCGCGCACCTGTTCCAGCATCGCAGCATCCGTCACAGGTTGAAATCGGCGGCTTACGCCCAGAGGTATGGTGCGAAGTCGGTGTGCGGCACGGGGGAACATAGTGGTCACAGCTCTGGCTGTGGTTTCGCTGGGTACTACCACAAAAGTGGCCTGATGGATACTCGAAGGCACTACCGCCCGATAGTGTAGTACGTTACTGCACTTACACCACTGAGGATACTGCAGGGCGATCAGATCATAGACGGTCAACACCGCTGGTCCACGCCAGTTGCGAGGCAGCACATAGCCCGGCCCGTGCAGCAGATTCCACCCGCCCTTCTGCAGCCAGCGGCTCATGAGCATCTGCTCGAAGCCTATTCGCCCCAGACGATTGGTAGTCAGTTGCGGCGCAACCAGAGGCTGCAGTCCCATCTGCTCTGCCTGTGGGGCGTACTGGGGACGACACACCAAACCTATCTGCAAGTCGGTTTTCAGCGTGCCGAGGTCATGTGCCAGCTCTTCGATGGCGGTCTCTACACCGCTGTGACGCTCGCCCAGGAGCAGGCCATCCAGTGCCACCTTCAAATCGGCCACCTCCGTGTCGGCTTGCGTGCAAGCATATCGCAGTACAGATCCTCCGTCTGTTCGACCATCGTCCTGACGCTGAAGCCGCTCAACACCCGCTCTCTGCCCCCCTGTGCCAGAGCCTGGGCCAGGCGTGGCCTGGTCAGTACGGTGACTGCCGCAGTTGCCAGTGATCGGGCATCCGGCTTAGTCAGCATCCCGCTTTCCAGGTTCCGTATGATCTCTTTCGGCCCCGCCGCGTCTACTGCGACACATGGAGTACCCACACAGAGGGCTTCCAGGATGACGCGCCCCAGCGGCTCGTTTTCGGCGGTATGCACCATGATGTCCATCGCTGCCATGAGGTCTGCCACGTCATCACGGTATCCCCCCCAGATGACCGGCCTGGCCAGCCCCAGCCCGGAGGCCTGGGCGCGTAGGGCAGCTACATAGTCAGAGTGCTCGCCGAACATGTCAGCACCGACGATGATGAACCTGCAGTGCGGCACCTGAGCTGCTATCAGAGCAGCCGCCTCCAGGAAGCGATCCTGTCGTTTCCAGGGCACCAGTTGCCCCACGCTGCCGATGAGTAGCTCACCCTCACCGATCCCCAGCATGTCTCTGACCTGTTCGCACGGGCGCCGTGGGCGGAAGTGCGTAGGGTCAATTCCGTTGTATATGACGCGTATCCGGGTAGCCGCCTCGGGTATGGCAGCGACTACTGCATCCTTCACGCACTCAGAAATGGCGATGATCGCTTCGGCACCACTGGCGGCCCACTGCATCGCCCGTCGCGGGAACTGCAAATCGCGTACATGCAGCACCACTGGCGGCATACCGAGAGACCAGGTAGTCGCTATGATGCCCGCGGTCAGGCTGTTAGCGTGCAGGAGATGAGGCCTGACCTGCTGTACTACACCGCCGACCTGGATTCGCCGTGTGAGCAGGCGCATCAGGCTGGAGGCGGTGCTGAGGGGGTTGCCAGTCTGCCTGACGCGAATTGCCGAGATCGGATGACACGGGATGCGTTGTCGCGCCAAAGCTGAAGCAAAAGGGCCGGTCAGAGGGGCCACAACGTGAGGCTCAAATCGGTCAGGGGTGAGGTTTGACACCAGCGTTAGCAGGCTTGCTTCGGCACCGGATAGCTCGCCTACATGGTTGTAGTACAGGACGCGGCGGGCATCGTCACCTGTTCGAGGCTGCATGAACCTCGGTCTCCACCTTCGTGCACTGGCCTATGAGCCAATCCCTGGTGACGGCCATGACCTCTTCTTCCCATTTCACTGAGTAGAATGCGTGGTTGGCACCGGCCACCACATGGCTATAGAACGGGCGTCCGGCGTGCTTTGAAAGCGATTTGTAGTAGGCAATGCAGTCACGCGCTGTGGGATCGTTTTCTCCGTAGATGAACTGCACCTGCCCGGGGAAGCTCAGGAAGCGCCCTACCCAGTCAATCGCCTCATCTTCGAGGGCCCCTTGCTCGCCTGCACCCTTGCCGCCGCTGAGCAGCGCCCGCTTGATCATGCCGAAACGCAGACGCCCTCTGACCAGCTTTGCCCATGTGGTCGGCGAAAACAGCTTTCGCATGTACTGTCTGATGATATACCACTTTTTCGCCCGATCGCTTTCTGTACGATCCGCTCCGACCGTCGGTGCAGACCACAGCACCATGGAGTCTATCTGCGGGCGCAGTGTGCATGCGCCGATAGCCACCTCTGCTCCGGAGCAGTCACCTACCAGAGCGATTCTGTGCAGGCCAGTATGGGCTACCATCCAATCCACTGCGGCGACCGTGTCGGAAATCATGGTGCTCAGTGTGGCATCTTCAGCGTTGCCTTCGGAATCGCCCCTGCCACGAAAGTCGAAGCGCAGGCAGTGAAATCCGGCAGCTTCCGCCATTCGCCCCAGCTTTGTGAACATCTGGTGGGCACCGATGCGGTAGCCGGCCCAGCCGTGCAGCATTATGACCCCTATAGGACAAACGGTAGTGTCTGCTTCCGGCTGATGATACGCGCCCAGGAGACGAGCTCCCTGATTGCTAAAATAGATGTGCTGAACCATGACTGTTGCTTTATCCCAGATAGTGTATAGTCTGCGTACTACTGTTGTTGTTCCATTATTTCGTTGTAGTATTCGACGGCATTCCTGCTGTATGTTTCGTGTGTTGCACCTGTAACTCGGCCAGCCAAAGGGCGGTCTGCTCTACGACCGGCTGAGGTGAGATGAGCCCTATGCGGTTCCAGAAGGGCTCCAGAATTGCGGCACGGGCGGTTGCATCGGTCATACGCTCGGCTAGCTCCTGGTATTCGCCCCTGACCTGGTCGCGGCTGCCGATGTTCAGGATTAGCACTGGCGCTGAGAAGTCGGGCGGATCAGCCAGCAGGTCTACCGTGTCGATCCAGTCACGTGTGGGCGCACTGACCGCGTATCCGTCGAAATCGAGCACTGCTGCCTGCAGGTGGTTTTGGCGGACTTCCGCTGCGCTGAAACCTCCGGTGTCAGTCATCATGGCTTTTATGAGCGAGCGTTGCAGGTTTGCCTTCAGATACCTGTGCCCGTTGACGATGGGCTCCCATAGTATTGCAAAGTCAAACAACTGCTGCTCCCGCTGGGCTAGCAAGGCCATGGTGGCTCCAAGACGTAGCCCCAGGACCCCGACAGTTTCGAGGCCGGCGTGGCTGCGCATGTATGCTGCCGCTGCTGTGATGTCTTCCAGCCACTGGGGCGGACCAAATTGATCGAAGTGTCCCGGGCTGTCTCCGCATCCGCGATAGTCAAAACGCAGGCAGTTGAACTCTGAGGCGGCCAGCGCTCGTGCAGTCTCCACCATCACTCGGTGAGCACACTTTTTTTCCTCGGCAAATGGGTCACAGAAGACGATACCCTGCTTTGCTTCGGACCTGCTTTGATGGTACACCCCATGCAGCGAGGTCCCATCCGTCGAGATCTCGACCACCTGCTCCAGTGCTTTTTCCATCAGGTTAGCCTCGATTTTGCAGGATGTAATCGGCTATGTTGTTCACAGTGGAGAAAGTTTCGAGTGAAAAGTCGGCATCCTCAAGTGAGACATCGAACACTTCCTCAAGACCCACCACTATTTCGAACAGATTCACCGAGTCGATATCGTATGCTTCCATCAGGTTTTCTTCGTCAGAGATCTGCTCAGGTTCCACTTCGAGGAACAGGCGCTCCACTATCATCTGCTTGATCTGTGGTTTGAGTTCTGCTGCTTCCGACATTGGCTGCCTCCAGTTATGATTTGGGAACAGGGAGCCACACGATTGGGTGTCGCGATTGTCGTTTGCGTTAGATTATCGGCGGTGTACCGACCTGCTCTATGCCCTTGATCTCCAGGGAGACCCATTTGCAATCTTCGTCATCAGGACCGTCTTCGGTGGAGAACATGTGGCGCCAGCGGTCCTTGAAGACAGTTCCATTTTTGATCGTGATGTATCTGAAATTCAGGCTCTGAGAGCCGTCCGTAGTTGTGTTCTCGAAATGGTACATTTCAGCTTCCGGTTGATACATCACCTGCCATCCGGCTTCGCGGGCCCGGTAGCAGTAGTCGAAATCTTCATACTGGGCAGGGTTGAACACTTCGTCAAGTTCGCCGATCTGCTCGTACATCGAACGGCGCATGAGCCAGCACGCGCTTGTCAGGCACTGCATCATCCCGGGCTCTGCGAACTCAGGGGTATCATTTGGCTGCCCCCGTCCCATGTACTGTACACGGCCATTTCGGGATATGCCCACTCCGGCACATTCGATATCATGCGGTGGCGCAGGAAATAGCAGCTTCGGCCCCACGATGCCCACCTGCTGGTTTTGCTCCAGAGTTGAACTCAGCACCGCCAGCCAGTCACGGCTGCGCACTGCGACATCGTTGTCTACAAACGCTATCATGTCGCCGTTGCTGTGCCGCAAGGCCTGATTGCGGGCAGTGCACGCGCCCTTGTTCTCGGAATTGGCTATCAGTACATATGACGTGTCGCGGGCTCGACATTGTTCGGGAAAATCATCCTTGAGGAAGGCGATAGAACCGTCGGTAGAGCCGTTGTCAACTACCACTATCTGGTCAGGCAGTGGGTCGCATTGAAGCATGCTTTGCAGGCACAATTCAGTGTAGCGACGTTTGTTGTAGCTGACCACGATTATGGTCGCACTCGGATTCATGACGTCTCTCCCCGGTCTGCCGTGCCGAGATTGGTTCCAGGAGGCGATTTTCGGAGCGTCTTGAGTATCTGATGAGACACAACAGATAGCATGATTAGATGCGCAATCAAGGCAGCCATCGCTCCGGACACAAGCCCTATCTGAGATAGTCCGGCTTCTTCGCCGAGCATTGTCGTCGGCACACCCATGCCCGATGCCCCATCCATACTGGCAAACCTACCCCATATCGCGTTGATAGCAGCTCCGGCCACGCCGCCGATTAGGGTGACCGGTACAACAAGTAACGCGTATGCGGCTGCGGGCACCGATGTCTGCCCCCGACGGCAGTAATCCACTGCAGCCATAAGCCCGATCCAGCATAGTGCGCCTACCACACCTGCCATAGTGGCAGCCGGCAAGATAGCTTGCATGTATGCTGAACTGGTCCCCGCTGCCGGACCGCTAACTGTTCTCCCCGCTGCCAGAAGCAGTACGGTTATGGACAGGCCGAGCGCGGCACCTACAGCGCCCACCAGCCATCGCACCCATGCCTGAGGCTGGGTTGATGGCGCCGGTTGATGTTGTTGCTGTTGTGGGCCAGTCATTCGGCTCTACCTGTTACATTCGCCGTCTGGAAGCTGTACCCTCCATGGTCTCGGAAAAAGAGATGAGCAGTCAGGAAGACAGACTCTCCTCTTGTATACATTGTCTGGCGAGTTTTGCATTGCCTGCTTCTCTACACGCGGGGTCTCACGCTGGTCACGAGCACTGGCACAAATGCGTACATAGGCTCTGTCTGCGTGTGTACTTGTGGGCTTACACGAACCTGACTGCGGGGAAGCGCCTGCGAAACGTGGTTCTGACATGCAGTCGGTTATGAGCTCGCCATCAATTCTGCTGCGGCTCTGGCTATATCACGAAAATCCGGGGTAGCGGCCTGCTCCAGGAGCATACTGGCCGGTACCGGAATATCGGCGGCAGCTACTCGGCGGGGAGCAGCGAGCAGTGTATCGAAGCACTCCTGGCAGATGCGGCTGGCCAGCTCAGCTCCGATGCCCCCGGTCAGCCAGCCTTCTTCGACTACTACCGCGCGTCCGGTCTTGTTCACGCTCTCGGTGATACAGGCCATATCCAGTGGCGATAGGGTACGCAGGTCTATCACTTCACAACTGACGCCATGTGTAGAGAGGGCTTCTGCGGCCTTCAGTGCCTCCGATACCATGCGGCTGTATGCCACGATAGTTATGTCATCGCCTTCTGCGCGGATTGCTGCCTTCCCAATCGGGGTCAGGTACTCATCCTCGGGTACTGAATCCATAGTCGGATATAGTAGCTTGCTTTCGATGAAAATCACCGGATCGTCACACCGGATGGCGCTTTTGAGCAGCCCCTTAGCATCGGTGGCGGTGGATGGGGCTAACACGATCAGGCCTGGTGTGGCGACAAAATATCGCTCCAGGCTTTGCGAGTGGGTAGGGCCGTAGCCACGACCGGCCCCTGCCGGACAGCGCACTGTAAGTGGTACCTTGCACTGTGGGCCGAACTGATAGCGAAACTTGGCCGCGTGATTGACGATCTGGTCCATGGCCAGTGTGATGAAATCCATAAACATGATCTCGACAACTGGACGCAGCCCGGTGATGGCCGCGCCGACGGCGACGCCGACAAATCCATTTTCGCAGATCGGAGTGTTGCGCACTCGCTCCCTGCCGAATCTGTTGGCGATGCCGGCGGTCACCTTGAAGGCACCGCCGTACTCAGCGATGTCCTCGCCGAGCAGAATCACACTGCTATCTCGCTCGAGCTCCTCCTCCAGTGCTTCCCGTATGGCGTGAGAGTAGTATATTTGCCGCATATCGTTGCTATCCGATTGTGTTTTTGTTGTATATTTTGCGTCAATACCGACTATGTAAGTAGTTTGCATTATAGCCGATGATCTGCTATATTTACAATCCACGGAAATATCAAACGCAGCAGTACTGAGATAGTAACTGGTGCGGTATTCCGGATACGATACAGTTGGTTCCCACGCGCAAAAACGGGCACAACGTTCATCAGATGGCCGACCCAGCGTGTCTGCGAGTCCGGTACCCATCCGAATCTGCCCAACAATACAGGAAGGTGATGTGAGTCATGCCAACGGACGGAATATACGGGTTCGGAGTTGTTGGCTGTGGTGTTATCTCAGACACGCATTTGGATGCGATAAAAGAGCTGCCAAACGCCAGGATCATTGCCGTGTGCGATACGCGTGAAGAGGCTGCCAAAGCCAAGGCGGAACAGTATGGCTGCGATTACTACACCGATCTAGCTGAGATGCTGAAGGACGACAGCATTGATGTGTGCAACATCGTAGTACCGAGTGGTTTGCATGCCCAGCTGGGGATCCAGTGCGCCGAAGCGGGCAAGCACGTCATCTGCACCAAACCGATTGATATCACGCTTGAGAAGATCGATGCGCTCATAGAGGCCTGTGACCGAAACGGTGTCAAGTGTGGTGCGACGCACCAACTGCGTGGTTACGCTGTATACAAACGGGTGAAGGAAGCCGCAGAAAGTGGCCGCCTGGGCAAGCTCCTGTACGGCAATGCCATGGTCCCGTGGTATCGCTCTGATGAGTACTACAGCGATGGCTGGCATGGGACTAAGGCTTTGGATGGTGGCGGTGCACTGATGAACCAATCGATCCACTATGTGGATTTGCTGATTTGGATTATGGGTGAGGTCTCATCACTCGGCGGCTATGCAGACGCACTCGCACACGACATGATCGAGGTCGAAGACTGTGCAACTGCAGCACTGAAATTTACCTCGGGAGCTCAAGGCGTCATACAGGGCACCACCTGTACGTACAAAGGCCACCCGGCAGTGTTGTCCATCCACGGAACCAGGGGCAATATCGTCGTGGTAGGTGATGATATCAAGTTTTGGGAAGTCGAAGGAGAGCCTGAAGAGGTAAACCTGAACGCAGGCCAGGCTGGCGCAACCGCAGATCCGAAGATGGGGATGCTGGGTGAAGCCGTACCTGCTCATGCGGAACAGATTGCCGACGTTCTGGCGGCCGTCGATGAAGATCGTGATCCAGTGCTTTCCGGCCGTGAAGCCAGACGGGCCGTCGAAGTTATCCTTCGCATTTACGAGTCCGCTGAGACTGGTAAGATGGTGCAGTTCTAAGCGCCATAGCTGGCTGTGAGATGCGCAGAAGACGGTGCCGGAACGGTGTTAGAGTGGTACCAGAACAGTGAGGCGCACTGCGAGGAAGCTGCTGCACCGGCCTCGCTGCTGGCACAACTGTACAGCTTTGAGGCTCGTACTATCATAGCGCACACAGGCATAGCGCACACAGAGTAGCACTGTCGTGATGACGATACGTCGGTGCAGGGTACGCTAGCCCGCAGGCTACAGATGCGTACGATTCAAGTCACGCGCCTGACCGGATGACTACTATACCATCGCATATCGGAATCGGATGACTACTAGATGACTACTATGGATTCGCCGAACACAGCCAGGATCTGGCAGAAGATGACCGTCAAGCAGATACGTGAGGCTCTGCAGGAAACCAGCACTGTACTCATCCCAATGGGCTGTACCGAGCAGCACGGTTACCATCTGACGACCGATACGGACAACCACAACGCGTGGCAGGTTGCAGTGCGCGCTGCCAATCGCACCGGTGCATTTGTCGCCCCTCTGCAGCCCTACGGCTTTTCGGGGGGCGAGTTGCCGGGAACAATCAACATCAATCCCAGTGTCATCGCTATGCTGGTCACTGAAATACTGCGTGCGTTTGCTTTCCATGGCCTGAAAAACCTCGTCCTCGTACCGGGACATGGCGGCACGGAAAATATGGAGGCAATTCAGCTGGGTGCCGAACAGTTCGTCCGTGACCATGTGGGATATGCCGACCGGCAAGTGGCGGTGTACTTCTTTTTGACGGCCTCTCCGACCCTGGTGAAGCAATTCGAGGAGAAACGAGACTATCATGCGGGTGAGTTCGAGACCGCTCTCATGATGCACTGGGCACCTGAAGAAGTCTACCCGGATGAGATGACCACTGACGCAGATGACATTCTGGAGATGATGCGCGACAACCCTGACGCCTATCAGGTCCATACCGTGCCCCTCGAAGACCCCTCGATGGTCGCCCGCATAGCTCAGCACCCTGAAATCCAGGTAGGTGTCATGGGCGATCCATCACTGGCTACCGCTGAATTCGGCAGGAAGCTCTGTGAGGAGGCGGTAGATGGCCTGGTTGAGTTGATCAAACGTATGGAGAGCATGGACGCTTAAATGCCTGGCATTGATGCCGGCAGACTCGTATATCACAACCGTATCACAACAGGCCGAGAGGAACCGATTATGGCAGACAATCAACTGCGAATTATGATTTTTGGCGCGCATCCGGATGACTGCGACCTGTGTTTCGGCGCAACGGCGATGAAATACAGCGCACTGGG
>JAAYSP010000236.1 GCA_012518355.1 candidate division WS1 bacterium | reverse complement strand
AGGCAGCGTGACTGAGGGACAGTGAGAGCAGCCAAGGAGACGACAGCATGGCACGCATAATCATAGATCCGGTAGGCCGTATCGAGGGACACTTGAAGGTCGAAGTGATAGTGGATGCAGGTGAGGTAAAGGATGCCTGGGTTTCCGCCCCGATGTTCCGCGGCTTCGAGCAGATCCTGATAGGCCGCCACCCGATGGATGCTCAGCGTCTGACCACTCGCGTATGTGGGGTGTGCCCGGCCATACACTCTGTATGCTCAAGCCTCGCACTGGACCAGGCTTTCGGCGTCGCCGATCAGATCCCCGACAACGGCCGCATCATCCGCAACCTGATCCTCGGCTCCAACTACCTGCAATCGCACATACTGCACTTCTACGTGCTATCGGCGCTGGACTATGTGGACCCGACCGCCGCGGCTGACTATGACGGTGACGATGCGAACCTCAAGCGCCTGTCGGAATTCGCCGCACAGGGCCAACTCGCTCCGCTGACACCGCGCTACAAGGGCGACATGCGGCTCGATCGTGAAACCAGCCGGGTGGCACTGTCACACTATCTGCGAGCGCTCGACATGCGACGCATCTGCCACGAGATGGTCGCTGTTTTCGGCGGCAAAATGCCGCATGAGGTCGGCTGTGTACCAGGTGGCGCATCACAGCGGCCCACCACCGACCAGATAGCAAGCTTCCTCGGACGACTGCGGGATGTACGACACTTCGTGCACGACTGCTACATACCCGACGTGCTGGCGGTGGCAAAGGCATATCCGGAGTACTTCGAAATCGGCAAAGGTTGCGGCAGGTACCTCTCCTACGGCGTCTTCGACCAACATGCGGGCGAGACTGATCTGCTGCGACGCCCACGCCTGCTGCCCTCGGGAATGCTGAACGGATCACTGCAGCATGTAGATTCTACAGCTATCACTGAAGACCTCCGATACGCCTACTACAGTGATGAGCATACCCATCGGCACCCGACGCAGGGCGAAACCCACCCGCAAAGCGACAAGACTGACGCGTATAGCTGGGCGAAGGCACCCCGGATGGACGGTGAGCCATACGAAGTAGGACCGCTGGCACGCTGGCTGGTGGCCTATCACTCCAGCCACGAGGAGGTCAGGTCGGCTATGGACGGCCTGCTTTCCGCACTCGATACCCACGCCGGGGCACTGCACGGCACTCTGGCCCGCCATGCAGCGCGAGCTCTGGATGCCGGTCTGATTGCCGACACCATGGAACGGTGGGCACTGCAACTGAAGCCCGGCGAGCCGGTGTGCGCTGACTACGATATGCCCGAAGAGGGCAGTGGCACGGGCCTGATGGACGGGCCGCGCGGGGCACTGCTCCATCATGTGGATGTGCGTGATGGGAGGATATCCCGCTATCAACTGGTGGTGCCTACCACATGGAACATATCTCCGCGCGATGATGAGCAGGTACCAGGGCCAGTCGAGCAAGCGCTCATGGGCACCGCTGTTGCCGATGAAGACAACCCGATTGAGCTGGTGCGGATAGTGCGTTCCTTTGACCCGTGCATGGCCTGCGCAGTGCATCTGATTGATGCGCGCAACAACGACCTGGGCGTGTATCGCATACTATGAGCGACCGGATCGGGGGCCGGATAGTGATACTGGGCGTGGGCAATACCCTGATGTCAGACGAGGGGTTGGGAGTGCATGTGGCGCGTCTGCTGTCCGAAAAGCCGCTGCCGCCCGATGTGGAAGTGATCGAAGGCGGCATCAACCCGATAGAAATGCTGGGCGAGTGCAGCAATATCGAGAAGCTGGTAGTCGTGGATGCGGTGGAGGCAGACGAGCCGTCGGGCGCTGTGTATCGTCTTCCGGCAGAAGTCCTGGCAGATGGCCAGACGCCCCTATCACTCCATCAATTTACGCTGGCTCAAACTCTGGCCGAGTGGCGCCTCCAAGGTCTGGGTTCTGAGCGCATCGTAATCATCGGCGTACAGCCCCACAGTCTGGGCTGGGGTACCGAACTCTCTTCGGAGATAGCGTCCAGTTTGCCGGCGATCGCCGAGGCCGTCCTGGTCGAGGCAAATGCTACGGAGGGTAGAAGAGCATGATAGCTAGCAGGCCCAAACCCACGGCAGAGATAGTCGAGTACCTCAACGGTCAGGACAGGATCGTACTGGTAGCATGTACCGGCTGTCCGGAGGGCTGTGCCAGCGGCGATCCGGAGCAGTTGGCTCGGCTATGTGAGGAGCTGGCCGAAGCAGGCAAGACGGTATCTACCACCATCCCTGTGGATTTCCTCTGCAACAGAAGCCTCATAGCGCGACGGCTGATGGCTCACCTGGACGAAGTCAGCGACGCCGACGCCGTGCTGGTGTCTTCCTGCGGCATCGGCGTGCAGGCGGTGGCAGCTACAGTAGACAAGGCAACTCACCCGGTGCTCGACACTATCTCTATGGGTGGCTTTCGGGGCCTATGGCCGGGAGAGGAGCGCTGCCTCGAGTGCGGCGACTGCGTCCTGCACTACACGGGCGGCATCTGCCCCCGAGTTGCCTGCTCCAAAGGACTGATCAGCGGCCAGTGTGGAGGAGCGGATGCGGACGGATCATGCGAGGTAGATCGTGCCATGGAGTGCGGCTGGATACGCATCTACGAGCGCCTGCGCAAAATCGGCCGCCTGGACCTGATGGACCATGCCATCGCTCCTCTGGACCATCGCAACCTGACCGGCGATGTGCGTCACCGGAAGACCAACTGGTGGACTCTGGAGGAGGCAAAGCGTGGCGCACAGTTGCCCGATGAGCAGAGTGACGGCAAGTAGCAGTGGTATATAGCGGATATGCATATCATGGCCATGACAACGGTGCAAACGGCGGTCGCGGGTCTGAGCCACCGTTTGTAAGTCTGGGCATAGAAGCTTGACCGTCGCAGGGCGTGCACTATACTAGCCGCGACGAGCTGGCGCATGAAACACCTAAGATTTACGAGTGAGGGCAGGTGATGGCAGTGGCGCAGAGTATGGTGACGATCATCGGGGGAGGTCTGGCAGGCGCAGAAGCGGCCTGGCAGGTGGCTCAGCGTGGAGTCCATGTCAGACTGTACGAGATGCGTCCTGTCAGGATGACTCCGGCCCATGAAACCGACTTGCTGGCCGAGCTCGTGTGTAGCAACTCTCTCAAAGGCGAGGGTCTGGGCAATGGTACCGGCATCCTGAAGGAAGAGCTGCGACGCTTAGGATCGCTGATCATGCAGGCTGCGGACGCCCACCGCGTGCCTGCCGGAGCGGCTCTGGCGGT
>JAAYSP010000191.1 GCA_012518355.1 candidate division WS1 bacterium | reverse complement strand
TTCTGGCCATGCCGCGCACCGATGCACCAGAGCCTGAGTAGATCGGTACCCGAGCAACCGCCGCCCCACATGCGCTATACCTTCTCTATTCCCTGAGGCGCCGTCTGCTCATACCGTGGATGGGCGGAGCGGTGTGATTTGTGGATGTGGCCGGCAGTAGGCACTGCACTCAGTCTAGGCTTGCTGCACCAGCGGGCTGCCATATGATGCTGCGGGGCACCGGGGCGGTGTATCCATGGAGTGCAGGGCGCTGGCATGGCTGGCATACCGATGTATTCTGCGCCAGGTGCCCGCCTGACGTCTGCGCTTATGCCATGTCGCGCTAGCTTCGCCGTACGATGAACAGATGCGGCCTGGCGCCTCCGAGGCGGATGACGCGCTCGTGGACCAGGCGCAATTTGTGCGTGCGTGTGACCAACTTCACCAGCAGGCCGGAGCGTGTAGTCAGCAGCACCGCTTTGCCCCCGGGCCTGAGTACGCGCGTCATCTCTGACACGAAGCCTTCGTAGAGGTAGCTCAGAGAGCCACGCGACATAACCCTGCGCCCCCACGGCAGGTTGCATAGCAGCTTGTCCACGCTTTCCGTGCGCAGAGGCAGGCGACGGGCGTCAGCCTGAAGCAGGTTTGCTGTCACTTGTGCGGCCTGCAGGTTCATGCGCGCATCTTCTATCGCTCTGGGATGGGCATCTGAGCCGATGAGTGTGGCGGGCCCCAGTGCCGCCCGTTCGATGAGTATGGTCGCAGTGCCGCACATCGGGTCGAGCACCGTTTCGTCAGGTGTCGGGTCGGATAGCACGCACATGGCATAGGCGGCAGTCGGGTTGAGCGCGGCCAGGCCGTGTGTCACTCGTGAACGCTTGTGCAGCGCCCGCCGACTGAGCCGGAGGCCCATCAGACAGCGCTCCTGCTCGATCTCCACCATCACTTCATAGTCGAACCCAGTTAGGTCCACCCGCCAGCCGGTCGCCATGCACAGCCCTGCACCGGCCGCGGCTGCGATCTGCTGCGAGTTGTACTCATGGTGGCCAAGCCGTTGGGCACTGACACGGAAGCTTGGGGCATCGGGGGCGTCATGCAGGGCAGTCCATGTAGCCAGGGCACCGTCCAGGGGCACTGTCTCCGCCCACCGCTGCACCTGCTCCAGCCCTTCCTCGGCGGGTGACAGGCCGTCGAAGTCAGCCAGATGAGCGAAGATGTTCTCGATGCTGCGCAGAGCCATCAACTGTTGGGGAGGCCCACCGTATCGAAGAAACAGTCGCCCGTAGTGCTGCTCCAGCAGGTGAGCCTGGGGCAGACGCTCGGTCACTTCCGCTGCAGCGATGTCTTCGAGACCGCCGAGGACTGTCAGGTAATAGTGGGTAGCATCTTCTCTGAGCTGTTGCTTGTTCATGGAGGCTTTCTAGGTGCGTCAGTATAGCTAACTGTTCGCCACTGGCAGAACGGCTACCTGCATCAACAGTGCTGGCAGGCAGGGATTGTGCCCGTGGAACTGAAATAGTAGGTAGAGCAGGCGGAATAGGCAGGATGTATGGCGGTCGCAGCCTGTGGAGAGAGGAAGATGTGCCGATGAGATCCGCCATCTTGTGTGTATTTGCCCTGCTGTTAGGGGCTGCCTCTGCGCACTGCGCACCACGGACGCCACTTTTGGGCGACTACAACCGGCACTTGAGAGGATCTGACGGCCGTGTAGACAATCGCGAGATGATCCGGCGCCTGACCGACCTGGGCGCGAACACCTTCATGTGGCTCATCTGGCATCGCCCCACGGATTGGGATGATCTGCAGGAGTTTCTGCCCATGGCTCACGAGGCGGGCATCAGTGTATGGGTATACCTGGTGCCACACTCTGAGAGTGGCCCACAGGGTGAGTACACGTTCCCGTACTCCGAGCCCTACCGTCTCGACTACGTGCGCTGGGCCGAGGAGATCGCACGCCTGTCGCTGGAGCATGAGAATCTCATCGGTTGGGTGATAGACGATTTCTGGTACAACTTCCGCAAGCCTGACGGGTTCACCGAAGAGTACACCGCGCGGATGGTACAGGCAGCCAGAGCGATCAATCCGGGCATCAAGTTCTACCCACTGATGTACTTCCATCAGCTCGACATCGAGTTTGTTCAGACACTGGCACCTCTGGTGGACGGGGTGGTGGTCGCCTATCCGCGTGATCGTGCCGAGATAGAGCGAGTGCTTCCCTATCTGGATGACCGACTGCAGGTGCCCGCCACGGTGGCTATCGTCTTCCCCCCGGCTACTGGATCACAGCCCGGTGATCAGGGATTTGTGAGCCATACTGTGCGGGTACGTGATGCCGTCAGAGCGTCGGTGACTTTTCGCTACCGGGATGACTTCTCGGGCCAGACGGAAGGCTACCACTTCATGCAACTGAGGGTGGATGGACAGGTGGTGTGGGAGGAGGACGTCGCGGGACATGATGATGGCGAGGTCACAGTGGACCTTTCGAAAATAGCAGCTACAGAGGAGCAGTTGCACCTCTCCTTTGGCGTATATGACAGGCAGGGCGTCACCCAGTTCCCTCTATGTGCACGCTTTTCGATAGTAGATCTCAGCGGCCTGGCGATATCACGAGCAGCTCGGGACAGTTTTGAGCCGTGGGAGCAGCAGCGTCACGGCAGCTTCAGCTTCGAGTTGCTCCCCGCGTATCGGGGTACAGGCCGCCATCGTCTGCCAATTATCGTTATGCCAGCGGGGGATAGGGCTGAGTATCAGAGCCGCTGGGGCGTCTACCCAACCGCACAGATGATCGCCGACAAGGTGAGCATGGTTTTAGAGTTGGTGGCTGAAGGCAAAGTCGAGGGGGTAGTCACTTACTGTCTGGACAAAGCTGAAGGCAGCGAGGATCTGGATGCGGTCGGGCAGGTATATCACATTTTCCGAATGCAAACCGAGAATGCACTGATGCACTGATGCACTGATGCACTGATGCACTGATGCACTGATGCACTGATGCACTGATGCACTGATGCACTGATGCAGAGAGCACTGCAGGCCCGAGTGTATATCTCGGGCCCGCAGAATTGGCTTTTCAGTTGGCCGAAGGACTGTTGCCTTCTATAGCGACAGGTCCAGGTCCACCCATGCACCGTCCTGCTTTCGGCTGTCTATGGCGCCGACGATGAACGCTACGATTTCGAGCGTGATCATCGGGTCAATCGGCGTCTCGCCAGTCTTGAACATCGAGACGATCTGCTTGAGCAGTTCGCGGTAGATGTACTGGGTGGAGATCCCCGACTGGCGGACTGATTTCTCGCCCCAGGCTACGAAGCCGTAGGAAGCCGTGCCTGCGCGTGTCCCACGGATTACCCCGATGCGGCCGTCATCCCAGATACCTGTGACTACTTCACCGCCATCGGTGTATGCGCACGAGACCTTCTTGCAGCCACCGTTCATCAGCGTGTAGAGGATCTCGACACCGTGGATTCCGTAGTTGAAAAGCCCCGGGTTTAGCTCATGTTCTGACGCCGGTGACCAGGCGCTGGCACCCACGATTGCTCCCAGTTCCGGGTCTACAATGGCATTCTGGACTTCGGGGCAGAAGCGCAGTGACGACGAGGAGAAGGTGGGCACTCCGTTGTCGCGCGCGAGGCGCATGATTTCCTTGGCACGCTCCAGGTCCGTCTCAAACGGTTTGTCTATGTAGCACGGTATGCCTGCCTCCAGAAACGGTTTAGCTCGCTCCAGGTGCACTCCGCCATCGTTTGCTTCGATGCAGACAGCGTCTATCATGCCGAGAAGATCCTCGGGTTTGTCCACTATCTCCACGCCCATCGCTACCATTTGTTCGGTGTACTCAGGTACGCGCTCGGGCGAGTGACGTGACTCCATAGGACAGCCGGCGACGACCTTCGCGCCGTCAACCCACTGATCTTCCTCGATGTCTATGTGGTTGAGACGCTTGGTGAATTGCACCACGTGCGAGGTGTCGAAATCTACAAGACCTACTCTGATCATCTGGAAATCCTCCTTATCTTCTTAGAGCGGACTACATATAGTTCTCCACCGCCTGGCTTTCACCTACCTGTAACTGAACACAATTTGTGTGAGCTACTTGACACTTTCCCCCCATGGAACCCAACCGTGCATGGCTGGCTGTACTCTCGGTGTCGGTGCCCAACTGTACAGTTGGGGCCTTGTTCCTGCTGATGGTGACGACAAACGGGCTCTCCATGAAGTGTAGAAAGCGCAATATATCTTGCCTATGTCTCGTCTGAAATCTTGCGGTGAGACTATGTTAGCGGACTGCGTGGACGGCAAAGCAATTCGTCTTCATAGTCGTATTTTCCTGACAGTATGAACTGTGAAGCCCGGGGATGGCGGATGCAGGTGAACACGGTTACGTGGTAGAACACAAAAGTGCACCGGCGAAGTCGGGAGGCTCCTCAGGCCCTGCTGTGCTGGTATCGGTCAGGCGGGCTATTTTTGTATCGGAGAGTGACGTCAAGATGCCAAGTCAGCGTTTGCTAGTGCGAGCTTTGCGTGTGGCAGCTCCTCTGTGTCTGGTCTGTTGGGCCGTTTTGCATCTGGCAGTGAATACTGTATGGGCTCAGCCCGCCGTCGATATGGCAAATATGGCAACTGAACGCACGGCTCAAAACGCCCCTGAAGCCGGGCTCATCGAAGTCATCGTGACTGACGCCGGAGTCTCAGTCTATGCCGTCAAAGCCGACGCCCGCGCGCTGCTCGTGGAGCTGGCTGACCACACCGGCCTGCATATCATCGTGGACGACACTGTAGATCGCACCCTCACCATAAACCTGATCGACAAGCAGCCTATGGACATCATCACCCACATCATAGATGCCTACGGACTCTCGCTTGCACAGGTCGAGAGTGTCCTGATAGTCAGCGAAGGGCTGCCGCGAAGCCCCTCCTCATATCTGATGGCCGATATCGCCTCGGTGACCACTCAGTACGTGCAGCCTGCCAGGGCTAAGGAGCTTCTACCCACCTTCCTGCAGGGACATGTCAAGACAAATCTGGCGCAAAACTCGGTGGTGCTGACTGCCCCGGCCCCGGTGCTGCGCAAGTTCGAAGAGGATGTCAAGCAGTTCGACATCCCCGCGGCTCAGATCATGCTCAACGTTCTGGTGGTGGAGTTCACAGACATAGACTTCGACGAATTTGCCGCAAAGCTGGGATGGCAGAACCAAAATCTGGGCTTCACCGTCGATTCGCTGACCGGTAGCTCGGTACTGAAGGCCGTAGTGGACCTACCCACTGACTTTTTCGTGCACCTGAACGCACTGGTGCGGGCTCAGAAGGCCCGAGTGCGCTCAAATCCATCTATCGCCACCGTCAGCGGCCGGTCTGCCAGCATCTTCATCGGTGAGGAGCAGTATCTGAGCATCCCGGTGAGCCTACCCGGAGAATCGGGCACCCGCAACTCCATCAACGCAGGAGTCAGCCTGTCTATGACGCCACTGACCGGCGGCGATGATGAGATCATCATGCGCCTGGACGAGGAGGTCAGCACTCTTGGTGCGCCGGACCTGACAACCGGCCTGCCAAACAAGACCACTCGCACCGCCAGCACCACCGTTCGCGTGCACGATGGCTCCACTATCATAATCGGTGGGCTGAACCAGGAAGAGACGCTCATGACACGCCGGAAGGTGCCTATTCTGGGCGATATCCCCCTGATAGGCACGCTTTTCCGCTCCAAGCGTACCGAGACCACGAAAGTGGACCTCGCTATCTTCATCACTGCCGAGATCCTGTCTGATAGCGGCCATCTGCCCGCAGATCGGGAGCAGGCCATCATGGAGCGTATGGGTCTCACCTCGCAGGAGGAACAGCAGTGAGACGAGCTCTCCTGCCACGATCCATCCTGTCCAGCGCCCTATCCAGTCGTGTGGTTGGGACGGCTGCATTGTGCCTGGCCGCGCTGGCGTACTTCTGGCAGCCCGCCTGCGCTCAGACAGAAGGCTACTGCACCGTCACCGGCGTCAGGTCAGAGCAGCTCAGCAACGCGGTGCGCATAACCATCCAGGCCGATGGGGCCATGCGCACTAGCATCCAGCGCCTGGACTTCTACGCAGGCCGATTCCGCCGCGCGGCATTTCTTGAGCGCGACATCATCCCATTTCAGTTGACAAATGCTCGCTCTGCAGTGGGCAATTTCGTGGACATCAGCGCCTATCCGGTCAGCTATCTGAAGCTGTCTACACCGCCCGGCTCCCGTGAGGGCGTAGGGCTGGAGTGTGAACTACACCTGTATCGGCCCGCAGTCCCCGGCCGTATCCACACTGACAACGAAGAGCTGGGTGGCGGCGGGATGCTCGGCGATGTACAGGTAGACATGGAGAGCTCACAAAACGGTGCTGAGTTCTATATCACGGTGACCAGCGACAAGCATGTGGACCTGGAGGATCTGGCACAGGCCGGGAAGTCGGAGAGTGAACTCCCTGTGCGATTGAACACCGACCTGAGCGACGATGGTCTGCTGTCCATAACTGCGCTGAATGCCGACCTGGAGGAGACTGTTCAGCAGGTGGCGGCCCTAATCGGCACTACTGTGGTCATAGATGATGAGGTGCACAGGCTGCTCACCTGCCGCCTCGCAGGGCTGGATTTCGAGCAGTTTCTGCAGGTGCTGGCGCGAGGGTACGGTCTGGCAGTGGCCCAGCGTGACGGCACCTGCTATGTGAGCAACGCGCTGCCCAGCAACGTGGCGTCATACTGGGCTACAAGTGCCACAGTGATCCCCCTGCACCACCTGAGCACTTCAGAGGTGCTACCGCTGTTGCCAGACTACGTGCTGCGCTTTGTGCGGCCCAGCAAATCGGCCAACGCGCTGGTGGCCACCGGCCCGGCGCCCCTGCTCGACAGGCTGCAGGCTGACATCGCCAAACTGGACCAGCCGGCAATGCAGATTACGGTGCGGGCGATGCTGGTGGAGGCCAACTCTGATGCTGATGCTAGTCGCGCTCTGGCGCTGATGACCGCCGGCGGCACCACCGAATTCGCTCTGGATCCGGATGCCTCCAGGATACGCTTCGGAGTCGCGCAGAAGCGAGCCAGTGAAATCACAGCCAGTCTGAAAGCTTTGCAGCGGCAAGCGGCAGTGCAGTTGCGAGTGCATCCTCATATGACCGTCCTCAACGGCCAGGAGGCGGAATTTTTCTTCGGCGAGACGCAGTACTTCACCTTTCAGACATCTGGCTGGCGCGGGCCCCGAGTGTCTGTGGAGTCGACAGAGGTAGGGGTGCGGCTGACCACGACTCCGTGGGGAGCGGGCCCCGACTATATACAGGTACCGGTGGAGATCGAAGCCAGCAACATCACTGCAACCGGAGCCGCCGGTCAGCCTACGGTGGCCAGAAGAACAGCCACCTCCTGCATGGCCATGCGCAGTGGCGACACTCTGATTGTGGCAGGGCTGGAGATGCACTCTCCAAGTGACACCCGGCGACAGACTGCCCCGGGGATGCTACCGTGGCCTCTGCGCCCGATGGCATCGGCCTATGAAAGCCGACAGGTTTTGCGAAGAGCACTTGTCCTACTACAGGTCGAGGCTCGCTCCTAAGTCAGGCAGCGAGTAAGTGCGTTGTATGGAGGCAATTCGGAAATGGCAATCCGTTCATGGCGACAGGTCGGTTGGTACATCTGGGCTGCAGTTGCACTCTGCCTGCTGGTCGGGCCGGTAAGCCCTCTGTGGGCTCAGGCGTACTGCAATATCACCGGCATGGACATCAGTGAGCTGTCCAACGGGGTGCAGATTTCGGTCAGAGCTGACGGCCGTCTCGAGTACCAGGACCGCGGTGCAGGCGATGGTGGCACCACTCTGACTTATGCATTTAACAACGCACGCCTGCAGTTGGATGATACTTTCTGGCAGCTTGATCGCCATCCGGTCAGCTATGTTCAGTTTGCGGTATCGCCTCAGGCTACTCAGGGCATCGGAGTGACGATGACGGTAAAACTAGTGGAGCGGGCGCAAGTACGCACATCCATCAGTCCGGACCTGCAGACCTTTGTCATCACCACCATGACGCGTACTACAGCGATGCCCAGCAATAGCAGTGAACGTGGGGGAGGGCGCGGCGCAGATCGAGGTCGCCCTGGTCGTCCGGGGGCATCGGCCGCACCGCCTCTCAGTACTGGCGCCGCCACCACCAGACGGCTCGAAGAGGGCCGGGTCAGCGTAGAGTGCAGCGAGGAGGGTCTCATGACTGTCCGCGCGGTTGGGGCGGACATACACG
>JAAYSP010000027.1 GCA_012518355.1 candidate division WS1 bacterium | reverse complement strand
CCCAGGAATTCGGTGATACGGTCGTGTTGTGGTACCATAGACGGTAGTCGGGAACGGATACAGACATGAAGCGAATAGCGGTGTGTCCAGGCAGCTTTGACCCCATCACGCTTGGGCATGTGGATCTCATACGGCGCGCGACCCGACTTTTCGACCACGTCATCGTGGCTGTGGCTGCAGATGCCCAAAAGCAGCACGTCTTTTCGGTTGATGAACGGGTCGAAATGGCAATAGCTGCCTGCGAAGATCTGAGCAACCTCACGGTGTACAGTCTCGAGGGACTTCTTGTGCAGTTCTGTCGCCAGCACCAGGCTACAGCCATCGTCAAGGGCCTGCGCAGTGCCGCAGACATGCCGCATGAGATGCAGATGCAGGCGATCAATGCCGACCTTGCACCTGAGATTGAGACAGTGTTTGTCCCAGCATCGGCTTCAACAGCCCACATCTGTGCCAGCATGGTAAGGTGGCTTAGTCAATTAGGGGTAGATATCTCCTGCTACGTGCCGCCAATGGTGGCCGAACAACTCGCCCTGAAGTACGGAAACCCGGCGCAGTGAGCCGGGCATCACGTTTCTTCGGGTAGGGAGAGGCAGCGTAATGGAAATACTGCAGCTTTTGAAAGAACTGGAGGAGATGGGCGAACGCGGTGAAAGGCCGTGGTACTGCAGGGTTTTCCTGCTCAAGAAGCTAGTGCTGGATGCAGATGAGTTTTATGACATGGTACATCGCCTACGCACCAGTTTGCCCGAAGAGATGACGACTGCCACCCAGGTCTCCCGCCAGCGGCAGGCCATAATTGAGCAGGCTCACGACGAGGCGCAAAAGATCATAGATGGTGCCAGACAGCAGGCACAGCTTCTGGTGTCAAACGATCTACTCACCAAGCAGGCTCAAAGCGAGGCCGAAAGGATCCTCGAACAGGCACGCGTGGACAGCAATGCTATTCGTGCAGAGGCGACTCAGTGGGCCCGTGGTATGGTTGAGAGACTGGATAACTACGTGGGGCGTATCTCGGCTACCATAGATAAGACCAAGAAAGCATTGAGCACTCAGGGGCCCGGTTCAGCACCGTCCGGCGCCACTGATACCGACTCTCGAGAGTTTGATGAATAGCACATCTCACACCCGGGTGGGCACCGACAGACGCTTGTTCACCTGTCCCACCCGGCCTACAACAGTGACGCTTTCGGCAGTTACGGGAGCATTTGCAGCAAGCCGACTCGCCATATACTGAGTCGGCTGTGTACTGCCCGTTTCCGGCCGGACGCTATCGGCCAAGGCTTCATACCCACATCAGGTGTAGCAGTCAACATGCATTCAGAGCAGTTTTCGAAGGCAACGCCCTGGCGGAAAGCATACCCTGGACCACGATTAGCCACCCGACCCGCGACTAGCAGAGGCCGTGGTGAGCCAACAGGATAGGAGATCACAAGCAGTGATTGTACTAGTTGTCAACTGTGGCAGTTCCTCAGTCAAGTATGAGCTGTTTGATACTACGACCGAAAAATCCCTTGCCTCTGGTGCAGCCGACCGTGTCGGAGTGAACGGCGGTACCCAGGCAATCCTACAGCACCGCCCGGCCAGTGGCACCGCCTTCGAAACCCAGCGCAGCATGAAAGATCATGAAACCGCCATGGAGCTAATTCTCGAAGCTCTATGCCATCCTGAACATGGCGTCATATCAAGCCTCAACGAAATACAGGCCGTCGGGCATCGGGTCGTCCACGGTGGCGAGAAGTTCGCTGCTTCGATGCTCATAGACGAGTACGTCATCGCTGGCGTCGAAGAGGTCGCTGAACTGGCCCCGCTTCACAATCCGGCCAACCTGGTGGGCATCAGAGCCTGTATGCATGCACTCCCGGGCGTCAGCCAGGTGGCTGTATTTGACACAGCCTTCCACCAGACCATCGAGCGACGAGCCTACCTGTACGGACTGCCATACGAGATGTATGAGAAGCATGGTATGCGGCGCTATGGCTTTCACGGCACGTCACACCGGTATGTGAGCCTCGTAGCCGGTCGGCTACTCACTGAGGCTGGTGTTCCCGCTGACGAGCAGTGCATAATCACGGTGCACCTGGGCAACGGCTGCAGCATGAGCGCGGTCAAGGGCGGCAAAAGTGTGGATACCACCATGGGCCTCACTCCGCTGGAAGGGCTGCTGATGGGCACTCGTTGCGGCGATCTTGACCCGGCTATCGTCCCGATGCTACACGACAAGTTCGGCATGACCCCCGCTGAGGCCGATGCGATGCTGAACAAGGAGTGCGGCTTACTGGGCGTCTCGGGCGTAAGCTCTGACATGCGCGACTTGCTGGTGGCAGCTGAAGAAGGCAACGAACGTGCTGCGGCGGCTATCGAACTGTTCTGCTATCGGGTCAAAAAGTATATCGGAGCATACTCAGCGGCACTCGGGGGCTTGCACGCAGTAGTGTTTACTGCCGGTATCGGCGAAAATTCCTCGCCAATTCGTGCGAAATGCGTTGAAAACATGGCGTATTTGGGTATCAATATAGATGAAGACAGTAACAACACAGTGACTTCGCAGCCGGATGGAGTTGATATCTCCCGTCCGGAAACGTCAGTACGAGTCTATGTGATACCAACCGATGAAGAGCTGCTCATCGCCCGCGACACCGCGAGCCTGGTATCTGGCGACTAGGTGATCCAATCGCCAGCATCTGTGCGCCGATGACCTGAGGATGGCGGACCGATAGTAATCGAAGCTTGTATCTTCTGTAGACAGGATGAGCTTAATCCAACGGTTATAAATCATAGTTGGAACCAATTCACGGCTGGAAGCGTCACAGTAGCATGATATGTATGATGCATGACATAGGACATATGACACACTTGTCTAGATGCCGTCCCAAGGGGGCCCATAATGCACATGCATAAACGCCTGCAGCTTCCCGCTTTCTGTGTCTGCCTGTCTGTCATTGCCTGTATCGCCACGGCACAGCCGCCCGAATTGCCGCACGTAAACTTGACTGCTACCGAGATCGCCGTCGCCGATGCACTGCGCCAGATCTCAGAGCAAACCGGTGTGACGTTCTACCTGGGTGAACTGCCAGCTGAAAAAATCGACATAGATCTCAGCGATGCCGAGTTAGAGGCTGCGATTCACGCCGTATGCGAGCCCGCGTTGTGTTCCTGGGTGCGCGTCTATCTGCTAGAACCCGAAGACCAGCCTGCCCAGGAGTATGACTTCACCACACTGGTACGGATGGTGATGGAGGCCCGCCGCCAGCAGTTTGAAGGCATGACTGCTGAGCAGCGTGAAGCTATGGTCGAAGAGGTTGCCGACGCCGCAACAGACCGCCAATCGGATGCCAAACCACCGATAGGTGGGTGGCGTGCCAGTACAGCGATTGAGACCGGCGAGAGCATGGTTGACCGCGCTGCACAGTGGGCTATGGCAGACCCGTTGCGTTTTGCCGCAAGCCTGCGCTATACTGATCCCATCACGCTGCAAGTGAGCGATGCTTCTGCGGCTGAGTTTATCGCCGCGCTGTCGACAGCTTCCGGCTTCATCGTTCTCCAGCAGCTGGATGACAGTGCGGCTCTGTTGACTGTCAATGCCGATGAGTCTGCAGTGGACGAAGTCGTGTCCCTTGCCGCCGAACAGCTGGGCTGCAAATGGCGGCGAGCATACCTGATAGCTCATGTGGAACAGTTGAGCAATCAGCAAGTTGGCCAGCTTCTGGACGGCCTATTGATTGCCGGTATGGCGGCGTTCTGGAACGAAGAGCCTCAGCGGCGTACGGAAATCGTACAGGAGGCGGTCGCACGCACCGATCAACTGACCGACCAGCAGCGAGCACAGATACGTTCTTCGCGCATTGCGCGTGACGTTATGGACCGGTTCCTGAAGTATGCCAACACACTAAGCATGGAGCAACGGCGAGAAATCATGCCGTTGTTGCAGGTGGCAGCCCAGATCATGGGCAGGTGAAGGGAGAAACGGATGACAGGTTTGCCGAAGCGGATGCACGTGCGCCAACATGGTTTTACGTTGGTCGAACTGTTGACAGTTATCGCAATCATCGCACTGCTGGCGGCGATGCTTTTTCCAGCCTTCGCTTCAGCGAGGGCCAAAGCCCGCGATGCTAATTGTCTTTCCAATCTCAAACAGATAGGTATGGCGCTAAAGCTGTACGGGGCTGACTGGGGCGAGTTCCTACCGCTGGCCAACAACCGCCCAAGTGAGCAGGGGGGGCCCGGCATTGCGGAGGTACTAAGCAGCCACGCTCGCAGCACCAAAATCTTCCGTTGCCCTTCTGACGTAGACGACAAGTGGATGCCCGTTAGCCAGGGCGGAGAAGGAACCAGCTATGACTATGCGCTGGGTATGCTCAACATCGGCATGCCCATGCAGCGCATGGATCGGCCCTGGAACATGGAAAACTCCGAGTGTCCACTCGTGAGCGATTTCTCCGAGAGCTGGCATACGGGCGGGGCGAACGTGCTGTTCGCTGACGGACACGCCAAAAACATCATGCGATAGCACCGCACGGAGGCTGGCCTTGCGGCAGGTCAGACATATCCTGGGAGGCTGTCGCCGCGGCCCGTCTGTAGTGGGCCTGACACGCCGCCGATGAAACTCGAACCGGCAGCTCCATGTGCTGGCATGTCTGTCGCCACAACACGCAACCGCTGTGACCAACCATCCCTTCGGAGCGCGGCCGGCTACTACCTGCCTCACATTGCCTGCACCGGTAATGCAGGCAATGTGAGACAGTGTGTGTCTGGCGAAACTACGCGACTGAGCTGGCATGACCGCCTCTTACCCGCCTCGCAGAAGCCACCTCTATGTAGAGTAAAGGTGCCCCCGCAAAAGCCGTAGCTATGAGGCCCATTTGCCTGTCCTCCATCATGCCTTTGTCTTCCGGCCAGGCAACTCCACGCGCGCGCGCTCAACGACCTCTCGCATTTGTGCTAGCTGCCTCTCTCGCCCCTCTGGCTTGTGATACTGAGCTAGCAACTCTTCCATGCGCTGTTGGATGCAGTCTAGCATGGCCGTCTCCTGCTCGTATCCTTCGAAGCCCGAACGGTGGATGAACTCCGGCAGCCACAACGCCTGGCGAAAATGGTGGAGGGTGTGGTCACTGATCAGGTGATTTGTCTCCAGGCCGAGGTCCACTTCGAAGACACCGGATAGGCCGATGTTTTCGTGCGTCGACTCCACTGGCCGGGCGAAATGCTGAACCCCTGTGGCCAGGTCCCGCTCCAGCAGCAACTGCACCGGCGCCAGCATCTTGCCGTTATCTAGCATACCCTGGCCAATGACGGGGTGGTGTCCGGTGAAGGCCGCTATGGTCATAGCCTTGTATGCTTTCTCAAGTGCTGCTTGCATCCCCGGCACCTTCGCGGAGCAGTACTCGCCACCGCCCACCGATACCGAGACACCGCACCACCGCTCCAGGAACTCTACGACGGCGAAGGCTCGGTGCATAGCGTCAAAAGCACAGTAGCTGACACCGCCTGTACGCATGTCTATAGTGCCCGCCCATAGCGACCCTAGCAAGGACACGTCAGGGTTTATCGCACGTGCGGTCATCCATGCAGCCACATGCTCGGCGGCTGCTACCACAACGAAACCTTCGACGGTGGCAGGCGTGGTGAAGGCGGCGATTGGCATGGCGTTCATGCCTGCTGGGTCACCCTCCAGCGTCCGACGATAGTACTTGTCAACCACGTCCCTGTCGAAACGCAGCGGGTGTGCGAAACAGTTCGAGCCCCATGTGTACCACTCTTCGATGCCCAGTATCTGCCCCATCTCCTCCAGATAGTCTGTCTGGGCCACGTTCCAGGCAAACGCCGGGCCCGGATTGGATGAGTACTCCGCAAGCAGGAGAGCTGCTTCCAGGGGCTCCAAAAGCGGGTGCGTCTCCGTCAGCAACAACGCATGACCTGCGCCAACATCAGGGTGCAGCACATCTGCCAGCTTCACCAGGGTGATGAAATCCTCGCGATTGCCCGGGCGGGCGCTGCGACTTGGCCAGTCGTAGTAAAACTGCGCCACCTGTGTGCCAAGTGTGGGCAAGTCCGGAGACACGAACGGCCTCTGCTGTGTGCGCCGCATATCTTCGGGCGTATCAGCGGTCACACTATCAGCATCCAACCCTGCGGCATCTCGAAGACTCTGTATGAAGTCCAGCGTCAGCGCTATCGGAAAGCGTGCTCGCTGCGCTTCATGGTCCACTCGTGCCCCCATAGCCTCGAGCGCTGCCAGTGTGTCGGCGTTCTGGCACAGCACACCGACGCGCTCCAACACCTCACAGACAGCCTGAGATAACGGCTCCATATCCCGTTCATCGAGCAGACGCCACTGCGCCATCTGAGGCCTCCTCCGATACTGCTGCGCACCATCGTACTCCAGGACTGTGCCACGCTTTTCGCCGTTTCGCGCAGGTGCACCTGCCCCAATTACGTTTGCGTGTGGGGAAGGTGAAAATGATCCGATGGCGAACCGTTGATGGCTGCCCAAAAATGCTCCAGATCCCCACCATAGTACGCTGTCTCAGGGAGAAAACAACTATGTCACTCAGAGTTGGATTTGTCGGTCTCGGCGGTATCGCAGCCCGCCATCTGGAGAACACCGCCAGGCGTGATGACATCGCGATGGTCGGATATGCGGATGTGGCAGTTGAGCGGGCGCAAGCTGCCGCCGAGCAGTACGGAGGCAGCGCTTACCAGGATTTTCGGGAGCTGTACGACCAGCAGAAGCCAGACGCCGTGGTCATCTGCACACCTCCGTTTGTGCATGGGGAGATCGAAGAGGAAGCGGCACAACGCGGTATTCACTTTTTCGTTGAGAAACCGGTCGCGATTGACATGCCGATGGCGCACCGTGTGCAGGCTGCCGTGGACCGGGCAGGCATCGCTACTCAAGTCGGCTACATGTTTCGTTTCTCCGAGGCGCTGATAGAGGTCCGCCGGCTGCTTTCGACGCGCAACATCGCCATGGTGCAGGCACACTACTACATGCCCGGTTTGCCACCTCCCACATGGTGGCCGTACATGCAAAAGGGGGGTGGACAACTCATCGAACAAGCCACCCACATGCTCGATCTGGGACGCTTCCTGGCCGGCGAGGTGGCCAGCGTTTCGGGCCAGACTGCGACAGTCCGCGACTGGACCGATATGCCAGAAGGCTACGAGCCTGACGGGATGCGATTGTGGGCCGAAGAATTCGACATCCCGGACGTAACCGCGCTGGTGATGCAGTATGAGAGCGGTGCCCTGGGCACTCTCAGTTGCTCTCTGGTGCCTCAGGGTACGTGGGACGTCGGCTTCAAGGTGGTCGCTGATGGACTGTTGGTGACTATCGATGGTGGAAATGCCCACTGGATCGGCGACGAAGAGGGCGAAATGAAAGCCGCTGAGGGCTACAATGCGTACGTGCTGTATGAGCTTTACGACCAGCTTATCGCTGGTAGCACCGAAACCAGTGTGCCGTATGCAGAGGGTGTCAGCAGTCTGGCCGTATCCATCGCTGGCTACGAATCGGTCAAGCGAGGCGGCACGCCCGTGTTAATGTCGGAGTTGATATAGAACTACCCAATAAACATCAGAACTGCATCTGAGAGAATGGAGATGTCAGTTATGTCATGGTGGCGCACTTGTCTCACTAACTGTACCGGAAGTCTGCTTTGCTCATGGACTGTTGCCGCTTTGGCCACACCCGCTATTTTGTTGCTGGGTGCGTGCCAAGGCATCTCGGATGAAGCTAAGATAATTTTTGAAGCCGAGGCGATAGTAGATTTAAGCCCGGACCTGGGACAAAACTTCGGTTCGCTGTTCGAAGTGAAGGACAAAGATGGCCGGGTCATCATCGGTGCAGGTTTCCCGGGCGTTTATAACAGCCGACACCAAAACAACCGTCACAGTCTGCAATTCTACGTCCGCCCCGCTGCCAATCAAGAGCACTTGACGATAGAGACAACGGGCAAACCTGATAACGAAACGAGCGGTTCATGGCTGTTTGACCTAGATGGGCAGGTGTATGCCGGCAGTGGCAACAGCGGCCGCCCGTACGCACGATGGGATCCGGCGGCCCAAACTTGGGAAACCGACAACTTCATCGACACGGAGAAGCAATACTTCGGAGATGGAGCGACACGTATCGGTGACGGTCTCCTGGTGTTCACAGAAAGTACCGCAACATACAAAGGCCGGCAGATACTGTCACCGCCAGAAGAAGGTCGCTACTACTCCTTCTACTACGCTGGCGGTCATCTGTTTTTCTACCATACCCGCCCAGGAACCGAGCCTGAAGGGCGCACTACTCTGTACGCATGCCCATGGACGCCCGACCGGGAAGAGCCGATTGACTTGTCCGAGGCTAAGACCTTGCCCCTGACATATAGCGGAGAAACTCCGTTCGCGTTCGGCCAGTTGCGCAATGAGACGGTGACTTGCTCCAACATCGGAGGCTTTTACGCTTTCGATGGAACTGCATGGAAAGTCGTCAGGCCATCTCAGCGTGGAGTGAGCTACCAGATTTACACCATGATCAACTACTATGACCGGATGCTCATGGGCCAATACCCGACCGGTAATCTTATAGAATACGACGGCCACGAGCTCACCCATCTCGCCGATGAACCTCCGGTGATGGCAGGCGTATCAGACCGCGCACGTGAGGCTCAAAGCGCGATGATTTACGGCGGCGAGCTATATGTGGGAGTGTGGCCATGGGGAGAGGTATGGCGATATGACGCCGACACCTCCGAGTGGCATTTCGTACAGCGGCTGTTCACCAACCCACCGCTTACCGACCAGTATGTACACCCATATGAAGAAGATCTCATCGCCTTCAACAATGCTACCGGCGAAGAAATGGTGGTGAACAACTGGGGACAGCGGGTAACTGCAATGGCGCCTGCAGGGACCGACTTGATGTTGTCGACCTCCTCAAAGGCGCCTTTTGCACGTGATGAACGGCTCAGCTTTGTGACAGATGAAGTCTTCAATGCGTTCGGGCAGGTGTACCAGCTGAACCTGCCGGGCAACCTCAGCGCCAGCATCAACCCGACCGCAGGCCTCACCAAACTGCAGCTGATTGTTCGATCGAACAGCATGGAAATCCATCAGGACGACACACTGTTGGCACAGACACCGGTTCCAACTGAGTTGCTGAAGGGGTTGCATCCAGACACAATCACGTGGCGATATGGTGTCTACGGGCCCTTCCAAGGCTCTCTGGCCCAGCAGTCAGTTAGTCCAACGATAGAGGCGGTGGTCAACACAGCACCAGACGTAGTAAAATAGAGTTTGTGTGACGCCGAAAGAGCGCCACTGCAACAGATAAGCCTGCAGTTTTCAGGCAAGTGCTATGCATCATAAACGCTTATCGAGATCCGCAGGCGTGAATACAAAATACAAATAAAAGATGAGGTAGCTCAAATGTCTTGGTATCGTCTGTGTATTGCTGATGGCCCCACAAATCTGTTTTCGGTGTGGATACTAGCAGCCATCGTCATCGCACTACTTTCATGGACTGGCGCGGCATGTGGAGCATCCAAAGATGCCGATATAGTCTTCGAAGCCGAAATGAAGATGGACCTGGGGCAGGATGTTGGCCAGGACTTCGGCTCGCTCTTCGAGGTCAAAGATGAAAGCGGGCGTGTCATCATAGGCGCGGGTTTCGCGTCAGTGTACAACACACGCTACCGCAATGACCGCTACAACCTCCAATTCTATATCCGGCCCGAAACGGACGGTGATCAGTACGCCGTAGAGCCAATCGGCAGGATGAATGACGACATAGGCGGGGCGTACATGTTCGACCTGAATGACAAGGCCTACGCTTGGAGCCTCGCCGCAGGTCGGCCATTCCAGTATTTCGACACGAAGATGGGGCTGTGGCAGGCCGACGAAATCATAGACCCCGAAAAACTAGGCTTTGGCGATGGCGTCATGTGGGTAGCCGATGGCCTGCTAGTATTTGATCGTACCGGGGCATACCACAAAGGGAAACAGATACTGGCAGCTCCCGAAGCAGGTCAGTACTACTGCTTCTACTATTCCCACGGCCACCTAATTTTCTACTGCACACGCCCAGGCGCCGAAGAAGAAGGCCGGACTTCGCTCTACGCTTGCCCCTGGACACCATCGCAACAGACGCCGATTGACCTGTCCGAGGCCAAGACTCTGCGCCTGAAATATAGCGGCGAGACGCCATTTGCGTTCGGCCAGTTGCGCAAGGAAGTAGTGACTTGTTCCAACCTCGGCGGCTTCTATGCCTTCGATGGGACTGCCTGGAAAGTCGTACGACCTTCTCTGCGTGGAGTCAGCTACCAAGTATATACCATGGTCAACTACTACGGACGCCTGCTCACAGGCCAGTACCCCACCGGCAATCTCATCGAGTACGATGGCTACAGCCTCACCCATCTGCCGGATGCGCCTCCTGTGATGGAGGGTGTGGCGGGCTACTCCCGCGAATGTCAGACCGCCGGAATCTACCGTGGAGAGCTGTATGTCGGCGTGTGGCCATGGGCTGAACTGTGGCGTCTCGATGCCGATACCGGGCAGTGGAGCTTTGTACAGCGCATGTTCAGTCAACCCGAGTTGACTGCAGAGTTCGGGCACCCGTACGAAGAGGACATAGTGGCGTACACCAAAGCTACTGGTGAGGAGATAGTATTCAACACTTGGGGTCAGCGCATCACGGGAATGGCATCTGTCGGCCCCGATATGATACTGTCCACTTCGGCCAAGGGCGCATCCGCCCGCGACACACGTCTCAGCTTCCTGACCGATGAAGTGTTCGATGAGTATGGACAGTTCTACCGCCTGCACCTGCCCGGGAACCTGGCGGCCAGCATTGCGCCGGTATCAGGACCGACGCAGTTGCGTCTGGTGCTGCGTAAGAACCGCATGGAAATATATCGAGATGGCAAGCTGCTGGCTCAGACTGCGGTCCCGACAGAGCTCGTCACACAGCTACGTCCAGCTACAATCGCCTGGCGTTACGGTGTCTTTGGCCCCTTCCGGGGCTCGCTGACCCAGCGTTCGATCAGCCCTGCTGTGGAGGCAGTCCGCCCGCAGCGAGAGAACTAGAACACGAAAGACAAAGGCAGAGATAGTACACGCTCCGGCAGTGGGGATCTCCCACGCCGGAGCGTATTTTTGCTGTCACATCGAAACCGCAATCAGCATCCATGCCGCAGACATACCCACTCACGGCAACATGGCAACTCTATCAAGTCGAGAGACGATACGACGGTGCCTACATCTCATGACGGCCAGCTACTGCTCTTCATCTGCACGGTGCCAGGCAACCTGCAGGCGCCGGGTCAACCTGAAATCAGTGGGGCGCGGCATCTATACCTGCGCGACGGCGATGGGACGTATGGCCTTCATCCACCACTCCAGGCGTGTATTGATGAGCAGCCTGGCGCGGTGATCCCACAACTGTTCATGAGTGAAGCTGGTGAACGTGGGGCCCTGCTCCATGCGACGCTGCACTGCCTCGACCAACTCCTCAGTGACCTGCCAACCGTTGCTCTGCCCGGCCTGCGCAATCAGTAGCAGTATGTCGGTAGCCTCCGACAGGTGCACCAGATAGTCGGGCCGCTGCTGGGCCAGGCTGCGGATGATCTCGGCGGCCCTGCATAGCGTGTTCATGTCGTAGCTGCCCGCTTCCTCACCGGCCCACCACTGATCCAGTGCCTGAAGTGCCTCGACGAATTCTTCGCCTACCCCGATGAAGTCGGCCAGGCTGCCGAGTGCCTGCTCGCGGGACATGTCGGGATGAAGCTGCTTGCGGAAAAACAGCCAGTCCTGGTGTAGTCGGGTGAACGGCGTGAGCCGATAGCTGAGCATTCCTGCGTCCCGGCCCGTAGCCTCCCGCACCGCTTGCTCAATCTGCGCAAAACCGGTCCGCGGCAGGATGCTGTTGGCTTCGTTGCCGCTCTCCGGGTCCATGAAAAAGGCGAAACTGATGGCTTCCAGACCGTGCTCTCTGGCGACTCGAAGGCTCTCCTCATCCCAGTCATGGATCAGTGTCCAGTCGCCCCGCCTCATGCCTGATAGGATCTCGTTTCGGATGCTCTGCATGCGTGATATGGTAGCCTCCGTCTGACCTGCCGAGACGCCGGTATGCCATGCGCAGTGACGCACTTGCGCCCGCTCGCCCACAAGCTCTCCATAGCTGCGCATCATATCGCGCATCACAGGGGCGTAATCGGCACACTGGCGGCAAGTGCACAGCTCAGAAGCGGCGTGCCAGATGACGAAGCCGTCTGCGACATCGGCGAAGTAGTCCACGACGCTTGCGGCCATGTCCAGAACCTGCTGCTTGCCACGCTGCCAGCACAGCCCTATCCCCTGATGGCGGACGCCCTCTGCACGCTTGTCCGGATGACTGAGCCACACCGATGGCGGCACTCCGTTGGCCGCGATGCCGATGTGGGTCTCCAAACACAGCGTGCGCGCATAGGTCAGAACCTGCCGGTATACGTCGTAGCGCCACTGATTGAGATGCGTCTGTGGGTAGTCAGGGTGATAGTACTGGGTAGGCCAGATGAATAGTTTGAGCATGTTCGCTCCGGCACCCTGCATCAGGTTCAGGTACTCACGCCACTGCTCAAAAGTCCAGGTATCAGCCGTGAGATTGGTCAGTTTCCAGTCAATCGAATGCAGGTACAGACAGCGGTACTTGAACGGCGACTGCTCAGCAGCGAAATCGAGTACCATGTCGTAGTGTGAGGGCCGCCGGGTGCCCCCGATGATGCGATATCCAGCCTTCGAGTACACACGCAACGCACGGTAGTTGGGCTTGTCCACACACAGCCACAGCCCGGGCATATCGTTGCGGCGCGCTTCAGCAACCAGGACGCTCATGAGGGTTTTGCCGAGACCCTGTCCATGAAACGTGTCCACAATGCCACAGCCTACATGCGGATAGGCCATGGTCTCAGAGGGTTCGTAGTAAAAGTAACCGACCAGCGGCCTCTGAGCGCTGTCAGCGAAGGCGCCAAGGCGAACGGTGTCGGTACGATTGGAGGTCTCGACGATCATGCGGGCGTGCTTTTCGTCGAAGGGGTGAGGGCAAAAGTACTTGCGTGTCAGCTCTCCCAGGCCGTCGAAGTAGTGCAAGACACGCTCATAGTCATCAGCCTCGATGTGCCGGACAACTGCCATGCGGCCATCTGCAAGGGTGACGCCAGTCGGTTCCATATGCGCTACCTCCGCAAGAGTTGTCAGTAGCTCTCACAGCACGTACACACCGGCCACCGCATCCATCGCGAGTACATTTCGCCGCCAATCTACATGGCCTGCTCACTTCGTCCAATAGTCAGAAAACCGGCGGAAAAGGCGGCTGTTCCCTGTCGGGAGGCTAAGCTGTTCACTAACCGATGACCCAGAACTTCGCCGGGCCCGGAAGGCTAGCCGGATGCGTAGCTTTGTCGTACAGATTGGTCAGTGTGCCAGCCACCTCGATGGCTATATGGTTTTCTCCTGGACGCAGTTCTTCGGTGATGTCCACTTCGAACGGCGCCCAGAGGCGTATGGCGACCTCCTGGCCGTTCACGAACGTACGCGCGCAGTCACGGACCTGCCCCACATCCAGGATGACCCGCCTCCTGCCATCGAGTCGACAGTTGAGACAGTACAGATTTGCAGTTCGTCAGTAGCTCTTACAGCACGTAAACATCGGCCACCGCATCTACCGCGAGTACATTCCGCCGCCAATCTACATGGCCTGCTCACTTCGTCCAGTAGTCAGAAAACCGGCGGAAAAGGCGACTGTTCCCCTGTCGGGGGCTAAGCTGTTCACTAACCGATGACCCAGAGCTTCGCCGGGCCCGGAAGACCAGCCGGATCCGTAGCTTTGTCGTACAGGTTGGCCAGTGTGCCAGCTACCTCGATGGCTATATGGTTCTCTCCTGGACGCAGCTCTTCGGTGATATCCACTTCGAACGGCGCCCAGAGGCGTATGGCGACCTCCTGGCCGTTCACGAGCGTGCGTGCGCAGTCACGGACCTGCCCCACATCCAGGATGACCCGTCCCCTGCCATCGAGCAGTGCCTGAGGCACATCGATTCGCTTGCCGTATGTTCCGATGCCCGCCAGATGAGGATATCCATTCTGTGAGAAATAGCCCTCAATGGCGTCCGGTTCAGCCGTCAGTCGTCCGCCCAGGTTGGCAAACTCTCCGACCAGCCATGCCGGATGCGAGAGGGACGCCATCGAGTCGACAGTTGAGGCAGTACAGATTTGTAGTTCGTTGGTACCTGGATGCACCAGAGCCGATATGTCGGTGGCAACGAAGTATGGGTCCTGCCAGTCCGACGGTGCCAGTGGCGGCGTGGACTGTCCGTTCACGAAGATCTCGACAGCACGCATACCGTCTGCAGTGCCAGTGCCACCTGACTGGTGTCGCCACAAATCATCGAGCACCAATTGCAGGAGGCCGATTTGCCCTTCGATTTCGAAGCTGGTCACATAGCTGTTCGCCTGACCAAAGCCGCGCAGGTTGACCTTCCCTCTGGCTACACGATCATCCAGCACCAGTTGCCAGCGGTCGAGGATGACCACGTTTTGACCACCGGAGTTGAAGCCCCAACACGCCCCCAGGTCTATCTCATCCAGCACCTGTGGACCGACCGTGCCCTCAACGCGCGCAGTCTCACCGCGGGCCGAGCAATCCAGCACAAACAGGCGAGTCTCATGCGGCTCCAGATCCACATACCAGCGGGTGTGATCCGTGGCATACTCGGCATCTGCTGTTGCAGTACTTCCGGTCTCCAGATCCCACTCTTCCAGCGCACCTGCCAGCGCTGCGATAGCGATCGCTGCCTGACGCCGATCACTGCGGTTGTGCATCATGAACAGTTCGAGGCTATCATGACGACGGCGGCTGCAGATGATGTCGCGGCGCTCGGCGGGCTCATCAGCCTCCAGCGTAAAACTGGGTTCCAGTAGGCTCGACAGGACGCTACGGAGCCACTCGGGCTCCACGTCTTCAGTAGGATGGCATACGACCCGGCCGGGTCTCAGACTGTCGGCAGACATCCCCGACTTCTCATGACTATGGTAGTCGTGAACCGAAGCCATACGGTCAGAGTCTGCCTCAACTCCTGTGGCGCTCTCCAGATCCTCTACACTGCCTGACGCCTCGTCCGCATCTTCGTCCGAGTACACTGCTTCATCCTGGTCAGACGGCATGTCTTCGTCAGATGCCGCGCCCTCGTCAGACGAAGGCACTCCGTCGGGCTGCGGCCCTTCGCCAGAGTGCAATTCCGCATCCTGCCCAGACTGCGGTACTGCGTCTATGTCATCGTCTGCATGCTCAGACTGGCTGCAAGTGTCCTCGGTAGGAGAGGCTACCAGTTCGGCTACCAGGTCCTGCAACTGCTCATCCTGCCCGCGTTCGAGGGCCTGGCTGGGTGGCTCGCCGAGAATTACCAGACAACCGCCTGCACGACGCCACTCCAGCAGCTTTCTCGCTGCATGTACCGACATCACGCGACAGCCCGGCAGTATCAGGAGGCTGTACGCCACCTCTGAATCCGGGAAGGTCAGTCTGCCATCTCGAACCACCGCAGCCTGCAGACGGCTGTCGCTGACGTAATCGTAGTCGCACTGTAGGCGAAGCAGCTCATCGGAGAGCCAGGTGAGCAGCCTCCGGCATGGTGGCTCAGCGCACAGCTCGCCCTCATGCCATGTATCCACCTGCGCCGTCTCTGTAGGCAGCAGCACCAGCGTGTCACACACGTGGCTACCGGTACCCTGCACCAGACACTGGCGGGCAGCGTAGTCGGCGAAGTGGGAGTACCAGGGCCAGTATGAATTGTGATAGAAGCCCGTGGGAGGGCTGTCTGTCTTGCGGCAGCCCGCCATCGAGTAGTGGAAGGCATGGGGCATGATGGTGCTGCAACCCAATGCGCAGGTGAAGTTGAGGCTGGTGCGCAATTCGGCGAGAGTGGCCCCATGGCCGCTTCCGCTAGAAACCGTACATGCGACGCGTTTTACGCCACCCAGGTGCGCGGGGGATGTGGTGAGCCGGGCAGCCACTATCCTCTCCGGCACGGGAGCATGGTCCTGATGGCCAAAGCCGGGCCGATCGAAGCAGGCCTGCACCGCCATCTGATCGCCCTGTGTGCATATCCGGTGCCATAGAGCATCATCGGCGGTGCCACCGACGTACTCCAGGCCATGCTCGCGGCACCAGTCAGCCAATTGCCCGTGGTAAGCGTCACAGTATAGAGTGGAGATCACGCTATAGTAGTCGCTGCGCACCTGCTGGGTATCGGGGGCGATATCCCAGAGAAGCTGCATCAGCCGTGGGTGCAGATCATAGCCCTTCAGCTCTCGAAATTTGCTGAGCATGTCGCGGGTCCACGGCAACGACACCCCTGGCAGCTTGCGAAGTGGCTGGCGACCGTCTGCATTGATCGCCACAGCATCGTACGCGGCATCGTGTGGCATCACTGGCAGCCCGCCCGTGAGCATGCCCTTGATGGTGCCGCCAAAATCCGTCTGAAACCGTTCGTAGGGCTTGCAGGCGTGCTGGAGATAGGCACTGACGGCCTCTCGATCCATGACATCCAGATGGCAGGCGTTTCCGGAGCCAGTTGTCTCACCTGTCGGACACTCCCAGAACACAGCGACGAACCAGTAGCCCGTGGGAGCTTCCCACCGCAGACGCCCCTCCTGGTAGTGCTCGGTCAGATCGCGAGGCTCGTCCATGAACTCCAGACGTCCTCCCTCCTCCGCCGACTGAGCGCTGATGCGCACGGCCTGGATACAGACGAGAGAGCTACCGTGGTCAGGCAGACGCACCTGGTAGGTGACCCCGCCGTTGACGCGCAGGCTCTGTACACGCAGATGACGTGCCCGATACTCCGGGTGCCCCCCGACCATCCCGTCTACACAGGCACTCGCTGCCCCGATGCTCGCATCAGACAGCCATGCGTGCATACCGAGAGATTTCAGTTCATCCACGCACACAGACAGAGCCTCGAACCATCGCTCTGACATCCACGGAGTGCGTAGGCCCGGTTGAGCCTGTAGCACTACCCCCCCCACGCCCTGGGCGTGCATTTCGCGGATCTGGCGACGCAGTTGGGCATCTGTCAGTTCATGGTTGAGAAACCACAACGGCTGCATCCGATAGGCAGCAGAAGGGTCGGCGAACAGCTCACGAAAAGTTGACATGTACAGTGGTCACCTGAGAGTAGGTATATCAAGCAGGATTGCATCTACAACAGACTGCTACATTTACAGCGGCAGGCGGGTACGATACGGACGTACAGACAGGCTGCAGCCGGGCCTGAGCTATAATCCACGGGAGACAATCCCGACTGCCAGCCAGAGCAGGCGGTGAGACGGAAGCAGACTCTCGCGCCCAACACACCCTATGATAGGCGGTGCGAGTAGCCGCCTGGACGGTGGAGCATTTAGCCCAGCCGAGTGCTATCAGTGCACTGCCCCTGAGCGAGCGGCCGCTATTGCAGCAGCTCCACCTCAGCGGCCAGGGCATCTATCTCCGTGTTGTCGGCCAGGACACCGATCTCCAGATCATAGCTGCGCATTTCACCCGGTTCGAGCACCACCAGCCGCCCTTCCTGGCGATCCTTCGCTCGCCCCTCGACGAGGCAGTTGGCAGGCTCAAGGCCGGTGACATAAGTGCTTTCACCGGGCATCTTCCACTGGATGAAGTACGGCAGTTGCTGCTTGCTATACTTCATATATATGCCCAGGCCCTGCCCCCCATTTGCGTTACGATTGGCCATGCCTATCGTGACGTTGCCCGCTTCATCGCTGGCCACATCATGGTAGTAAACCCACTCTTCAACGCCCGGTATGGGTGCAGGAAACTGCTTCCAGCTATCCAGATGCGGAGCCGCCACTTCGTCACGCGGGGTGACCTGACGAGAGTTGATGAGGTACTCGGCCCCCTCAGCGATGACCGGAAAGCCCAGGTTGCAGTGATACAGGAACATGTGCTCCTGGGGCGCGAATGACTGGTTCTCCACCTCATCGTGGATCCAGATCTTGCTTTCGCCAAGCTTGGCCTTCACAGTCCGGCGCAGCAGCAGGTTGGTGCCGAAGATGACCGCTTCCCGCATCTCGCCAAACGCGCTCATCCAGTAGTCGTCACCATCCCACCACTCGCACACGGAAAGATGCTTGGCCGGTATGTTGGAGATGCGCCCATGTAACCCCAGACTGCCGGTAGGCTGCCATTTCGCCTGACCATCAGCGTCTACGTGAGTGAGCGGACCTCCCTCGCTTGAAGAGGGGTCGGCATGTGGCGCTCCGGCCCAGCTCAGGCCACAGGTGCATACCAAACCGCCGTAGAAGCCGCGCAGCCAGCCCAGTCCTTCGGGCTCATAGAAGGCTGCTGCAGTATCGCCCACCGGAGAGCGCCAGCACAGCGACTGGCCACACCAATCGGCAGACGAAATGTCGAGAGCGCGACCGGCAAGTGCGGTGAAGTTCAGGCCGCTACCGGTATGAAACTGCACTGCCTCAGAGCCTTTTTCGTTTCCCTCATCCAGCACTACCCTGCGCGCACCACAAAGCTGATCCATACTGCCAACATGTCTCAGAATCTGATTGCGAGTGTACTCAGTGCCGAAAAGTCTGGCCATGGGAGCGCCTCCTAGCCGTGCATAATCGCTGCCACTACTGGCAGCGGCTCCAAAACCGCTCGTCGTACTCTATTTCCCTGTCATCTGCTGCGCTACCTTCCCCGTATACTCCAGTTGCCGTCACCTGCATGCAGGCAAACCCTCGCTTTCAGTATAGACAATCTGTTGAGGTGTGACCACACGCAAGGCTTCGACATGGCGACCGGATCAATCATGGCATGTGTTTTGCCAGAATGCAAAAAATAAATGCCGTTTGCCCAAACAGATACTGAACCTCAGGCACATCTTGTGCGTCATAGCGCACGTACCATTCAAGAGACTGACTGCAATCGGCGGCGTCTGGTGACAACGCCTAAACATAGATGGGCAATTGAAGTACGGCTCAGAAGTACAAAGAAGCACAGACGAGAAGCATAGATCGCAAGACAGGCATCGCACGATATCCAAGAGACGGGGGAGGTGACAAGGATGAGTGACAAGAAGGGATGCTGCGGCGGCACCGCCAAACAAGAAGAGAAAAAGGAAGAAAAGAAGGGCTGCAAGCCAAAGAAGTCGTGTTGCGGCTAGCGCCCGATAGCCCGAAGACGTACAGCGCAGGACCGGGAGTTTCTCAGGCTCCCGGTCCTCGCTTTTCCTGTGTGCAATTCCGGTGTCAGATGTCGCAGGTCTCTCCGCCTAGCCCGTCACACATATACACGACTGCAGCCTAGCATGACACTCAGGACAGCGCGGTACGTTCACCCCGCACGGAAATCCCGGAGCGACGCCCGGCCCCAGCATCAGATAGTCTGTCTGCAACTGATGGTCATCCACAGTCACCCGGGCCACCAGTCGATTTTCGTCGGCTACTGTATGCGCCCGAAGTACGAACTGCTTCCGGCCGAGCATCTCTTCAGCAGGCTCTACGGTCCAGCCCTCTGGTGCCTGCAGAGCCACTTCCGCATCGACAATCTGCCCGTCACGACGCACTGAGACGCCGACGGTCCTGGCTATCCCCGGGTGTAAAACCGGCTCACCACCATAGTGCAGGGCCACCTGATAGCCGTCAACCGCGGTGATCGCCGACTGAGGGTCCTGGTCAAGGGCCAGCAATGCCCGGCGGTTGTCGAACAGGCTACTGAGCAGGTCGTCGGGCAGGCAGCTTTCGTCAGCTATTGCAGCCACTTCTGAACGCTCCTGCAGCATCTGCCGGCCAATCTCCACCGTCTGCTGCGTCAGCTCCTCCAGGTCTTGGGGAGCATCGAGATTTTCGGTGAACTTATGTAATACGATCCCCTCGCCGATCGGTTCTCTCCAGCGAGCAGGGATTGCCCCAGCGCCGCCGATGATGCCCAGTACTGCCCCCAGTGTGGCCCCCGAGCAATCCGTATCATATCCACAGTTGACCGCCTTGCAGAGACAATCGCCGAAGTCTTCGCCATACAGCCAGCCCAACACGGTGAAGCCGTGGTTCTGTGCGGCGCTGCAAGGCTGGTAGTGGCCGAAGTTCTGGAGTATGCGCTCACGCACCTCGGCCCACTCGACTCCGTTGTCGCGGCACCACACCACATCACGAACCACCCGCGAGATCTGTGAGTGTAGCGGGATCATCGCCAGGCCGATGCGAATCAGGGTGTCGGGATCGGATACTACGAAGGCAGCACTCTCCAGCGCTGCCCAAAACATCTCGCCATACATGCCTTCGCCACCCGCATGGTCCAGCACTGCGTCGTTCCAGGCCAATGAAGCCGCCAGCCCCGGGTCTCCCGGCGCCACACATGCCCAGATCTCACTACGAATTGGCGACCCCATCTCGTCTATGTAGTAGTTGTCATAGCATCCCGAGATGGGCGGGCGCAGACCTCGATCGAGGTTCTGGCGGCAAAAGCCGTACTCGTTCCACGGATACGGCCCCAGATGCTTGACCCAGTAGTCAGCAAAATCGGACACTGATAGGTGCACACCCCGCTCCTGGAGCATTTTCAGCCATACTAATTGCAGATCCAGGTCGTCGTTGGGCAGCGGTTCAGTGGGTACCGGGTCATAAAAGGTCAGGCTATGTACACTTTTGTCGCATTCGTACGGGGTACCAAGAGTGCCACCGATGTTCTTGCCCAACCAGCAACCATACACCCTGTCACGATAGACGCCCTCAGCCAGTCGGATTGGACGCATTCCGATCACTTCCCTTCACTCAAAGATTGCTCAGGCACAGTATAGCTAGCCACAACCACCCGCCAGATTTCCCCGGGGGATGTATTGGCGCCAGAAGATATGCGCTTGATGTCGCCGTCCCCCGACTGTTCGCGTTATCTTGCCAATAACCTGCAGCATCAGGGCAGGTATCCCAGCGACGCGTGAAGAAATCCTCGGCAGCATGTCAGGTGGTGCTTCCGGAGACGGTAGCGGCCCACAGGAAATGGACAGCGTATAGGAGGCTGGCAACATGAAACGTATTCTGGTCGGCATAGATGGCTCTGAATGGTCGGAGATAGCCGCCCGTTACGCACTGGAATTCGCTGCCGCCGATGGATCCGATATCCAGGCGATGGGCGTCGTGCCAGTTGATGCCGTCGGAGGCGATAGGGCTAACGCTGCTGCACTGGCGTACAGCTCAGAGGTGCTCGATGGCGAGCACATGGCCAGACGTGCGGTGAACGAATGGTTCGACAAGACCGAGCGATTGTGCAGCGAAACCGACGTATGTTTCGTCAGAAGCCTGGATGTGGGAGACCCTGCTGAGCAGATCCCCCGTGCAGGCATAACCGCCCGGCTTACCGTCGTCGGGGCTCGAGGCGCAGATGAAGGCAGGCAGCGCGGCAACCTCGGTCGTGTGGCTTCGGCCATGCTGCGATCGGCGATCAAACCGATGATGATTACCAGAGACCAATACCGCCCCATCAGGCATGTGTTAGTCGGCTGGGACGGGCGCGCAGAGGCGGCCCATGCGCTGGAGATGGTCTACCAGGCCGCAAGGTTCGGGGACTGGCAGATCACGATGGTGGCAGGAGCGCCTCCTACATCCCATATCGCTGAGACATGTCTGTATGTGGCACAGTATCTCAAACAGGAAGGCATAAGCGTGCGTACACATCTAACCGCCGGAGACGCCCCCGAGGTGGTACTGGAGGCGGCAAAAGCATTCGAACCGGACCTGATCGCGATCGGCTCCAGGCCCAAAGGTGCCGGTGGAGCACTGTTTAGCGGTGCAGCGTGGCGTGAGATCGTGGATGCCGCGCGCGTGCCGGTGCTACTATACCGTTAGCCTCCTACCAACAGCACCGCATGTGACCATATACTCTCAGGCGGCATCGAGCTTGATGCCACACATCCCATTTGCCGGTACTATCACCAGGCGCAACGTTGCTTTTGGCACTGACATATGACATAGCTCGCCGTCTGACACAGTAGGATGCTGAAAAAGGAGAGAGCAGATGAGCCGCATCAAACCGCAGTTGGTGTCGCCTGCCCAGGACTTCCCAGAAGGTCCGTGCATAGACCAGGATGGCAGTCTGTACTGGGTGAACTGCCAATCGGGGCAGATCTCGCTGCTCACGCCGGAGGGAAACCTGAGCTGCTTTCTGGATACAGGCGGCGTTCCCCAGGCAGCCAACTTCACCTCTACCGGTGACATGTACGTGTGCGAATCGGGACTGAGCGCAATCATACAGGTGCGTCCTGATGCCACCTGGGAGACACTGGCAGGCGCATGCGACGGCGTGGACTTCCGCAAGCCCAACGATCTGACAGTAGATGCCTACAACAACCTGTACTTCACTGACCCCGGCTTCTCTAAACCCGACAACCTCATAGGCACAGTGCATTTCGTGACACCTGATGGTCGGGTCAGCTTGATAGACGATGAGATGGCCTTCCCCAACGGCATCGCCCTCAACGGCGATGGCAGCCTCCTGGCAGTAGTGGAGACCTACCCGCGGTGTGTCTGGCTGTACGATGTGCTCGAGCCAGGAGTGGTGCAAAACAAACGGATGCTGTGGCAGGATGAAGACGAAGCCTGCCTGCCGGATGGGATGGCCTATGACGCTGATGGGAACCTGTGGGTGGCCGCCTTCGGCACCGGCACGATTGCCGTGGTGTCTCCTGAAGGAAAGACCTTGCGCCGCTATGATGCGGGCGGCTTGAAGCCGACTAACTGCTGCTTCGGTGGCCCGGAGCTATCCACCCTGTACATCACCGAGGTGGAAACCAACGCGGTATATGCGCTGGAAACGGGCATCCGCGGGCAGCAGTTGCTCGCCGATCAGCGCCGGGCAGGCACACAGGCACACTGAAAATAGCAGGTGCATGGCCAACGCAGAAGACAAAACGCCTCCTGCTCCGTCAACATTTACGATCAACACATCACATCTGTTCCGTCGAAAAGGGGTGACGGCATGAACAAACTGTGGCTTCTGGGCACAGGTACTCCCACACCGACGCCGGAGCGCTTCGGCACGGCATACGTACTGCAACTCGACGGCGAACATATCATGATCGACTGCGGACCTGCCGCTACTCACAAGCTGGTCAAAGCAGGGCTGTATCCCACTCAGATCGCCCATCTGGTGTTCACCCACCATCACTTCGACCACAACGCCGACTATCCATGCTTCCTGCTGTGTCGCTGGGATCAGAGCACAGGTGCCGAGAAGCTGCTGCATGTCTGGGGGCCATCTCCGACCGAGCTGATCACCGAACGACTTATCGGTCCAGAAGGCGCATTCGTTTTTGACTGGCAGGCCAGAGTGAACCATCCGACCAGCCAAAGCGTGCATCGCAACCGAGGAGGTTCCCTGCCACGGCCCGAGCCACAGGTGAGAGTCACAGATCTGCAGCCGGACCAGACTATCGAGCAGGACGGCTGGCAGATGCGCACCGCTGCTGCATGTCACATGGAGCCATGGCTGTTATCACTGGCGTATCGCTTCGAGACTGATGAGTACGCGATAGTCTTTGCCGGTGACACTGAACCGTGCAAAGCAGTGGACCAGCTAGCAGCCGATGCGGATGCGTTGGTGGTCAACTGCTGGGACCATCAGCAGAGCATGGAAGAAAACGGAGAAGGACCGGGCCAGACCAGTACTGTGGACGCAGCTCGTATGGCCGCAGACGCTGGCGTCGAGCTGCTGGTGCTCACACACACCGGCATAGCTTTGAGCAAGCCTGGATCGCGCGAAAAGGCCATCGCAGATATCGCCTGCATCTACGATGGCCGGATCGTCTTCGGTGAGGAGTTGCTGGAGCTCAACCTGTAGGCACCCCACATTCACGCACACGGACTCTACCCGCGACGTCTATCCGGCGCCACTGTTTAGGTACTGCCAAAATGTGGTATGATAGAGAGCGTAGCGGAGTCAAGTGGAGGCGTGCGGGTCGGATCACCAGCATTCGAGGCACCAGGACATGGCCCCTCAGTTTGACCGGATCATCTACAGCCATCCTGCAGGCGAGGATGGCTTCGAATACTTCTACATTGCATATCAGCCAGGTGGGCGTAAACTGAGCCTGAAGTACAGGCGCCCGTCAGAAGAAGCCCATCACAGCACGATGAGCCCCGCTCACCTACTAGAGTTTCTAAGCGCCAATCGTCAGCACCCCAGCGATCAGTGGCCGTTTCCTGTAGTTGACCGAGCAGCGCGACTACTGAGAAACCAGATAGCCCGGTGGGAAAACGAAAACGGGGTTCCCTACTGATGGGCCCCGAAGCGGCAGTTCATAGGTAGCCATCTGATCTTCCATCTGCAAAAAATACATGGGCCGGTGGGCTAATCTGATTGCCCTGCCGGCCCATTTGCTTTGCTTCTGGTCTGTTGGACTTAGATGATGATCTTGATGTTGGCTGATACGCCAACTCCGCCGACGCCACGGATGTTGTCGGTCACTGCTCGTTTGGTTGACAGCGGGATGAGCAGACGGCCCTGCACACTGCCTATACGCAGCACACCTTCACCGACAGCCTGGACCTTGTCCACCTGACTGGGTGGGCCCACAACCTGAGCAGCACCTACAGCAGTGCTGTCTCCGGATCCCATGCGGATTATCGGAACCACTTTGGTCTTGGCATCAGGCATCACACCGTTCTGTGCCATGATCGAGTTGATCCCGTCGTTGATCTGGCCACCGAAACGCGAGACCACGAAGGCGATACCACCAATCTTGAGGGCATCACCAACAACACTGCCAAGGTCTATGCCATAAGCCTGCTGGGTTCCACCAGCAAAGTTCAGCACTGATCCGACGACGAAGATCGCCGTAAGAAACGCCATCATTTTGCGAGTTGAAGGCTTCACTTGTATTCCCTCCTATAGGCCCAAGTCCACCAGGCCGACCACCGCACACTCAGATACGCGGTCCAGGGTCTTGCCAGGGGTCTCAGTAGTGATAGGCACGTATACTTCTGCGTTACCGAACTTGGAGATGTTGGCTTCGAGCTGGGCTACGCCCTTGACGGTGCGCACCTGGGATCTGGGCCCGGAAACGCGCGCCATGCCAACTCGTGCACCACGACCTATGGAGAAGATGGGAACGTCCTTGTCGTCATAGACCTCGGCGGGCTCCCATGCAGCAGCGGCTTGTTCGGAGGTTATCTGTGTCGGGCCTGGTTTTCCTCCCAGCGATCTGGCTATGTTTCTGGCCCAATCCTCAGCCAGCTTTACCTGTCCCACGTTGTTCGCTTTCGCATGCGCCGAATCGGCGGTGACAATCAGCTCACCGGCACCTAACACAGCCGGCTCACCCTGCCATACGCCTGCACTTATGTCTTCAGGCTCCAGGCCGGCCAGTACAAGACCCTGCAGCCGCTCGGCCACGAGAATTGCCCGTTCAGTCGCGTCATAGCCGCCAGCTCCGATGCGCAAGCGCAGAACCACTGTATCGTCTACCATGACCTCGCCTACCTGCAGCCCCTTAATGACTGCAGCTCGGGCCACGATATCATGCGCCCGGTATGCCAGAGCCTGAGGCTCCTCAGCCACTGCGCGCGCCGGCAGGGGAAGATAGGTGCCGCTGTAGATGGCGCTCAGGGCAAATAGCGCACCCGCAATCACCACTGCGGCTAGCAGCACTTTGTCTTGTGACCTCCAATGCTTGCCAATCACGTACACACACCTCACTTCTGATAGTGTCGAACCATGCTTTTGTCATCCATACCCGTTTGCAATAGTTGTCACACTATCCCAAACGATTGCTAACTCAATCGAATAGCTGCCCAGTGACACCCCCCATCTCATATGGTCTTCTAAATATGTGCAGCCACTAGTAGCGCGAAACCACTGATTGATAGTTCGCCTCCATGGGCAACACCTCGTATATGCTGCTAGTCCCTCGGACCGACGATAGTAACGCCTGTCGAAAGCGGCATGTGGCGGCCTTCGATGTCATAGTTTGCCTCTACAAAAATCGCCCGGTAACCCTCGGTCGGATACTGCATGCGTGCCAGGTAGCCGCCGCGAACCGGCTGAAGTTCGATGCTGCTCCACTCAGCACTTCGGAAATCGCGTGTTGGTGCAGATGCGGTCCACTGCAGTACCTGTACGGGCTGCAAGTCGGAAGTCACGTGCAGCCGCAAGTGCCTGCCATGCTCATATGTCCACTGCAAGTCAGGCATATCGGCACGACCGGTGCAGGCGGCGAAAAATCCCGCCTGCCCCATGATCGCTCTCATGAAGTCATCCAGCCCATGGCCGGAGTTTGGCACATAGAGCAGGTAGTTCGGAGAGGGCATGTCTGCAGAATACTGGCTGGCGGCGTCCAGCGGCCAGTAGGGATCGTTTGTGCCCATGATACTGAGTTTGGGCATGACGGCTCGCGCCCGGTAGGTGTATGGGTCCACCATCGAGGTGAGCCAGCTACCCTCATCGGTAGTGATCAGGTCGGGCAGGTCAAGCTCCGTGTAGTCGTGAATCATCGCACTGTAGTCGCCCCATGTGGCCACCTGATGCCTCATCTGTGCAGCCAGGTTGAGGTTGTCATACACCATCGGGGCGATACCCTTGATGCGCTCAGGGGCCACAACACCGGTAAACCAGGTAGTCCAGCCGCGCTTGGATGCACCGGTGACCACGAAGCTGTCCACCGGAGTGTCCCAGTCTCGCTGTGTGTACTGCTCGACAGCATCCATAGCGCGTACCGCAGCTTTGGTCATGGGAAACAGCAGGGGCCAGGTGGTATCACCAGTATCAAGGCAGTTCTGAAAGGTGAAGGCGATTAGCGCGTCTTCCTGCAGTCCATCGAACAGAGGCTGGTTGGGGATATCACCGAGCACGGCTATCGGTGCCGATATCAAGCCCGCGATCGTAGCGATTTGGGACAGCTCGTTTGCGTTGACAGTGCCCCCGGTGATGACCAGCAAAGCAGTTTCAGGGTACTGCATGCCCGGCGGAGTGACAACCTGCATGCGGTGCGTCCAGGTGATGTCGCGCCACACCTGTGATGTCATCTTCAGATGCGTGACAGACCCGCCACCCGCAAGCACCGTTTCATCCGTCTTCTCCCATCCATAGGACGCATCGGGACGGTTGACATAATCGAAAATCGGCTGTGCAGAGACGAACGTGCCAGCCATTAGAAGCCCGACCAAAACAAATGCCAGAGTCTTCATGTTCTCCTCCCTATTCGACGGACCAGGCGGACTCTACCACCACGACTGCCGTCGGTAGCGCGCCTCGAATGCACGGTTAGCTACCCCGGCATATCGCACCTCGGACCCATGCATGGCACACTGGCTCGCGCCCATACAGACAGTATAGCGACGACAAAGCTACATCTCGATGCCCCGGCGCGCCTGATGACCACGGTCCAGGTAGTGCTTGACTGCAGCCATGTCTGTCACCAGATCTGCCCGCTCGACGATAACAGCAGGTGCATTTCGGCCCGTCAGCACCAATTCCACCTCGGGAGCCCGACTTTCGATTAGCTCCAACACGTCTTCAACCGCCAGCAGGCCCAGATGCATTGCCACGTTCACCTCGTCGAGTATGACCAACTGGTACTCACCCGAAGATACCGCCTGACGCGCATCCTGCAGACCCCGTTGCGCCTCCAGCACGTCTTCGTCCGTGGGTGGCCCTGTGATGAACCCGAGCCCCCCATACTGCGTACAGCGGACCAGATCGTCGAAGCGCTGGAGAGCACTGTGCTCAGAACAAAGCTGTCCCTTGCAAAACTGTGCTATGAAAACACGCATGCCCGCACCGGCTGCCCGAAGTGCAAGTCCTAACGCGGCAGTGGTCTTGCCCTTGCCAGAGCCCGTGTATACATGGACGCGGCCATGCCCGTTTGGTTCATCTCTACTATGCATTTTCGCCATACCCATCTCGCCATACCCATCTCGCCGTACCCATCTCGCCGTACCCATCTCGCACTGCCCATCTCGCACTGCCCATCTCGCACTGCCCATCTCGCACTGCCCATCTCGCACTGCCCATCTCGCACTGCCCATCTCGCACT
>JAAYSP010000133.1 GCA_012518355.1 candidate division WS1 bacterium | reverse complement strand
GTCGCGGATGCCGGGGACGGATGTGGCTGGAGGTACTGTTGGTCGCGGGAGTGAGCGACAGTGACGAGCACCTGGCAGCGCTTCGTCATGCTATCGATCAGATAGGTCCTGATCTGGTGCAGATAAACACAGTTGTACGGCCACCAGCACAGACGAGGGCGCGTCCGCTCAGTCCAAAGCGCTTGCACCATGCGTTGGAAATGCTTGGCCCTAACGCGGAGATCATCGCTCCGGTACCTGAAAATAGCATGGTGCGAGAGTCTCATAAGCAGACCACCGATGCGGTGTTAGAGCTTCTCAAGCGGCGTCCGTGTACCATCGCAGATGTGGCAATCGGCTTGAGTATTCACCCCAGTGAAGTGATCAAGCACATCCAGATTTTGCTCACAAACGAACGCATCAGACCACTGGATGGTGACGGCCCGACGTTCTATGTAGCAGAGTCATGAGATGTCACGCCCGGCGCGGCTGCAAGGCTGTCTTATGAGGTGACCAGAAAGCAACCTCAAGCTTCTCCTGTCAGCCATGCCCGGTCAAACCACACATGCTTGATGGTCTCGCGCTGGTATGTATACACTATGTGCACCAATCCGTCGTGAGCCTGCAGCATCGTAGGGTACGAAAACTCACCTGGGATGCTCTCGAGTTCTCGGATGATGGGCCAACTTGCTCCCTCGTCAGGTGACCAGGCCACATGCAACGGTGTACGGCCTTTGGGCACGTTGTTGCACACCAGCGCCAGGTCCCCTTCCCGCAGTCTCACCATATCCACCCCGCTGTTGGGGTTATGCAGGTCGGTAGCAATACACTCTGACCATGTCTGGCCCCTGTCCTGCGATGCGGATGCCCATATCCGTCGCTCATCGCCTCCGGTGCGCTGATATGCCAGCAGGCTGCCGTCAGAGCGCTCCACTATCGCGGGTTGGATGAGAGGAACCGGTGCTACCATCGGCTCACTGCACTGCCAGGTTGCTCCCTCATCGTCAGAGGTGTAGCACAGCCCCTGCCAACTGCGCTCATCATAGGCGGGCAGTAGCCACCGGCCGTCGCTTAGCACCCTCATGCCGGTGCGCACCATTCTGCCGACTTCCGGGTCGAAAAACTCTGCGTCAGTCCAGGTGGCGCCTTCGTCTTCGGAGGTGCGAACATACAGCCTGGTGTCCGACCATCCTCGCCCTTCGATTACGTTGTGGAAAAGCCATAGTTTGCCTGACGGATCGCAGTGCAGCACCGCGTTGCCGTCCGGTTTTCCCGGAGTGTCCAGGAGCAGTTGCGGCTCGTCCCACTGTCCCGTGGCACGTCGCCAGCGGCCTAGCATCAGAGCCACATCTGGCGCAGCTTCACGACTGCCTGCATACCATACGCAGAGCATGTCACCATCCGGCGCCTCAGTGATACAGGCGCAGTGTGAACTGGGGCGGTCTGCTATTGTCTCGAACAGCATCGCAGATTGCAGCACATACTCACCTCCGTACTCAGGTGGCACTATGCGTCTATTCATCATCGCCTATACGGCTTCCTGCATGGCCTGGACGATGGAAGAGCAGGTGCCTTGCGCCCCGGCAGGGAATTTGCGTATCATGACAGCAAGCCGCGCCAGTTGTGCACAGATTTGGGCGCGGCCTGGGAGGCAAAAGCCCTGTGAAACATAGATCTACCGACAACACCATAGCTGTTCGCACCGTGGTGGGTGCGCATGCTGTCAGCCGATCACAAACCAGACTTGCACTGTTTAGCATCGGCTTCGCGCTGGCTACTGTGGTTGCCGCACACGTCAAGCTGTATCTACCCTTCACACCGGTGCCTGTGACCATGCAGACCTCTGTCGTACTGCTCGCGGGCCTGTGTCTGGGCGCTAGATGGGGAAGCATGAGCCAGGTCGGTTATCTGGCGCTCGGAGCACTTGGCCTGCCCGCGTTCGCTGGGGGTTTGGCTGCCATGGCCGGGCCAAACGGTGGCTATCTGATCGGATTTGTGGTGGCAGCAGCAGTGGCAGGCTGGATTTACTCTGTCTGGCGCTCCACGGCCGGTGCTGTGCTGGCCTGCCTGGTGGGGACTGCGGTCATCTATCTCTTCGGTTGTCTGTGGCTGGCCGGGATTACCGGAGGCTCCGCTGTGCACGTGTTGGCTACCGGTGTGGTGCCTTTTCTCGCCGGTGACATGTTGAAGATGGCTATGGTGCTGCTGCTGGTGCGGGGCCCGTTCACGGGAGCATGGATGAGACGCATCTTCCATCACAACTGAACTGCAGGGTATCGTCATGACCTCGCCGAATTCAGTCGCATACCGTCCGGCAACTGCGCAGGATCTGGAGCCTATTGTCGCCATCTCTCGTCAGATTTGGCACATGGGTATGGGTGCTGCACTCGAACAGCGCTATGGTCTCATCGGCGGTAAACCGTGGCAAGACTACATCGCCCAATCTATGCACACTGCAGTCGCTCAAGCTATCGAGCGCGACAATTGTCTTGTCGCAGAGGTAGATGGCACGGTTGCCGGCTGGAGTACATGGCAAACCGACGAGAGTAGGAGTATCGGCACAATCGGATACAACGGAGTGCATCCCGATTTCCGTGGGCGCGGTATTGGCACAGAACTCGTCAGACTAGCTCTGGAACAGATACGCTCCGCGGGGATGCGTATAGCTGCCGTGACCACCGGTCTAAACGAAGGCCATGCCGCGGCTAGGGCTGTGTATGAAAAGCTTGGCTTCGAGTCGCTTGTCGAATCTGTTCACTACACCATGGAGCTACACCATGACTGAACCGACTTACGAGATGATGATCATAGACCCCGAGCGGTATGAGCGGGTGGACCTGCCTCTGTTTCGCACCGAACTGGACGACTTTCTTCCCGATACTGTTTATGATTTCCACGTGCATGTAAACCTGGCGCAGTACTGCCCGGAGCCCTCCGAGGAGGCCAAGCGCACTAACTGGCCCTCTGCTATTCCGCGCCACTTCCCCGCTGAACACATGATGGACATACAGCGCAAGCTGTTCCCTGAGAGAAAAACCCGCAGCCTGGCTTTCGCCTCCCCCAGTCCGGACAACAACCTGATGGCGCTGAACAGCTACCTCAGCCGGGCAGCTGCACAGAGTCCTGAGATGGAAGTCCTGTACGTGGCTCGGCCCTATGAGGCGCCTGAGAGTGTAGCCGAAAAGCTGAAGCAGGGCGGATTTCTGGGGCTGAAGCCGTATATGGGTCTGGCCAGTCACATAGCCGATGTAAACGATGTGCGGATAGACGACTACTTCCCGCCGGCCCATCAGCAACTGGCTCACGAACTGGGGCTGATTGTGATGCTACATATACCGGGGCTGGAGCGATTGCGTGACCCCAACACTCATGCAGATTTGCGCCGCATAAGAGACACCTACCCGAACATGAAACTATGCATCGCACACATAGGGCGCGCCTATACAGTCAGCTATGGAAAGCCCGGTCTGGAGGCGTTGCAGGATGTGGACGGTCTGTATTACGACTTTTCGGCAAATCTAAACGAGGATGTCATCGAACTGGCGTTGCGAATGGTCGGTCCTGACCGCCTCCTGTACGGCAGCGACCTACCCATCCTGCTGATGCGTGGAGTACGCGAATACGATGGAGACCGCTACATCAACTTCACGGACGCCGACTATCCGTGGAACACAAATCGCAAACCCGCCGAAATGGAGGCTAACTATACCTTCTACGTCTATGAGCAACTGCTTTCCTTCAAACGGGCAGCACTGAAGGTCGGCCTTAGCGCCGAACAGGTGGCGCGTGTCATGCACGGTAACGCAGATGGCCTAGTTGCGTCAGTGAGCCTGTAGGCTCTCTGAGTATTGATGCTGAAAGGAAGCACGACTTGACTCATCGTGAACGCTGGCTGGCCACTCTGAGGTTTGAGCCCGTGGACCATGTGCCGGATGAAGAATTCGGTTACTGGTCTGATACTTTCGTCCGCTGGCATGAGGAAGGGCTGCCTGCTGAAGTTGATGAAAATCATATCGCAGATCGCTATTTTCGATTTGCTCCACGGATGCAAGTACCTGTCAACATAGGCTTGTTGCCCGCATTCGAGACGCAGGTGGTGGAGGAGACCGAAAAGTATCGCATCGTCAGTGACGGCGACGGCAATTTGCTGCAACAGTTTACCGATGGTACCAGTACCATTCCGCGATATCTGCGCTTTGCGATTGAAAGCCGTGCTGACTGGGAGAAGTTTCGAGAGCGACTCGACCCCGATGACCCGGCGCGCTATCCCGCGGACTGGGACGCGCGGATCGCGGAACTGAACGCCAGCGAGATGCCTGTAGAGGTTCATCTGGGCAGCCTTCTGGGTACCTTTCGCAACTGGATCGGCTTCGAAAACATCGCTATCATGTGCATGGACCAGCCTGATCTTATCCAGGATATGATGGAGTACTGGGTCTACTTCATCACCACGCTGCTGAAACGTGCAGTAGAGCAGGTGCGCATTGATGCCGGTGCGTTCTGGGAGGACATTTGTTTCAACAAGGGCTGCATGATCTCGCCGAAAATGTTCCGCGATTGGATGACACCCCGCTACCAGCGTATCACTGATTTCGTGCGCCAGGCCGGTGCCGAGATCTTCTATGTGGACTGCGATGGCAACATCATGGATGTGGTAGAGTGCTGGCTCGATGGCGGAGTGAACACGATGTTCCCCGTCGAAGTGGCTGGTGGGAGCGATCCTTTCGAGATGCGCCGCCGATGGGGCAGCCACGTGATGATGCTGGGCGGCGTGAACAAGCGTGCACTGGCAAAAGGCCCGACGGCAATAGACGAGGAGTTGGCTCGTCTGGTCCCGCTGGTGCAGCAAGGCGGCATGATCCCTCATGTGGACCACCGTGTGCCGCCTGATGTCAGTTTCGACGACTATCTGTACTATCTGAAACGCAAGCGCGAACTGCTGGGTATTCCGCAGCCAGAGCATGGCCTCTGACCGCTGTGATTTGATCGCTATGAGAGATGATGCCGATGACAAAAAACAGCACGTGTCTACCTATCCAGCCTATCGGAGTGGCGCGCACCACTGATGACGGCGAGACTATGTTTCTCGAGATCGATGCACGCTATGCCGATGCGTTTTTGCGTGTAGCCGAAAAGCAGCACCTGTCCATACTCTACTGGATGCACGAACTGACTGACCAGCAGCGTGAAATTCTGCAGGTGCATCCCCGTGGCGACAGGTCAGTACCGCTGCACGGCGTCTTCGCTACCCGCAGCCCCATGCGGCCCAATCCCATAGGCGTCACCCGCGTCGAGTTGCTTGGCGTGGAGGGCAATCGGCTGCTGGTCAAGGGCCTGGATGCTCGTGACGGCTCACCTATCATAGACATCAAGAGCGGTTGACATGAACACTATCTGTGCCATCAAACCTGAGCATGTGGACCTTGCGTCGGTTGCTTTCAGTGACGATCCGATGGTCCTCGAAAACTATCTCATGGACGAATCTACCGCCATGAAGGGGCAGGCGACCCGCGTGTATCTGCCCACCACGGAGGCGGAAGCTGCAGCGGTGCTGGCTCACTGTCACGCCACTGGGACGCCGGTATCCATCTCCGGTGGCGGTACTGGTTTGACCTGCTCACGCGTCCCACTTGAAGGCGTGGTGCTGTCCACCGAGCGCATGGTTGCGCCGGTGACAGAGCCCGATGCGGGAGAGGAGACCATCGGCGACGGCAAGCATACGGTCCATCTGAATCGCGGCCAAAGCTATGCCATTGCCCCACCAGCCATCATGCTGCAGGAGCTGGCGGCTCTGCTTGCCACCGAGCAGCTTCTCTATCCGCCAAATCCTACCGAACAGACGGCCTTCCTGGGCGGCACGGTAGTATGCAACGCCTCGGGCGGACGCACCTTTCACTATGGACCAACCCGTGCGTGGGTGCAGGCAATCCGAGTGATACTGCCGTGCGGCGAAGTTCTGGATCTCTCGCGCGGTCAGATTCTCTCCGATGATGAGCGGCAGTTCGTCATACATCTCAGTTCGGGTGAGCAGCTTCAGGTGCAACTACCCTCATATCAGGCACCAGCGACAAAGGACGCGTCGGGCTACTTCGTGGCCGCTGACCGCACGGACCTTT
>JAAYSP010000045.1 GCA_012518355.1 candidate division WS1 bacterium | reverse complement strand
TGCACGAAAGCGGGTCTGCCTGAAGACGCCTGGCGGTCAGGGGCCCTCATCGAGCGTTTCGAGGCGGAAGTGTTCGGCGACGATGAGCTGCAGTCTGGCTAGGGATAGATGGTCAGATCGCTTCTGAGCAGCACCATGGTATACATCAGCGGCGCTGGAAGCCCCACGCTTTGAGCCTGTGAAGTCGGATGAGCTTGACCGTCTGAGCATCGAGATATCGGTGCTCTCTCCACTGGAGGTGGTCGAAGACCCTCAGCAGGTGCAGGTTGGACGCGACGGGTTGGTGATAGGCGAGGGGTACTGCCGCGGAGTGCTGCTCCCACAGGTTCCGGTGGAGTGGGGTTGGGACCGTGAGGAGTTCCTATGCCATACCTGCACGAAAGCGGGTCTGCCTGAAGACGCCTGGCGGTCAGGGGCCCTCATCGAGCGTTTCGAGGCGGAAGTGTTCGGCGACGATGAGCTGCAGTCTGGCTAGGGGTAGATGGGCAGATCACTTTTGAGCAGCACCATGGTATACATCAGCAGCGCTATCACCCAGTGTAGCAGCCAGCAGCCGATGAAGGAGCGGCCTCGATAGGCCATCAGTCCCAGCGCGATGCCTGCTATGACTGCCGAGTAGCACTCCATGGGCGGCTTGTTGAAGTGCATCATGGTGAAGGGGATGGTCTGCACGAAGATGGCCAGTGCCCCCATGCTGCGCACCAGAGAAAACAGCATGAAGCCGCGGAAGAAGAATTCCCAGGCGAAGAAATACACGAGCCAGGCGGCGGCAAACAGCATGAACTGGCCGGGGCTTTCCAGTGCCCATAGATGGTTCGAGTAGTAGCCCTGGAAACTGGGCCACTGTGCCGAGATGACGATGACCGGCACCAGCACCAGCAGAAACACAAGCAGGTAGCGTCCCCATATCCACGCCCGCCCCCAGCGCAATCCGAACTCAGACAGCCGCCTCCTGAGTACCAGCTTGATGACTACCACCGGTATCACGAACAGCAGCGCGAAGTTGATGCCCACCCATGCAAGCAGCCGGTCGCGGTCAACCAATCCCGGTACGCGGGCATGATAGAAGGACGCGGTGAGTAGCACGCCTGTCAGCGTCAGCACCAGCGCTTCCTGCCAGGTCCTGCGCAGTGGGGGAGGGGGATGATATGGTGCGCTGCTCACTGGACTTCCCACGCTTTCCATCGCAGGATGGTACATACCTCATTCGCCCGATTTACGTGTGTCGGGTATCGTGAAGACCTCACGTCGCTTCAGTGGGTGAACCGTATGAGCAGGATGTCGCCATCCTGAACCGGATAGTCGGCCCCCTGCAGTGCCCATGCTCCATGCTTGCGGCACTCAGCCACCGAGCCGTGCTTTTGCAGGTCCGCAAATGATATGACCTCAGCACGGACGAAATTGTCGCCCATATCGGTATGTATCCTGGCCGCCGCCTGCTGGGCGTTGGTGCCTGAACGGACGGTCCAGGCACGTGCTTCCTTGTCTGCGGCGGTGAAGAAGGTGATGACATCCAGAGTCTCGTACGCTGCCCGCAGCAACCGATCTCGCGCTGACTGCTCCAGGCCGAAGTCTAGCAGGAATTCCTCCTGCTCATCCGGCGGCAGTTGCGCAATCTCCTCCTCCAGTTCTGCACAAAACAACAGATATGGCAGACCTCGCCCGTCCGCATAGGCGATAGCCGACTGGATCGCAGCACCTGAGAGATCGTCCTCTCCGACGTTGAACACGACGAGCATGGGCCGCGCGGTCAGCAATCCGAAGCCTCGCAGCAGCTTCTCGGCCTCCACCTCGAGCTCCAACTCCAGCATAAGCCCGCCCTGCTCCAGGTGCTCGACGCACTTCTGCAGCAGGTTCAGCTCGTACTGGCTCCGATCGCGCTTGGCTATAGCACCGCTGTTGATGCGCTCAACTCGACCTGAGAGGACATCCAGGTCGGTCAGGCATAGCTCCAGCAGCAGTGTGTCGAGGTCGCCCTGAGGGTCAAGCGGGCCGCCTGAGTAGTCCATGCTTCCGAAAGCCTGTATGACCAGCGCGAAGGCGTCTGCATCACCGGCGACAGCGGCCAGACGGCTCTGGCGGCCGGTGATGTCTTCACCCTTGTGTAGAGCGGTCAAGTCTACGAAGGTCAGCTCAGCAGGTGTAGCGGTTCGCGATTCGTAGGTGTCAGCGACTGTCTGCAGACGCGGGTCGGGCACCTGGACCACGGCGATGTCGTCACCCATGCCCGCTTGCTGCGCTTTGCCGGTGGCGGCGCGAAAGCACGTGCTTTTGCCGCTGCCAGGCAGCCCCAACAGCCCGATTTTCATGCCCGCTTCACCTCTGGTATGACCTCTGCTATGGGGTGCTCGACGTCTCGACGCCTGCAACTGCACTACATAGGACCGCCGCGCTTCCTATAGGTGCCGAACCGATCAGTATTCGGCTCTGGCACGCCTATCGTGCTACGCTCATCTGGCGCCTGCCTGCCCGGTTACGCAGACCGATGTCTGCTCGGTTGTACAGAGCAGCGTTTGCCTGTAAGACGGATCGGCGTGTGATGACAGGTGATGACAGAAGGCTTCGAGTGTATCAGTGCCGAACGTGATACATAGCGCTACTGTATATGCATGTATACGCGCACGATAGGGCATGGACAGTATACCTGCAATTCGGAGGCGAGTTCAAATGCCACAGCTGCCCAAATCTACTGATGGCACGCTAAACGTCAGGCACTCAGGCGCCATGGGCGATGGCCGTACTGACGATTCGCCTGCGATACAGGCCGCTCTCGACCAGACGGATGGTGGTCTATTCTTCCCTGGAGGCGACTATCTGCTCAGAAGCGGCCTGCGACTTGACATGTCAGCCCGAGGCCGGACACATATTTGTGGAGCCGGCGCACGCCTGCTGAACGCCTCTGATGGGCCTGCACTGCACATCATGGGCACCCATGAGGGGACATCCAGCCCGGGTAGCGTCACCGAGCAGACCTGGGCGCGTGAGCTGATGCCAGTAATCCGCGACATAGAGATCGCCGGCGTGGGCGATTGCGGTGATGGGATTGTCCTCGAAGGGACCTTCAAGGCGGTGATCTCGGGCGTCATCATACATGGCTGCCGCAACGGTATCCGTCTGGCTCGGCGCAACCGCGATATCATCGTCAGCGATTCTGATCTGTACCGCAACCGGCAGGTGGGTGTGCTATACGATCATGTGAGCCTGCATCAGAGCATCATCATCGGCTGTCACATCAGCCACAACGGCCTGTCGGGGATCAAGATAGATGGTGGGGACATCCGCAACGTGCAGATAACCGGCAACGATATCGAGTACAACTACACCGAGGGCGTTGGCGTGTGCGCAGATGTGTGGTTTGTGGTCGGGCCACCACCGGGCACCGGTATCCGTGAGGCGACTATATCCGGCAACACAATCCAGGCCATGCGCACTGAGGGCGGCGCAAACATCCGCATAGAGGGGCGGGAAGATGCACGGTCACAGAAAGCGGGCCTGATCGCCATCAGCGGCAACATGATCACCAGTCAGGACTACAACATCTGGGCACAAAACGCGCGGGCCGTGACTATCAGTGCGAATACTTTTCTGCTCGGCTCGGCGCGAAATCTGTGGCTGGGTGACTGCCGCCATATCTCTGTTACCGGCAACGTGATAGATGACATACCCGACTATGGCGGGCAGACCTGCGGTGGCATCGAATTAGTCAGCTGCATCGGCTGTCATATAGGCGGCACTATAGTCGCGGGGGCTACACCTGGCCACGGACAGGCGGCGATTGCCTTGCAGCAGTGCCAAACCTGCTCTGTGAACGGCTGTCAGGTGCTGGGGCAACCACTGGCTGCTGTTGAACTTCGCGATTGTGTGGCCTGTTGGGTCAGCGGTTGCCTCCTGCAGCGGCCACAGGGTGACGACTGCGAACCGCTGCCAGTCCACGGTGGCAGCGGAAACAGTGTATGCGGCAATCAGGTAGTGCCGTAGTGGACATGCTACCGTGCCACAGCGGCTCCATGCTACACGTGTCCCGCCAGTCCCGTGTCCCGCCAGTCCCATGTCACACCAGTTCCATGTCACACCAGTTCCATGTCACACCAGTTCCATGTCACACCAGTTCCATGTCACACCAGTTCCATGTCACACCAGTTCCATGTCACACCAGTTCCATGTCACGCGGGTCTCGTGCCATGCCGGTCTTG
>JAAYSP010000061.1 GCA_012518355.1 candidate division WS1 bacterium | reverse complement strand
CTCGCACTGCCCATCTCGCACTGCCCATCTCGCACTGCCCATCTCGCACTGCCCATCTCGCACTGCCTATCGCGCACTGCCCATCTCGCACTGCCTATCGCGCACTGCCACCAGCCGTACTATGTGTTCCGGAGTGGTGCCACAGCAACCACCAACGATCGTGGCACCAGCCTGCACCAACTGAGCGAAGTGAGACGCCATCTCCTCGGGCCCCTGGCGGAATACGGTCTTGCCGCCTACCAACTCCGGCAGCCCTGCATTGGGTTTGGCCCACAGAGGTAGCTCTGTGACCGGGCGCATCAGAGCGATGACCTCGATTATCTGCTCGATACCACCACCACAGTTAGCACCTACTATATCGGCACCGGCAGCAGTCAATTCCTCAGCCGCCTGCCGGGGTGAGACGCCCATCATAGTCGCATAGCCACGTGCGCCCTGATCGAAGGTCATGGATACCACCACCGGCAGCTCGGTCTGTTCTCGGGCGGCAGTCAGTGCAGCTTTAGCCTCTCCCAGATCTGTCTGCGTTTCGATCAGGATGGCATCAGCGCCACCGGCGGCCAGAGCTGCGATCTGCTCGGCAAAACATGCCACGGCGTCAGCCACTGTGAGGCTCCCCAGTGGCTCGAGAAACTGGCCGGTCGGCCCTACTGAGCCGAACACCAAAGCATCGTCGCCAGCCGCATCGCGTGAGAGCTGTGCCGCGCTCCGGTTGATCTCTGTCACTGCGTGCCCCAGGCTGGCTTGACGCAGCTTGAAACAGTTGCCCCCAAAACTGTTGGTCAGGATGATATCGGCTCCTGCCCGGACGTATGCTTCGGCGACCTCACGAACCTGCTCTGCTCGGTCCAGGTTCCAGCGTTCCGGCGCCTCCCCAACTGCCAATCCACGCGCGGCAAGTTCGGTGCCCCAGGCCCCATCTGCGATCAGGATCTGCTTTTCTTCCAGCAGACTTCGATAATCGTTCATGCCTACTCACGCCTCCGTTTGGCCTACGTACATGCACCGATCGCCACGAAACAGCAGAGGCATCGTCTGCGAATCGCTGCTGCCAGCCAACCCCGCCCCTGCGGGCGCAAGACCATAGCGGCTACTGGCACAGCCCGCCAAATGCGACTTCGAGATGTGTTACACCACAGTATGATACAGCTTCGCGCCTCCATCGCGCAAATCTTCCCTGAGGCAGCCAGACAAGCCTGGCGTGGGTGTCGGCATGGACTGCGAGGGCCGGGGTGACTTGTCTCAGCAACCTTTTCGGCTGTCTGTTTTCTAAGTATGGAGTGTCACACACTCACCGCAAGGAGTCCTGCCAGTGGCCATACCCCTGATGGATTTGCGATCCGAATATATGCAGCTTCGCGAGGAAATACTGGATGCTATGGATCGGGCGCTCCAGTCCATGCAGCTTTTCCTCGGGCCAAATGTGCAGGCGCTGGAGGAGCGGTGGGCACAGTATTGCGGGGTCAGGCACGCTGTCGGGGTGAGCGACGGCACACAGGCGCTCCATCTGGCTTTGCGTGCCATGGGCGTTGGTCCGGGCGATGAAGTGATCACAGTCGCATGGAGCTTTTTCGCTTCCATAGAGGCAATCATACATGCCGGCGCCACGCCAAAACTGGTAGACATCGAACCGAACCACTTCTGCATGGACCCTGAAGCGCTGGCGGCGGCTGTCGGCCCCCAAACTCGTGCCATCATCCCCGTACACATATACGGACATCCGGCTGATATGGATGCCCTGACCGAGATTTGTAGCCACCATGATATCGTGATCCTGGAGGACGCGGCACAGGCCCATGGAGCGCGCTACAGAGGCCGTACTGCGGGGTCGCTTGGCAACACGGCTGCCTTCAGCTTCTACATGTCCAAAAACCTCGGCGGCTACGGCGAAGGCGGCATGGTCACCACAGATGATGACGATATCGCTGCAAACCTGCGGATGCTTCGCGATCATGGCCAGCGCAAGCGCGGCTGTTTCGAGACTGTCGGCTACAACGCAAGGCTAGATGAGCTTCAGGCGACAGTTCTGTGTATCAAGCTGAAGCATCTGGAGACCGGCAACCAACTCCGACGAGCCCACGCTGATGCGTACAGCCAACTGCTACAGCACCCGGACCTGACTACCCCCGCCGTCGCAGCCGGCTGTGAGCACGCGTACCACCTGTACACCGTCCGCAGCCCCCGCAGGGACCAAATTGCTGAGGCGTTGCGCCAGGCAGACATCGCCTATGCGACCCACTATGCCAACCCGCCCCACAAATCTCCAGCAGCAGCAAAATACGGCCTCGATCAGATCCACCTGCCGGTAACCGAGAAGCTGGCAGGAGAAGTCATCTCACTGCCGATGTACCCTGGCCTGACAGACGCACAGATCGAGCAGGTAGCCCAAACGGTGCTGTCAGCACTGAGATAGACACATCTGCGAAAGCTACTCGAAAGCCGCGACAAAGGTGTCGTGCCAGCGCTTGATACCAGTCTCCGGTGGTTCCACTGCAGCCAGTTCGTACTCGAGGGCATAATCGCCCCGGTAGTCGGCACCGTCAAGCTGCTCGACTACCCACACGAAGTTCACGTCACTCTCGCCAGGGTGTAGCTTTTGCGACTTACCATCGCGGACGATGCCGTCCTTGATGTAGCAATGAACTATCCAGTCACCGAACACATCGAGCGCTTCTCGATAGTCTACTCCTCCGAACAGCAGGTTGCATGGCTCATATAGCACTCCGAAATACGGCGAGTTGACGTTCTCGCACAGGCGCAGAGCCAGCTGCGGCTCTCCCGCGATAGAGCCCGCATGGTTTCCATGCCAAGATATATGCCCCGCTGAGCCGCGTATGCGGCACCCTCGATGAAGTAGGGAGTGACCTGCTCAACCGTGGCAGCATCCGCCCCGCGACCTGGCATCACTCGTATGGAGCGGGACCGAGATATACTGCCGCTTCGACGGTAGTTTTCAGGCGAGCCAATTCGGCCAGACACTGGGCCTCGGTTTCAGCGGTGAAAAACTGGCCGAGATAAGTCCCCAGGTTGGCGATGGCTACTCCGAACTGACTGCTCAGATCCCGCATTCCAGACCAGTCACAAAGGCCCTGGTCTGCCGAAAAATACGGCATCAGAGCAAGGATATCTGTCTTCGTGAAACCCGCTTCAGTTACCGCTTGCAGAGCATAAGCAATTTCCCTGTCATGCATGGGGATAGTACAGGTCGAAACTCTGCTCATATCCATGGCAACACCTCGCGTATTGACAGTTCGCCGGTTGCATCACGACCACAGTTTCGTCACACCATCTCCTCTTCATTTCGCACCGGCGCACCATTTGCCCCGGTGAACGGCGGTATGCTATACTCACTGCGGCCTGCGCGACAGGCATCTTAGCCATGGGCACGGAGGAATCGGTGTGGCTCCTGACGACAACAATCAAACCGGTGAGAGCCGTATCGGTACGGCAAGTGTAGTCGTGGGGCTTGTTGTCTTCGCGGTCGGTATCGTCATGGTTGTACTGGTCTTTTCGTGGGCATATGCGATCGTCGAAAGCATAGATGAGCAGATGCTTCAGGTGCATTACGTGCCCGGATTGACAGTCGGGACAACGGTGAACACTGAGGCGCACGTAGCCGCTGCTGAGCCCGGAGGGCCAGGCATCGGCCCGGTAGCAGCCGCAATCAGCCTGAGACTACTCGGGCTGCTGGTACTGGGTTGGCTGGGGGCGATGGTAGCGAGCAAGGGTGCAGAGATGACCGGAGTACGACTGAGGCTGCAGCGATAGGCCATGCAAGTGCGGCAACTCAGGGCTATAGTCTCCGGGCGGGTGCAGGGAGTGGGTTTCCGCTACTTCGTCATGCGCGCGGCACAAAAGCTCGAGCTTTCCGGATGGGTTCGCAACCGAGCTTCGGGCGAGGTGGAAATAGTCGCCCAGGGACCTATGCCTGTCTTGCAGCAGTTGCTTGGCCAGGTTCGCAAGGGACCTCCTACAGCTTATGTGGTCAACGTGACAATTCAGTACTGCGATCCGCTCCCCCAACTGCATGGTTTTGAACTCAAGCCGACTGCTTACGTCTAGAGCAACTGAGGCAACACGCAACCGACTTCCACCGTGAACTGTCGCACTTGGTCAGACTTGTGGCGCAAGGCAGGAGTGCACTGTGAACAGCCGGCAGTCCAGGATCCTCGTAGTTGACGACGATGACGATATGCGGGCGATTGCCACCGAGATTTTCAACCACGCAGGTTACGAAGTGGTCACCGCCGCCAGTGGGCATGAAGCTGACCAGGTGCTTGCCAACCCCGATTTTGTCGCGGCAGTTGTAGACCTGGTGCTGCCCGACACAAGCGGCCTGCAAGTGCTCGAACGGGTTCGCAACGAAAATGCTGATACTGTGCTGGTGGTCATCACCGGTTACGCATCGCTGGATTCGGCGATGGAGGCCGTCCGTCTAGGGGCCTACGATTATCTGCGCAAACCGTTTACCGCTGACGAACTGCTGCGAGTGGTCCAGCAGGGTGTGAAAGAGCGTGAGCTGGCCGAACAGCATCGTCAATTGCTAGCCCAACTCGACCAGGCCAACCGTGAACTGCTGGAATACCGCGACAGACTCGAAAGCCATTTGCGCATCACCTCCGAGAAACTGGATGCCTTCATCGAGCTGGGACGCCGACTGGCCGGATCTGAGGGTGCGGTGCCAAGCCTCGCTGACGTGTTGCGTGCAGCCGCGCAGGTTGTCGGTGCCTCCAGTGGAGCTGTGTTCACGGTCAACAGTAGTGGATTTCGGGCAATTGTGGCCAGAGGAGAAGCCGGCAGCGACCTTCGCGACTTGCAGCTTACGCCGGAGGAGACAGCATTCGCCCAGACTTTGACCAACAGCGAGCCGGCTGTCATCACTGATTTGCTGGCAATCCACGATGTGTACGGCGCGGGCAGAAACGACCTGGCACTGCTGGGGCTGGGATCGGCCATCGTCCTGCCTCTGGCATGTCATGGCGCGACTGCCGGGCTGATGGTGTTGTTCGATTGGCAGCAAGACGGCTTCGTCGAAGCACATATGAACCTCCTGCGCGTCCTGGTGGCACATGCATGTGATCTTCTGGCGAGCGGAGACCTACAGGACTCTACAGCCGGTGCCGCCGCGGTCTGCGACGCCGGGTCATCTGCTGCCAGTGAGCAATTCGTGGATCTCTCGGAGCTGCTTGGCAGGGGCTATCCTGATGGCACCTGACAATCTCTGGTGGATAGAGTTTTTTGACAGCCCTGATGCGCTCGTACTGTCGAATTTCCCTGACCATGATGAGACCACCGCTCAGGTGGCGGGCATTAGGCGACTGGTCAACCTAAAACCCGGCCAACTGGCCTGTGATATCGGATGTGGATATGGGCGACATCTGTTGCCACTGGCAGAAGAAGGCTGTGACATCATAGGCCTCGACGTCTCGCCCATGATGCTCAGAATTGCCAGAGTGCTAGCTGACGAGCAAGGGCTGCAGGTGAAACTGGTACAGGCCGAGGGGCAAAGGCTGCCGTTTGCCTCCGGAGTGTTCGATGTGATGCTCAACCTTTTCAACAGCTTCGGCTACATGGACGACGAAGAAAATCAGGCGATGCTGTGTGAGATCAGCCGATGCCTCAAACCCGGTGGCAAATTTCTGCTCGATACGCGCAATAAGAAGTTCCAAATCCTTTTCGCTCCATACCGACAACTCATGCCACTGGCCGATGGCAGCTCCGCCCTGCTGCACTGCTCATACGAACGCGATACCGAACGGCTGGTGAGTATCTGGAGCAACCCGGAAAATCCAAAACAGATCTACCATACGGCCTCTATTCGTCTGTATAGCCCATCTGAACTCGAGCAGATGCTGGCAAATGCGGGCTTGACCGTCAGTGAACGATACAGCGAATACGACGGCACTCGCTTCGTCGGATTTGAGCGGCAGCTCATCTACCTATGTACCAGGCCCGCAGCCGGCTGAGCGAAGCGGATGTCTCATACTGTTGTGTGGATGTGATAGGCTGTACACGCACCTCAGGCGAATAGAGATTGTGAGTATGATCGCGATGTATGTCACATAAATCCTGTATGAAGCTGGATATCGAATATAGACGCAGATAAGGAGTTGGATCAGCTAGACATGTACAAGATCGCGGTGTTGCCCTGTGACGGTATCGGCCCGGAGGTCGTCGCCGAGGGACTAAAAGTACTGCAAGTTGCTGCCCAGAAGTATCAGATTGAGTATGAGACGGTGGATTATGACATCGGTGGCGAACGCTACCTGCGCACTGGTGAGGTTCTGCCCGAATCAGTCAAGGAAGAGCTAGCCCAGTGTGACGCCATCTACCTGGGTGCGGTCGGACATGATGCGGTACCGCCCGGAGTGCTGGAGCATGGGATTCTGCTGACTCTGCGCTTCGAGTTCGACCAGTACGTCAACCTGCGCCCAGTCAAGCTCTACCCCGGGGTTGAGACTCCGCTGGCAAACAAGGGCCCCGAAGATATCGACTTTGTGGTTGTCCGCGAAAACACTGAAGATATGTATGTAGGCATCGGCGGCAGCATGAAGAAGGGTACTCCCGATGAAGTCGCCACTCAGTTGGCCGTCTACACTCGCAAGGGCGTCGAGCGCATAATCCGCTACGCTTTCGAACTGTGCCGCCGACGTGATGACAACCGCCAACTGACACTGGTGGACAAGGCCAACGTGCTGACCCACGGCCATGACCTGTGGCGGCGCACCTTCGCAGAAGTCGGCGAGGAATACCCGGACATCAAACGCGATTGCCACTTCGTAGACGCCTGCTGCATGTGGTTTGTCAAGAACCCGGAATGGTATGATACCGTAGTCACTACGAACATGTTCGGGGACATCATCACCGACCTGGGCGCCATGATCCAGGGCGGTATGGGGGTGGCTGCCAGTGGCAATATCAACCCCGAGGGCGTGTCCATGTTCGAACCGATCCATGGCAGTGCACCGAAGCACGCAGGCAAGGGAGTTGCCTCACCGGTGGCCGCCATCGCTGCTGTGCAGATGATGCTGGAGCAGTTCGGTGAGACTGATGCTGCAGCAGCAGTGGACCGGGCCATACAGGCAGCTCTGGCTACAGGGGAAATCCCGGTGACCACCGGCCCTGAGGGCTCGACCCAGCGGACCGGAGACATGATCGCTTCCCTGGTCGAGTGAACGACAAGCAACTCAGGCAGCTACTGCGCCGTCTGTATCTGATAGAGTGCCGAGTGTCTGGAAATCGAGACTACATGCGCTGTTCCGACACATGGAAAATGCGGCGTGCGCAGTAGTGGAATTGCGGCAGAGCTCTGATGCGTCCATACTCTAAAACTTCAAGATAGAGTTGAGCGCCATGCTAGACGGACGCTTGAACCGCCGAAACACGTGTGTTGCACTGCTCACGGCATGCCTGCTGATGGGCGCGATTGCCGCTTATGCAGAGATCATCGCTCCTCAGAGCAGGCCGTGGCGCGTGGGCATATGTGGCGGCTGGACGGTAGGCTACCTGGGAGTGCTGGCCCATCACGGTATGCCTGCCGAGCGTATACTCGAAGAGGAGATACTCGACCGCAAGCGTCTGGCTCAGTACGACTGCATCATAGTGGGCCAGCGCAGACAACGCGACTATGAGGCCTGGCGACCTCTGGAGGAATACGTGCGGCAGGGGGGCACGCTGCTGACAGAGGTCCAGCCAGTGCCCACCAATGCCGCCATACCGGGTAAACGTCTGGCCCCGGGGCGCCTGCCGAACGTCCGTTTCGAGTCGTCGCTTAGCCCTATCGTCGAGGGCCTGGACTTCAATCGTGTGATAGTCATGGCTTCGAGGGCCGGAGCAGCTATCATACCTGATGGCGACAGCGGCACTACTGTACTGGCCCGCTGCACGTACGACGGCATAGACGCGAAAACTCGCGAACGGGTGGATGACCACTTCCTGGACGAAGAGGGTGGCAAGCACCCGGGCCGTGGGGCACCGGTGCTGCTCATGCGTCACCTGGATCGCGGCATACTGGTATGGTCAGGCTGTCCGATAGGCTACAGCCTCAGTCTGCAGGGCGATCAGTTTGCGCCGATACTCATAAACCTGCTGCAGTACCTGAGCAAGGGCGAGATCCACAGCCGTTTTCACACTGGTGCGATGCCTCGCGAGCGTCTCCTGACAGCTAACCTGGATGCCTTCGCACCAGTTGCCGAGGCTACCGAAGCCACCGCCTCGCCACCTGCAGCCTCCGCGCCACCTCCCGTGTATCAGACGCTGGAAAGCGATCTGGCGGCTGACGAGGACTTCTGGATTTACGGTACCCTCGAACCCGAAGAGCAAGCCGCCGTGTTGCTGGGCTACAGCGGCGAGGCTGACGCGGTGCGCCTGTCGCTGGCCGGGGATCGGATGACACTTGAGCGCGTGGAGGGGGGTAAGAGCAGCCTCGTCGCCTCAGCAATCCTGCATCAACCGGTGCGTTCCGGCAACGAACTACTCATGCGCAAGCGCGGGCAACTGCTCATCTGCTACCTCGATGGCAAACGCGTACTCAGCGCCTGCCCCAGCGTCTCACTGGCCGGATCTGTACTGTGCCACGGCCTGGGTGAGTGCGGCGTGCAACCCTCTGCAGAAGTCTACTTCGCCGATGACTTCATGCGAGAAGAAGGTAGCAGCAGCGACTGGGAGACCGTCAGTGGCCGATGGACCGACGTGGTGACTACCGGGGCAGCCGACAAGGGTGCCAACCCCTTCAAGTACATGGGCACATCGGATCGGCGCGCCATAGCCACTACCGGCTACTGGTTCTGGCAGGACTATGCCGCTGAGGTATCGGTACAGGCCACCAGCGCCGCGGGCAGTGGGTTGCTTTTCTACTACCAGGATGTGGACAACTACTACCTCCTGCGCCTGTCTCACTCCAGGGACAGCTCGGAAGCTCTGGTGGAGCTGCTGCGGCGATCTCAAGGCCAGAACGAAATCCTGGCCCAGGCGCCCGTGAACACCATATATGGGCAGTGGTGCAAGCTGGGCGTCCGAGCCTCCGGTGACATGCTGGTAGCTCAGGTAGATGGTGTGCCGGTACTGCAAAGCACCGACGCTTACTCCGGTCATGGCGCAGTCGGCCTGTATGCAGAGGGCGGAGCGGCGATCTTCGATGACGTGGCTGTACGCCCATGGCAGGCGATATACTCATCTGACCGCGACGTAACCGCCCTGTGGCACAAATCATCCGACCAGTGGGAGCAGCTTGCCGACGGCACCATCTCCGGCAACGGGAAGGCGCTGCTGCCATACAAGTCACAGGCTGACAGCTATATGAGTGTGCCCGTGAAGGTCGGAGCAGCGCAAGCAGCCGGTGTGTATATGCGCTACAGTGGCGAAAGTAAGCTGTATCTGGCGGCTCTGGTACGCCAAAACCCGACTATGGTGCTGCGGCTGTACTGTGCAGATGGCAAGCGCGACGAAGTGCTGGCAGAAGTACCAGTAGCAGGCAGTCCGGACAGTTGGCACGAGATCGGCTTTACCGCCCGCGGTGCCCTGCTGACGGTGGCTCTAGATGGCCGCCCAGCTATCCAGCTTGCCGACGCCGGACCGCAGATCGGCGGGGTAGGCCTGTACGCACGCGGAAACGTGCCTGCTCAGTTCCGCGCCCCGAAGGCACATGCGCTTGTCGAAACTGCCGCGATGGTAGACCAGTTCACCCCCGATTTCGCCGGCATCATAGACCGCCACACCTGGGCCGGCCGCCCTGGAGCGTGGCATCCAGAGCACGCAGAGCTAAACCGTTTCTGGCACAGCGGCTACTTCCCCGGACCGGTCGCCCTGCTAGCCGGAGTGCATCCTCTCGGCGAAGAACACACTGCCACACATCTGTACCTGTCCGAGCGTGACAGGCCGACTGCAGGCTATGAAGTGATAGCTGAGCGCGTCTGGGCCCAGGGCCAACTCCTGGTGCGCCTGCTGCGACAGGGCACGGAGGTCGAGAGAGCCTCCGTTGCCGTCCATCCCGACAAGCCCTACCTGCTCAGCCTGCACCGCGAGGGTGGCAGCATATGGGCCGAAGTAGACGGGCAGGCCGCAGTGGCAATCAACGGTGAGCCCGGCAATCCTGCCCTATGTCATCTGGGAGTGAGCAACGGAGGCCAAAAGCTCGTAGCCGAGGACCTCGCCGTCTATAGCCCCTGGGCACGCAACTATACCTTCATGGACGCCCCCACAGACTGGGTTGAGCACACCGGCACCTGGGAAGTGACCAACCGCTGGTCCTGTTCACCACAGTGGACATGGTTCTGTGGCTACAACGGCTCAGGACCGGCGGAGGTCTCTAGCAAGCTCGAAGTGGCCGGTGACATGGAACTCAGCTTCTACGTGGCCCCGCGCATGATGCCCACCCCTGACGGCAAAACCTATGAGCAGCTACGCGATGTACACATAGGGATCTGCGGAGGGGCCAACGGTGCTGCCGACGGCTACCTCATCAAGGTTGGCGATAATCGCAACCGTCTCACCACAATCGAACGCAAGGGTATCGAGGTCAGGCGCAGCAGCTTCACTCTTCCCCAGCTAGCCATCCACAACGACTGGACACAACTGGGTGTGCGAAAGCGTGGAGCGACCATCCAACTACTGTACTGGGGCCATGTGGTGATGGAATACACCGATCCGGAACCTCTCGAGAGTGGGCGTGTCAGTCTCGGCACCGACAACAACGGCATCATCATACCTCGCCTCACCGTCTACGGTCATATCGTCACCCCTCCTACAGATCCACTTGGCCTGCCTGCAGGGTAACCGCCGAGATGTACAGGTGCACATCCGGCCATGACTCTCGCGGCACACGACTGCATCGTGTCTCTGCGAAGAGATGCTAGCCGCACACAGGAACCGGCCAGCCACAGTCCCCCCATATCTAGCATGCGCGAAGGACTATGCCATGCTTCTGCCGAAGGATACCTGACGAGACAACTGAACAGACCGTACATGAAGGAGACTGCTCATGCCCCCACGGATAGGTCTGCTGATCATCGGCCATCCAGACTACCAAAACGACATCGGCCAACACTTCGCCCGGCAAGCTGTGGAGGCACTGCAACAGCAGGGCGTAGACGTGGTGTTCGATCCCGAACCGCACACTGCTGCAGTTTCGGCAGGCTGCGCTGCACGGGAGCTGCTAAAGCAAGACGTCGAGGGTGTCATCTGCTTCCTGGGCACCTGGATCGAGTGCTCTACGGCGGTTGCTGCCATCCGCGAGTTCGAGCACTTGCCGTTCGCCATATGGGGCTTCAACATGTTCCAGTGGGAAGGCAAGCGCGACTCGACCGGCTCGTTTGTAGCCGTGTGCGTGCTCAAGGGTGCTCTGGACCGGATGCAGTACCGCTTCAAGACCCTCATCGGCTTGCCCGATGATGATACGGTTGTCAGCCAGGCAACCGCCTTCTGCCGGGCAGCTCATGCTGTGCAGGCGCTCAAACGCACCCGTCTGGGACTGGTCGGGTATGCCGCCATGTCCATGTATCCGGGCACCTTCGATCATGTACTGCTGCGACGTCACATCGGCCCCGAAGTAGTGCATTTCGACAGCTACACCCTCATCCAGCGCGCCGAACAGATCGCTGATGCCGACACCGATGAGGCGGTGGCTCATATCCGCGGAGAGGCGAAAATCGAAGCCACGGACGAGCGACTGCGCAAGTCAGTTAACCTGGGGCTGGCCCTGGAGCAGCTATGTGAGGAGCACGACCTGAACGCTCTGAACGTCAAGTGCCAGTACGAGCTGTCGCAACAGTACTGCATGACTGCCTGCCTGCCCATCTCCATGACCGCTGACCGAGGCATCGTGTCTGCCTGCGAGGGCGATGTCATCATCACCACCACCATGGCCATGCTGCACTACCTGAGCGACCAGGTGATCTACTATGGCGACATCCTAGATTTGCAGGGTGATCAGATGCTGCTGTCGTCATGTGGATTTGCGCCCTTCAGCCTCAAGCACGAAGAGGACGAGCTGGTGATTCGTGAACTGGGCCACAAGGGTTTCGACGGGCTGATCTGCTCGATGACACTGAAGCGCGGGCCGCTCACCTTCGCCCGCCTCGTGGAGGGCAGCGCGGGCGACTGGCGACTCAACTATGGTACCGGTACCGGTGTGCACACAGAACTGCGACAGGGGCGCTTCCCCGGCCTGGAGGTCAAGCTGGACGGATCGCCGGAGAAGCTGATCGAGACTATGGCGTCCCAGCACTTCGCCATCTGCTATGGAGACGTCACTGCCAGTCTCGAGGACCTATGCCACGTCCTGGATATCGAACCGGTACGTATCTGAGAAGGAGTCTGACATGCCACTGTTTGCAGACATGACCAGCCCGGAGATAGGCCAGTGGGCCGAGAAAAACGCGCTCGTACTGCTACCGGTCGGACAGATCGAGGAGCATGGAGATCACCTCCCTGTGAACACGGATGCCGTCATCGCGGAAAGCGTCACCCGAGCTGCAGCAGAGCAGTTAGATGCGGACCTGCCCGTACTGGTACTGCCGGTAATCTGGGCCGGGTACTCTGGGACGGAGCTCAGCCGATGGCCCGGTACGCTGCGCGTCCGCACTCGAACCCTGGCCGACTACATATATGACATCATCTTCAGTCTCACTGAGATGGGCTTCTCTAAGATAGCCACAGTCAACGGACACGGACACCACCCTGCACTGCTGGAAATGGTGGCACGCGAGATAGCTGATGCAACCGGGGTATACATGGCATGTGTGGAGGTCGCGAAGATGGCTGCCCCGGCGGTGGTCGAGATGCGCAAGTCAGCCCCAGGAGGGTGTATACACGGCGGCGAGTTCGAGACCTCGCTGATGCTGTACCTGGAAGCACGTGTGCAGATGGACAGGGCCCACGCCGAGGACGTGTTTCGCCATCACTCGAAACACTTCCCGGGGGACGGTTTCGCGGGTTCGAAGGCTGCTTTTTGGTCTACCTGGGGAATTCAGCGCAGTACGACCGGGATTTACGGCGACCCAACCGTAGCCGACGCAGAGTTCGGGCGGCAGGTTTTCGAAACTACAGTGGACAACCTGTGCAGCTTCCTACGCGAGTATCACGCCACAGAGCCAGCTTGCTGGGACTGACCGCCCTCTCTACGCGAGTAACAGGAGGCGACGTCGTGCAACTGCGCCATGAGAGCGACAAATGGAAAGCTGTTGGTCCGACAGTGCAGGATAGCAGTGAGACAATCCGACACACACAGGAGCCCGGCATCCACTGATGCCGGCTGACGGATAACATGGGAGGCCAACAGTGTCTGTACAAGCCATCGCCGCCATCGACCTGGGTACAACCGGTTGCCGCGCAGAGCTATTCTCGCTTCAGGGAGAAAGCATAGGCCGCCATGCGGTAGAGTATCATATCTCTACTCCGAGCGTTGATGCTGCGGAGCAAGAGGCGGTCGGCTGGTGGTCTGCCGCCTGCGAGTGCATGAGACAGGCGCTCAAACAGGCCGAGCTAGTCGGGTCACAGGTCATGGCACTGGGCCTGTCCACACAGGGCCACTCATGGGTCCCCACCGATGCCAGATTCCATCCACTGCGCGCTGCTTTCACCTGGCTGGACCGACGTTCAGCCCCCCAGGCTCAGATGCTGATCGAGCAGATGGGGCCCGAATTCTGGGGGCAGGTGGCAGGCAAGACACCAGCCCCGTGGCACATGCTTCCTCAACTACTATGGCTGCGCGAACACGAACCGCATGTGTTGCAGGCTGCCCGCCATCTGCTGTTCGCCCAGGACTTCCTGCTCGCCCAACTCACCGGCAAGCCTGTGACCGACTACACAGTTGCTGCCGCCTCGCTGGTTTTCGACATCACTCAGAACAGTTGGAGCAGCAGACTACTACGACAATACGGTGTAGCAGACCGTATGCTGGCACAGGTGTTGCCGGCCGGAACTGTGGCTGGTCGTCTCAGCCGTGACGGAGCTGCACAGATGGGCCTGAGCACCGATACCGTGGCGGTTGTAGGCGCTCAGGACCAGAAGTGCGCAGCGCTTGGGGCAGGCCTGGCTCCGGGTATCGCCACAGCCTCTCTGGGTACTGCTACTGCCATCTCTGCGCTCACGGACAAACCTGTCTACCGGCTCAACGCTCCGATACCGTGCTTCCCATACCTACAGAAGGGCACATGGGTGCTCGAAGCGCCTCTATCCACCACTGGCGGTGCGATCAACTGGCTACGAGAAGCACTCCGTCCCGTGGCTCCGGACCTGTCGTATGGTACCATCATGGACCTGGCCGCCCAGGCACCTCCCGGTTCAGCAGGAGTACACTTTTTCCCGTATCTAGCGGGGGCCGGAATACCACACGGCCAACTGGACGCCCGAGCTGCCTTCAGTGGCCTGACCCTGGGCACGCGAGTGCAGCATCTGGCGCGTGCAGTGATGGAGGGGGTGGCATACGAGATCGCAGGTGCGGTTCGTGCCATGCAGCAAGCCGGATGTCGCATCCGCAGACTGCAGGTTTTCGGTGGCGGGGTACGCAGCCGCCTGTGGTGTGAGATCATCGCTGCTGCCGTGGATATCCCCCTCCTGGTGTGCCCCGAGGCGGAGACTGCTGTGCGCGGGGCGGCAATACTCGCCGCCAGAGGCGCCCTGCCCGCCGACCAGGCCACTGCTTTCCAGGACGCTTTACGCTGTGTAACCCGTCCTATACGAATTGATGATGAACGCCGCGGCTCGTACCAACAATTGCAGGTCCTACATGCTCGTGCGCGAGAAGCATACTGGGCGATGGATGCCACTACTCGAACGGAGGACACACCGTGAAGGTCTACATCATCACCGACCTCGAAGGACCGGCCATGATCAGCCGGTTCGACCAGACTCGTGATGTGACGCCGGAGGAGAAACGACGCTCGATGTTGTTTCTCACCGGTGAGATAAACGCATGTGTTGACGGCATACTCGATTTCGATCCTGACGCTGAAGTCATCGTATGGGATGGACATGGCAGCGGAGGAATTGACCATCAACGCTTTCACAAGCAGGCCAAACTCATCGCTCGGGGCCCCATACGCGCACCGTATTTTCTCGACGAGAGCTTCGATGCGCTGATGTTTGTCGGCCAGCATGCCAAGATGGGCGACAGGGGCGTACTGGCCCACACCTACTCCTCCAGGGCTATCGAGTACTACAAGATAAACGGAGTCGAGCTAGGCGAGTTTGGCTGTCGGGCGCTTATGGCCGGTACCATGGGCGTCCCAACCACTTTCGTCACCGGCGACGATGTCACCGTTGAGGAAGCACAGGAGTTGGTGCCCAACATCGTCGGTGCGGCGGTCAAAGTCGCACTGGGTCGGGAGTTAGCAATACACCTGTCGCACGAAGCGGCCTGTGAACTGATACGGGACAAGGCGCGTGAGGCGTGCAAGAAAACCGGGCAAATCCAGCCCTACTTTTTCGAGGGTCCGTATGTGCAGGAGATCCGGATGCTCGAAGGCGTCAGTATCCAGCACCACCTGGACCGCGGGGCCGAATTCGTAGACAACCGTACAGTAAGAGTACATGCGGAAAACATCTGTGATTTGTACATATAGATAGAGTATGGCTAGTAGATTTAGCGCATATGAAGCAGAGGCGGCGAAGTAGATGCAACTGGCTGGCAAAGCATCATGTAAACGTGTTTTGTGACATGCTGCCAGGCATGTCTTCGCTCCCGTCAAATCATCTCAAGTCTGTTCTACCAAGCGAAGATGGCGACAAGAGTGCCTTCTGAAATCGGAGGCACGCCCCAATCATGTCAAAATGAAAACATGCAGCGAAGACTACTCTGCCTTGTGTTATCTGGCGAAACATAGGGCGATGACGTCAAAGCGCTATAGCCTGACTGATGCTATTTTTGCTTTCACATGCATCAGCATGCCCACGCACCATCTGCGTAAGTGCAGATGTATCTGATTATGCTGTCTGCACTAGTCCACCATGCTACCAGACACCAGTCAAGGCAGTATACGCTCGTGGACTCGCTCAAAACCTGTGGCACACCATAACACGCCCGTATCGTTGGCTCCTCCCGATTGACACATAGCAGTGCCGTGGGTAGAATGGTATGGCTAACAGTGAGAGGTACGTGGGACGGACTACCATTTGGCCACCGCCTCAATCTCATGAAGAGTGGACATGGCATAGGTGGTACGACCGCCCCATGGTGCCTGGCACCGCACAGCTATCCACAAGAGCCGCTCTTCACAAATCTGTGTGATACATCCGCCAGTGACGGCGGCCGTTGTCAGTGACGGGCGCCGCTTTTTGTGACCACCTATCGGCACCAAATCAGTCTGGAGCCAGTGAATGCCTAAGCGCACCGACATAGAACGGATACTGATAATTGGCTCGGGGCCCATCATCATCGGTCAGGCCTGCGAGTTCGATTACTCGGGCACCCAGGCCTGCAAGGCCCTGCGCGAAGAGGACTACGAGGTAGTACTGGTCAACTCCAACCCCGCCACTATCATGACCGATCCTGAGATGGCGGACCGCACCTACATCGAGCCACTGACTGTGCAGAGTGTCTCAGAAATCCTGGCGATAGAAAAGCCCGATGTACTGTTGCCCACCCTTGGTGGACAGACAGGGCTGAACCTGGCCCTGCAACTGGCTGAAACCGGAGCCCTATCGCGCTACAACGTCGAACTCATCGGCGCAACCCGCAAGGCCATCAAGAAAGCCGAGGATCGGGAGCTGTTCAAGGATGCGATGGTGGCCGCAGGGCTGGAAGTGCCACGCAGCGGTTTCGCCTCAAACCTGCGCGAAGCACGCCTGATAGCTGAAGCTATCGGCTTTCCGCTGATAATCAGACCTTCCGGCACCCTCGGCGGCAGTGGCGGTGGCATCGCCAGCAACATGACCGAACTCGACGAGGTCTGCACACGCGGTATAGATGCCAGCCCCATGAACGAAGTGTTGGTCGAAGAGTCTGTCGTCGGCTGGAAAGAGTATGAACTGGAGCTTATGCGCGATCGGAAAGACAACTCGATAGTGGTCTGCTCCATCGAAAACCTGGACCCTATGGGCATCCACACTGGCGACTCCATCACTGTCGCACCGGCTCAGACCGTCACCGACCGCGAATACCAACTAATGCGCAACCAGGCCCTGCGGGTGATGCGTGAAATCGGTGTGGACAGCGGCGGGGCTAACATACAGTTCGCCGTCAACCCTCGCGATGGGCGTGTAGTCGTCATCGAGATGAACCCGCGAGTGAGCCGTTCATCAGCGCTGGCTTCGAAGGCCACCGGCTTCCCCATCGCCAGAATTGCCGCAAAGCTGGCAGTAGGCTATACACTTGATGAGTTGCGCAACGAAATAGCACCTCAGATCTCCGCGTGTTTTGAGCCCTCCATAGACTACGTCGTGACCAAGATACCACGCTGGGCTTTCGAAAAATTCCCCACTGCCGACCCCACGCTCATGACACAGATGAAATCCGTGGGCGAGGCGATGGCTATCGGTCGCACGTTCCAGGAATCGCTGCAAAAGTGCATCCGCAGCCTGGAAATCGGGCGGCTGGGGCTGGGAGCTGACGGCAAGGGGCTACACTACGACCAGATGCCCGCTGACGAGCTCAGCAAGGAGCTGCAGGTGCCGCACCCCGATAGGCTGTTCCAGCTTCGCAGCGCTCTGCGCGCAGGCATGACGGTAGAGCAACTCTACGAGATCACCGCTATAGATCCGTGGTTTCTGAACAACATCGCGCAGATCGTGCAGATGCAGGACGATATCGCTCAGTACCGTGACGCAGACACGACTGGGAAGCTAGACGCCGAGGCGCTTGCCGCAGGCTCTCCCCTCCCGACCGCGCTCCTGCAGAAGGCTAAGGCAGCAGGCTTCTCAGACCAACAGATTGCGGTGCTGACCAAAACAGATCCTGACAACATGAGGCAGGCGCGGAAGCAACTGGGTATCGAGCCGGTTGTCAAGCTGGTAGACACCTGCGCGGGGGAGTTCGAAGCCTGCACCCCATACTACTACCTGACCTACGAAACTGAGGATGAGCACCGGACCAGCGATAAGAAAAAAGTCATCATACTGGGCGCCGGGCCCAATCGCATCGGGCAGGGCATCGAGTTCGACTACTGCTGCGTACATGCTGCCTTCGCTCTCAGCGAAGACGGCTATGAGACGATCATGGTCAACTCCAACCCCGAAACTGTCTCGACCGACTACGACACTTCGGACAAGCTGTATTTTGAGCCGCTGACTGTGGAAGACCTGTTGAACATCTGTGACAAAGAAAAGCCATACGGAGTGATGATGCAGTTCGGCGGCCAGACACCGCTAAATCTGGCACGTGAACTGGCCAAACACGGTGTGCCAATCCTGGGCACCAGCTCTGACAGCATAGACCAGGCCGAGGACCGCAAGCGCTTCAAGCGACTGCTGGACAAACTGGGCTGTCGGCAGCCCGACAACGATACTGTTACCACTGTAGACGAAGCGATCCACACCGCCGATGCTATCGGCTATCCGGTAGTGGTGCGTCCTTCGTACGTGCTCGGTGGCAGGGCCATGCAGGTGGTCTACAACGACGAAAGCCTGGCCGAATACATGTCGTGGGCAGTGGAGGCCGCCGGAGATCACCCCATACTCATAGACAAGTTCCTCGAAGATGCGGTAGAGATTGACGTGGACGCCGTCGCTGACGGTGAGCGGTGTGTCATCGGCGGCATCATGGAACACATCGAGGAAGCCGGCATACACTCCGGCGACTCAGCCTGTGTGTTGCCCGCGTTTTCCCTCGCCGAAAACGAGATCGAACAGATTCGGGAGCAGACCCGTGCGATAGCACTGGAGCTAAACGTCAAGGGCCTGCTGAACATCCAGTACGCGATCCGCAACGAACAGCTATATGTGCTGGAAGTCAACCCGCGAGCATCGCGCACCGTGCCGTATGTATCGAAAGCCATAGGTGTACCACTGGCCAAAATTGCCGCCCGCGTCATGGTAGGCCAGAGTCTGGAGCAACTCGGCTTCACTGAGGAAGTCCAACCGCCACACATGGCAGTCAAGTGTCCGGTGTTCCCCTTCAGCAAGTTCGCGGGCGTAGACATCCTGCTCGGCCCCGAGATGAAGTCCACCGGTGAGGTGATGGGCATAGACAAACAATTCGGTGCCGCCTTCGCCAAAGCCTACATCGCCGCCGGTCATGATCTGCCAGATCGCGGCACCATCTTCATCTCTGTGCGCAACCGCGATAAACGTGACGCTATCTTCCTGGCCAAGCGGCTGTCTGAGTTGGGGTTCGAACTGGTCGCCACCAGAGGAACTGCGCAAGTGCTCAGTCGCGCTGGTGTCAAAGCCGAGGAGATTTCACGCCTGTCTGACCCTGGTGGTGGTCGCAACGCCGTAGACTGGATCCGTGATGGGCGCATCAACCTCGTCATCAACACTCCCACCGCGGGCCAGGAACCACGCGAAGACCAGCTAGCCATACGCCGTGAGGCAGTGCTGTACAAGGTGCCTTGCATCACCACCATGGCCGGTGCGATGGTGGCCGCGTTAGGTCTGGAGGCACTTCGCGAGGGGCACATAGAGGCCAAACCGCTACAGGAATACCACCGGACCATGCTTCAGGAGATGGCCGTGTCTCGGCGATAAACCGGCTACCCGCGAAATCCTCGCTGACATACGCAAGGGCACCCACATCAAATGGGTGCCCTTTTCGTGTGCGATCGGGGACTGGCAAGCCCGTTATGCCGCCGATTACCGCCCCGCATCCAACTTGAGCTTGTTTGCCGGAGCAGTAGCACTCTCCGCGGCAGATGGCGTAGCCTCGGCCTCAACAGATTTATCAGCATCTGTATCGGCAGTGTCTTGATCGGCACGCGCTATGGTCGGCGCCACGCTGAGATTGGCCACTTCCCCCAGTGGGCTGCCAGTAGGATTGAGCAGCTCCACGACTACACTTGCCGCCCCTTCCTTGACTGGCAACGTCTGGTCGAGCACCATCATCTCAGTAAGTGATGCGGCAAGCTTCACCGGCTCGATCAGCGGCTTGCCATCCCTGTCCCTGACCGTCAAGACCAGCTCACCGGGGGCAAACACTCCTATCTTGCCGGTCAGCTTGAATTGCTCACCGCTTTTGGTCACCTGGACAGGCTCATGGATGGCTGCCACATCAGTGACATCGCGCACCGGTCCGGTCAGGCGTGTCGCCGACCACTGTAGTCTGCTCTCGACCGACTGGCCGGGGGCGAGCGTGTGCACCGGCGTCAGGATGCCCACTTCCATGTAGGCATGTTCAGTGGCGGTTCGCACCGTCACCGTAGAGTCCTGCTCCGGGTAGTCCTGGAGCGACGTAGGGGTGAAGCGCTGGACAAATGCGTAGTTGCTGATGCCATCCAGATGTGCCACCCATCCGGCGATGCTATCGGCACCGATGCGCCCCGCCTGACGCTGGTAGCTGACCTCCATCAACGAGTTGTCCTCGATGGAATCGAACTGGGCCAGTCCGCCTTCGGTCAGGTAGGTAAACCGTCGCTTGTGCTTGCTGTCTGAGTTCAGAGGGAAGTACAACTTCGACTCAGGCGAGAACTCGGCATCGGTCTTCAGCACGCCCGGCACCTGAGATGTATGCTGGATAGCCCACTCGACCTGCCGGTCGCTAATGTTTTCGACTTTCTCACTGATCTGCACGTCAGTGGTGCCGGCATACAGTGTGATGGTGCGGGTGATCTGCAGCCCGGTCACTTCGCTATCCGCCGGGCTCTTCAGCTCCACCTCCACACTTCGCCCACGTGCGGTGATGATCTGGTGAGTCCATCTACCTGCATCCAGCGACAAGGTTCGGGCATCTGCAGGGCTCTGCCATCCGACTTCCGGGACGGCCTGCACATGATAGCCGCCGAAGTCGTGATATATGGACAAATCGGCGTCGGCATCGTATTTCCTGCCCAGCTCATCAGAGTTGATCCAGAGCAAAGGCCGTGCACCAAGTTTGTATTCCAGTATGCGCCCACCTATTTCAGGCACCACTACCAGCGTCACCAGATCGTTGCTCATACGGACAGCCTGCCAGCCGTGGTAATCGAACTCCTCGGCCATCGCTCTGGCTGCAGGCTCCTCGATACCTCCACCACTCGCGGAAATGCCGGGCACCTGTCGCGGTGGTCTGGCCTGCTGAACCCCGCCACCACAACCGGCCAGTAGCATGAGCATGACGAAACCTACTGCCGCGACGAAATGTCTGCTCATAATCATACGCTCCTCTTCCGCTATAGAGTTGCGCTCATCCACTTGATGTCACAGGTATCCTGCACTCTACCATCTCGCTTACAGCCACAACAGGCCAGCACCCGACGACACTTCTATCTCCAACGGTGTATATGCAAGGATATCACCGTCTACAGTAGCAGGCGCCGGTCTATCAGCTTCGATCTTCACCTCTGTCGCCCGCAGCATCTCTACTTTCGGATGCTTTTCATGCCATCCGCCGTAGGCGAGGGCGAGACTATATAGCACGTCCAAGCGGCCCGTGCGACGCACCATCACCACGTCCAGCAAGCCATCATCACAAACCGCACGTGGAGCTATCCTGAAACCGCTCCCGTAGGCATTGCCGTTGGCCACCGCTACCAGCAGCAACTCGTCCTCGTAGCGTTTACCATCTATTTGGACTGCCGCAGAGACGAAACTGTTCGCTGCAACTTCGGCGAGAATTGCAGGCAGGTAAGCAGTCAGTCCGCCAGTAAATCTCCGGCGCCGATTGATACGTTCAGCCACTGCGGCATCGAAGCCGACCCCGACTATGTTGACAAAATACATCGATGGCTGTCGCAAGAGCCCCAGGTCAACCACACGTGGGCAGCCTGAGAGTAGCTGCTCAACTGCCGATTCAGTACGCTGACTGATGCCGACGAAACGCGCGAAATCGTTGCCTGTGCCGCATGGTACCAGACCACACGGGACCTCGGTTCCAACCAAACCGTTGACCAGCTCTGATAGTGTCCCGTCACCGCCAACTCCGACGACCAAATCATAACCGGCTGCCGCTGCGTCGCGAGCAAGCTCCGTCGCATGTCCCACTCCGGAAGTGGTCTGAAGATCCACCTGCCAGCCACCGCGTTGCAGCAGATCAGCGGCGACCGGAGCGACCCTGGCACCCCGACATCGGCCCGCCCGTGGGTTGGCAATCAGCGCTACTTTCACAGATGGATTATACACATCTGCAGTGGTGGGCGCTACAGCGACTTGATGTAGGCAAGCTCTTCGACTAACGCTTCTTCGCCGTAGTAATGCTCAAGTATCACCGGCACTCCCAGGGCCTTGACATTCCGGTGTATCTGCGTCGGGATCGTGTCTTTCCCTACGTTCAGATGGCCATCCACTCTTCCATCCGGTTCGAAAGCCTCATGCCCGTTCCAGTGGACGTGAGCGATCGCCTCCGGGCGCTGGAAGTACGTGAGCACCGCCTCAATGCGTTTGTCATGGTCGGCGATATGGTGTGCCCAGGTGAAAGCGTGGGCCGTGTCCAGACAGAGCTTGAGATTGTCGTGCGCCGCGTCGTCATATGCCTTCAGCCAGTCTTCCGGACCGCAACCGAAATAGCGCATGTCAATCGAAGGGCGCGCATCCTGCCAGCCGAATTTGCCCGTGCGGTCAACCCAGTAAGAATTGTTGTTTTCCAGAACTAGCCGCAGCCCCTGATCGTGGGCATAGTCGGCCAACTCGCGCAAGCCAGCGATGAACAGATCGTAGTCGCCGCCGTCGCCGCCCGGATGCGGATGGCCTGCCCAGCGGGCCGGTGCACCGTGGATTACCGCCACTTGCGCCTGCGGGAAGTGAGTTGCCCCTTCTGCAAGCGACGCCTCCATGATGTCCAGACTGAGTTGGCGGAACTCCGGGTCTATCGCGGCGAAATTGTACCGGCCGATGTCGGCCTGCAACCAGTGCACGTGGACGCTGTAGACCAGGTCAGCGACTTCTGCGGCTGCCTGCTCGATACGCGGCTGTTGTAGCAGGACCTCGAGTCCCAAATCATACTTTGTGAGCAATTCACGGGTCACACCCTTTTCAGGGTAGTACCCCAGATTGATACGTGGCTCCATGTAAGCGCCACCTTTCTTCGGCTATGACAGCTATGCTGGGGCACGAGCAACCAGGAGGTATCAGAAAGTATAGGGTATGCTCGTGCCCGGGATTCAGTGGCAGGATCAGCTCCAGTCCAGGTATTCCAGCAGCGATCTGGTATAGGCCAGATCACTGGCTGCAAAGTAATCGCGGTCGCCAGGCCTTGGAGCTTCGACGCCTATGGGGTGGTCGTAGCCCTGCTCTTTCAGGATGCGCAGGAATTGGCGGTTGTCTATGCAGCCTTCGGCCAAACCGACTGCTGCAAAGCCACCTGGCCGGAGCCGCAACATGTTTTTCAGGTGGACATAGTAGAGCTTGCCCTTCAGGATCTCCAGCGCGTCTTCCAGCGACTCGCCATCGGCATGGAGCACGATGTTGCCCATGTCCAGATTGGCACCAACCGCGTCACAGTCAATCATGTCGAGCAGCTTCTTAGTGGGTTTTGCCAGGTCATGGATATAGACGTTGTGGGTTTCGAAGGCGATCCTGGCGCCACCCTCCGCAGCCACTGCACCCAGTTGCTGGTAGGCCGCTGTAGCCCACTGCCAGTGCTCGGAAGAGGCGTAGTTAGAGCCGTGTTTTTCGAACTCACCGTAGTCAAAGCCCGGTGCAGCCAGTGCGCCACACATGGCGTTGAAGGTGCGACATCCCATGTCCATGCCACGCTTCAGGACATAGGTGAGCTCGTCAACTGATGCGGCACGAACTTCACTGTCAGCCTTCATGAAGTCTCCAGGCAGTGACAGCACAAGGCTGGTTATGCCAGTGCGCTTCATCTGCTTTTCGACGTCATCGAGGTATTCTTCTGTTGTGTTGTCGAACCGCGGCCGTCCACGCAACTCGATACCGTCGTATCCGTGTTCGACCACCTTGTCGAACGTCTCAGCTACGGTGTAGCCGTGCTCGAAATAGTTACAGTGCATGATTACGTCAGGCATGATCATCTTCCTCTCAGTTTGCTGCTCATGGTCAACTATTCCTAGTTGTGTCACTACTCCTAAGCTGTACCGCTACTCCTAGCTATGTCGCTGTCTCATGGCTGCGCTACTATCTCATAGCTATGTCGCTGTCTCATGGCTGCGCTACTATCTCATAGCTATGTCGCTGTCTCATGGCTGCGCTACTATCTCATAGCTGTGTCGCTGTCTCAGCTGTATCTTAGGTGTGTCCAGTCATCTTATCACAGGGCCAAATTTACACCCTGGCGCCGATGATGTGTGGGCCTTAATCTGCCCGTGAAGCCATGTTCAGGCATTCTGTAGCAGTGGCCGATAGCTCCAGGATTGTTGCCGGCACATCATATTCGTTCGGCTGTTGTCGAAAAACGGCGGCGCATGAGTCGAGCCAGCACGTGCGTTCTGAAAGATGGGCAACCCGGCACACTCCGGCATCGCTGATACGGGCGGGACGG
>JAAYSP010000211.1 GCA_012518355.1 candidate division WS1 bacterium | reverse complement strand
GCAAAAGCCTGTCCAGCAGCGTAGAAGTGTAGGTGTCGTAGGCGTGTACCTCATCCAAAACGATGGTCTTGCCGGCCAGCCCAAGCAGCCTCACGAAAACATGGCGGCTCCGCAGCGCCCCCAGTAGCGCCTGATCTATCGTACCCACTGCAAAAGGCCCCAGAAGGCCGCGCTTTTTGTAGCTGAACCACTCACGGGCAGCGATCGCGCCTGCCCCATCCGTGTCGCTTGCATCGGCTTGCTGATTCGGGTCATAAATCCGACCGATGCGACGGAGCTGTTCATACTCTTGCGATAGTACCGCCTGCCCATGCAGCAAGTGGAAGTTGATGCTCGTACCTGGATGGGCGCGTGTGAGATAGTCGCGGAAGCGGCGGAACATCGCATTTGCGGTAGCCTGTGTGGGCATGGCGATATATGCCCCGCGTTGCCCCAGCAAGCGGTTCCAGTGATCTACCAGATAGAACGCGGCTTCCGTCTTGCCCTCACCGGTGGGGGCTTCCAGTAGCACCAGGCCGGGGGCGTCGAGACTTCCGGCCAGCTCCACCACCGCTCCCTGCATGGGCCGAGGCTGCTCTATGTACGGGAACAGTTCCTCGAAGCTCTGCACCTCTTCATCCGCACTCCATCCGCCCCACCCCAGATCGTCCAGCGCGCAGCGGGCACGCTTCCGCGCAATCTGCGCATACTCTGCAGCGTCACGGCAGTCAGGGGCATACGGAAAGTGCTCTTCAGAGGAGCCAATCCAGTCGGCGACCGAAGTGAAACCGGCTAGCAGGGTGACGGCGATAGTCGGATGGCATGTGCGAAATTGCGGGGTTTCGTTCTGTGGCAAGTGCGCGAACCGGGCAACCATACTCAGCAGCGCTTGCTGAGCCTGCCGCCACAAACCCTGCCCGGCACTCTGGACACCTATACCATTTACAGTTGCTGCGTCGGGGATAGTGCCATGATGGCCCCCCACTGCCATCGCGACCGCCTGCGCCGTATCTGCGTCCAGCCCGAATTCATGCGCCTCCGGTGGAGCCAAAAGCCGCTGCAGTATCCAGGCACTGATCGGGCCATGGTGTGCGGGTTTATGCGGCGGAAATACTAGCCCGTGCGCTTGCAGCGCACTGCGGTGCTGTAGGCTACGGCCTTGAAACGCGGGAGAGGCTTTACCGATGTCATGCAAGCCGGCAAACAGGGTCAGCCATGAGCGGGCAGATGCTTCTTCGGTCAGCCCGAAGAGCTCACAGAGCCAGCGCCTGGCCCCCGCAGGCATGGCAAGATCCCACAACGCCTCGGCAACAGAAGCCACATCGAGCAGGTGGCATGGCAGTGGATGGTACGACTCAGGAGACGACACCGACCCCTTGAGCTTGGCCCACAAGTCCCAAAACCCTGCAGCCTCACTCTGGTCTGCTCCCAGGCGCCCACTCATCACCCATGCGTCCGGCCCTTCGAGCATATGCATCTCCCGATGAAAATGGCATGGCCGTCATCCCCACCACCTGTCCCATGTGCTTACATGTGAGCCCGTTATCACCCTACCGTTGAGACTGTACGATGAAGCATCACTATGAACAACTTATCATTATAGCATATAAGCGCATAATCTCAAGGGCTTGCGGCCTGTGGACTTGCGCAGACTCGGGCCGGAAAGCTATACGAAGAGAAGACGCCAGGGCCGCATGCCGTATCGCCACACACCTCGACCACACGCCTACCTCCCTCTACCGCGCCCCACGTAGCTACCCGCGATGCGATGGTGGCACATGCCTCGCGCTTCGGTGCATGCCGTATCGCCGGACGCTGCGGCTGCATCACGTGGAGAGATCCCAAGTGCCTTGTCGCAGTCCTGCAGCGCTCCTTGCATAGCGGCCCCGCTTACGCGGTCCTATCACTCTATGCGCTGCGACTGTAACTTCAGATCATAGTCCACTGGGCCACGCTGACCAGTTCGACCTCGTAGTTGAGATGTCGCAGCAGTTCCAACTCCTCGATGGCCTTCTGCTTGGCCTCGAAGCTGGCAAACTGCTCTGACTGCATCCGCTGATTTAACTGGTACAACTCCTCATCCAACCGGTCACGCTCGCGCAACAGCTCCATTTGCTTGGCCGCCGACTCCTGGGCCTCGATATCCAGCGCCAGTTCTTGGCTCTGTCTTTGCTTCTTCTCTATCTTATATCTGAGCTCGGCGAGAATCTCCCCGTCGCCTTGGGCGCCGTAGAACTTGTCAATCACAGCGCGCCGCTCCAAATAGTACTTGGCGTTTCGCTCTGTGATCTCTTCGATCAGGGCCTCGACCCGGGCGTTTACCCAGTTTTCGATAGCTTGCACTGGCGGCAGAGGATGAGTTGTCTGCCAGACGCCGGGGCCACTGGTAATCCGGTCCAGGTTCTCGCTTAGGAAGTCATCGATGAAAACACGGTTCCCATCACACAGCATCCCCAACTTCAGCATGTGATCCTCGGTCTCAAATCCAGAGAACATCACCTTCACATTTAGCCACCAGCCTGTGCGGCCGACGAATTGCTCCATACCGTGGATGTTGTGGCGCCCGCTGTAGGAGAGCGTGATCGCTGCCCTCGCCCCAAGCCTCATCTGCAGATGCATATCCAGGGCAGTCCTCACGAGGGGGTGGCGTTTGGTCAGATATGCGGCAGAGCTTCGCGAGTTCTTGGCAAAGCTCCCATAGTACTCGGAATCGAGCAATTCCTGCGATATCAACAAGAACCGTGACGGAGTGCTGAAGCGGTAAACGCCCGGCTCCACCTCTGCGTATGTGGCACCGTTGGCGGTCAGACTGCCCAGGGTGAAGTCACGAAGCAGGGCTGCCCGTTTGTCGAGAGCTTCCTGGGCCTGTGCCCCGGCTATCTCCAGATGCTCCCGTAGCCGATCGTCGAAGCCCTGGAGCAGGGAGGTGCCCATGGTACGCCGCTCGTTGATGACGTCCTCCAGCTCCAACTGCAACTGGGCGAAGGCCTGGTCGATCTGCCCTGGCGTGCGGCAGGTTTGCAGGATCGTGAACACCGCGCGCTCGAAGTCCATCCCATCCTCGATGGCGCCGAGTATCTCGTCGCTTTCGCCCAGCACGGTATCGAAAAGATGGATCTTGTCCGTCAGAAGCTCGACCAGTCGGGCGTCTACCTCGTTTTTCGTGGCCACCAAGTTTGCCACGACCACATCATGCTGCTGCCCGATGCGGTGGCAGCGGCCGATCCGCTGTTCGATCTTCATGGGGTTCCAGGGCAGGTCATAATTGACCACGATGTGGCAAAACTGCAGGTTCAGCCCTTCGGCCCCGGCATCGGTCGCTATCATCACATCTGCGGATTTATGAAATTGCCGCTTTGCAAGCTCCCGTTCATCCTTGTCAGGGTTGGAGTGCGATCGCAGGTCGCCGTTGAACTCCACAACCTCGTAGCCGGCCTCACGCAGCTTGCGCGCTAGATACCTCTGGGTGGCCTTGTATTGGGTGTAGACCAAGACTTTGTCGCCCTGCTGCAGCAGTTCAGGCATGGCAGCGACAAGGCGTTCGCCCTTGGCGTTTTCCGTGATAGTCTCACAGAGCCGGACATATCCCCTGATCTCTTCCAGCTCCTCTGCCATGGAGCTGGAGATGTACTCTTCGGTATCTGCGCTGGCATCACTTTTTTCATCATCGAAGTCATCGAAGCTTTCCCGGGCGATGGGGCCTAGTTCTGCCACAGTCAGGGGTTTTTTCTGGCGCCCTGCCAGCATATCTTCAAGGCGCTCTTCTACTTTTTTCAGAGCCCCTCTGAGGGCGAAGCTGCTGCTGGCCAGGAGCTTGCGGTAGACCATCAAGATCAGGTATTTGCCGCCGGCGTTGTGGCCGAAAGCCCAGTTAGGCCGTGCCAGGTATTCGGACACGCCCGTGTACAGTTTCAATTCATCGGCGTGCAAGTCGAAATTGAAAAGTCTGGGGGTTCGTTGTGTGAAGCGGATCTCTGGCACGTCAGAGCGCAGGGTGCGGATTGCAAATCGTGACAGCCGCTGTTTGAGTTCTGGCACGTTTTTGGGTGTCAGCCCCCGCGCATCTTCGCAGAACTGCTCGCGGAACGAAAACGCAGTGCCGAGCGCCTCTTCGTCTATGATTGAGGAGATGGCATGTAGTTCTGGCAGGTAGTTTTGTAGTGGCGTCGCCGTCAGCAGACACGACAGCTTGCGCGGCAGGCGTTTGATGCTCTGGTGCAGGGCGCCCTGGGGATTTTTCAGTATGTGCACTTCGTCTATGACCACCAGGTCCCAGGGTGTTTTTATGAACTGGCCGATGTGGTTGTTTACGAAGTGATAGGTGGCGATCCGTAGGCCCTCGTAGGGGGCGATATGCTGGCGTTTGAGTTCGGCGACCCGCTGAGCTGTTAGCACCTGGAAGTCCAGGGAGAAGCGCTCGCGCAGCTCTCCTGCCCACTGTTGGCACAGGGAGCGGCTGGCGATTACCAGGACATTGCGGCCCCCGCGGAAGAGCGTCTCCTTGATGATCATGGCGGCTTCTATGGTCTTGCCCAGCCCCACCTCATCGGCCAGCAGCACGCCCCTGAGCATCGGGTTGCTCATCGTGAAGTGAGCGGCGTGAATCTGGTGTGGGTACAGCATCGTATCGCGCGAGGATTCAAGCGATTCCATGCTTTCGAAGTCGCTGGTGGGGCGCCGGCGGGTTAGTTCCTCGGCCTGCAGCCGCAGTTGGAAGGCCTCGAAGCTATCGAGCTCATGTTTCTCGAAGAAGCGGGTAAGATCGAAGTCCATTGTCTTTGTCATGACAGCGCGAATGGGCGGTGATAGTGGTTGATGGCATGCAGGGTGGGGCGGCCGAAGATGCGCTCAAAGTTTACGGGGTTGCCATCGGCCGGCTGCAATTGAAACGTTGCTGCATTGACGAAGTCTACCTTATGGGAAATTATGAAGTACACATAGCTCAGGTGCTCTGTGATCCAGTTGGCCCGTTGGTTGAGCAGTTGTTTGATGCGGTTGCCCAGCCGCTCGTTGTCGTCGCATACGGCCCACAGGCGCTCAAAGTCTTCTACTACCAGGCAGCGGTGGGGCGGGGCTTCCTTATGGTGGAGCATCCGCAGAAAGCTGATGATAGAGAGCCGGTAGGGGGGCTGGTCGGGATACTCAGACTGATAAGCCCTCAAGAAGGTACTGGCCGCGTTGACGCGCACGAAGTTGTAGCCTGGGACAAGTCCCATAGTGTCAGCTCCTCTCAGATGGGGCTTCTCACAGGCGCTGGTTATGATAGGGCTATTGCGCCTGCATCTTGGGGCAGCTGGGGCGGCTATATTGGGCAGAGCCGCATCTTCACGGCTCGTAATTTATTGTCGTCTGTCCCTGCAGGAGGGTCATTAGGGTCTGATAGCGCCTATAGCTCTTGGCCTTGGGGTCCAGGTACTGGACGATGCGTGCCACCAGGGCGGTGAAGGTATTGTCGCGGCCGTATTCTTCCCGCAGGCCGCCGGTATTCACGCCCTGCTGCTCCATAGACACTAGCAGGTGTAGTTTGTCTATATAGGTGAGGGCGTTGCTTTCGGGCAGATCTAGATTGAGCTTCACCTGCTCTGGCTGCTCTGCGTTGTAGATGCTCATCAGGTACTCTGACCGCTCCTTTTCCGTGAGCACCTTCACCTTGCCCCCGCTCTGTTCGACCAATTGCTGCCTTTCCAGCTCTTCCAGCGTGATCTGTGCATTGTGTCGCAGGCGCCGGTGCAGCCGGTCATAGGGCACATCGGACTGGCCCAGGAAGTTGACCAGATAGAAGCGGCTGACAGGGTCCAGGCCGGCGGGCCACATACGCCCCTCGGCCTCCTCGACCAGTTGGTCCACTATCCCGCCGATGCCGTCAATGCCTCGCTCTTCGTCGCCGTTGAGGGCCTCTTCGATGTTCACAGGCTGGCCGTCTTTGAAAACATATGAGCGCCCCTTGTAGTAGTACTTGCTGTACTCCTCCATGCACTTGCCGATGGCGATGACGTAGGTGTCCTCGGGGCTGAGGCCGTTGCCATTGGTCTTCTGCTCCAGCTCTCTGACGAGCTGCGCGGCACGCACGGAGATACGGTCCTCGATATCCGACCAGTAG
>JAAYSP010000233.1 GCA_012518355.1 candidate division WS1 bacterium | reverse complement strand
GGCTCTCTGAGCTACCTCTACGAAGGCTTCGTGTCAGAGATGACGCGCGTACTCAGGCCCGGGGGCAAGGCGGTGCTGCTGACTACACGCTCCGGCCTGCTGGTGAAGTTGATCACACGCACGCACAAATTGCGCCTGGTCCACGAGCGCGTCATCCGACTCGGAGGCGCCAAGCCGCATCTGTTCATCGTACGGCGAAGTTAGCGTGACACGGCATAAGCGCAGACGCCAGGCGGACACTTAGCGCAGAATACACCGGTATGCCATCCATGCCAGCGCCCTGCACCCCCCATAGATGCACCGCCCCCGGTGCCCCGCAGCATCATATGGCAGCCCGCTGGTACAGCAAGCCTAGACTGGTGCAGTGCCTACTGCCAGCCACATCCACAAATCACACCGCGCCGCCCATCCGCGGTATGAGCAGACGGTGCACTCCGATGATGGAAGAGGCAAGACGCACCACAGCGCATCTGTTTATCGTACGGCGAAGCTAGCCGTGACAGGGCATAAGCGCAGACGCCAGGGCGGGCACCTGGCGCAGCATACACCGGTATGCCAGCCATGCCAGCGCCCTGCACCCCCCATAGATACACCACCCCCGGTGCCCACAGCATCATATAGCAGCCCGCTGGTACAGCAAGCCTGACTGAGTGCAGTCCCTACTGCCACCTCCCCCAACGCCACGCCACAATGCTCCGCCCATCCCCGGTGTGAGCAGACGGCGCACTCAGGGAATAGCGAAGGCATAGCGCATGGGGGCAGCGGCGGTTGCTCGAGTACCGATCTACTCAGGCTCTGGTGCATCGGTGCGCGGCATGGCCAGAATTTCGCGCACCCGGCATGAGAAGAAGTTGTGAGTGAAGGTGGGGCGAACTACTAGAGCCGTATCTGCACCCTCGTGCGTACCTGCGACGGAGATGACATCCTGGCTCATATCGAGCAGCCCGGCATCGGCTGCCATCATCATGCACTCGATCGCCACCTTCGTGCCCTGCGAAAACGTGTAGTAAGTTCGGGCGATGAGCTCCTCTGAAGGCAGACCACCGAACTGCCTGTGAATTGCCGAAGCTACCGCTCCCATGAGGCTGTGGGTGCAGGTCAGAAACCTCACTCCTCTGGCCTCAGCCTTGCTCACCACTTCCGGATTCGGCGGCGAGTACACTTCCCAGAGACCTGCCTGCAAAGTCACCGCGACTATGCGCTCCATATCCGGCACGATTTCAGCCGCTCGCAGTGCGGTGTTGCCGGTGTTACTGGCCACCACCAGTTGCCGAATGCCGAGTTCAGCGGCCCGTTTCCCGGCAGCTTTCAGCGTAGCATCCGTATTTTCCGCGCCACCAACATCGAAGTACAGTACAGAGACTTCGGCCATCTACATCACTCCCGATTTCATGCTTGCCTGTCAGAGTCGCTTTTGCAACAAAACGAGTATACCGTATTGTCGCCGATTTACATACTGGACTGTGGCCGCTATAATTGTGGGGAGCGCAGACGCATAAGTGCAATTTGTGGTACTGGGGGACGCATACGACCGAGAGGTGACTGGTGACGAAGACGCCGAACGAAGTCAGTATAGCGGTATGTCTTACCGCCCAGGGGCGTAAGCTGGGACTGCCCGGCTATGCGACTGAGCTTTCTGCGGGCATGGATCTGCAGGCTGCTATCGAGCAGGAGCAGACCATCGAGCCGGGTGAGCGCGTCCTGATACCCACCGGAATACACATCAGTCTACCTCCGGGCTACGAGGCTCAAATTCGGCCTCGAAGCGGTCTGGCGCTCAAGCACGGCCTAACTGTGCTCAACTCGCCAGGTACGATAGACGCCGATTACCGCGGCCAGGTGCAGGTGATCCTGGCCAATCTGGGCAGCGAGCCAGTGACCATACAGTCCGGCCAGCGCATCGCCCAGATGGTAGTGGCTCCGGTCAGTCGTGTGTGCTGGGAAGTCCGCGAGCAACTCGACGAAACTGGACGGGGCTCAGGTGGCTTTGGCCATACTGGAACCTGAACCGCGACAGTAGCATCTTCAATGGCAATCCACCGCAAATCAACCCAAAAGGGGAGCTCTATGCGCATCAGGCTTGCGACTGCAGCAATGCTACTGCTGACAGTGTCGGTGCTGTCACTGACATTTAGCGGCTGCAGAAGCCGGGCCAGGCCTGACGCAGGTCTCGAGGCTCCAGACCCCCAATCACATGAGGTTACTGAACCACTCAACGGAGAGACTGCGGCATCTCTAACCGTCATAGACCTGCAGGGCAACACCTTGACACTAGCGAAATCACGCGGCCGCGTCATCGTGCTATTTTTCTGGGCCACCTACTGCAAGCCCTGTGAAGAGAAATTCGACGGTCTCAACGCAATTCACGAGGCCTATGAGGGCAAAAGCGTAGAAGTGTGGGCGCTGGCCGAAGACCCGGATGTGCGCATGGTCGAAAGCTGGCTCGCCCTGCGAGACTACTCCATGCCGGTGGCGCTGGCAGGCGATACCGAAAACCAACTGTTTTTCCCTGAGCAAAAGCTTCTGCCTATACCACAAGCCGTGCTGGTAGGCCGTGATGGCAAGATCGCTCAGCGATTGGGGCCCGACTTTACCCTGGAGGAAGTAGAGGCGACGGTAAAGCAGCTCATCGGCGAGGCCGACTAAACGAGAGATGCCCGTACGGCCCACTCTCATCGCATCGTGATGCGGTTCAGCGATTTGCCTAAAGCTCCGCTTACCTCTCCTGATTGCCACCACAAATCACCCAAATACAGTTGACAGTAGTTGATAGTAGTTGACAGTAACTGACAGTAGCTGACCTATTGTCGGCATGTGAGGGCTGCTACCTGTTAGCAGTGGCCTACTACATGCACATGCAATTGTGACATCACACTACTCCACTCTCGTTTAAACTGATGCCGATTGGGGCATCATAGCGCTGTTGTCTTCTCGGCATCTCTATCGATTATCAGGAGTACAGGATGAAATCAGCAGCATCTGTTTTCGGCATGCTTTTTGTGCTTGCCAACTGTCTATCACTGGGCCAGCACCATGCCGCAGCCGACCTGGTATTGCCGCCGGGCTGGATTGACTACACAGGGGCATCTTCCATCGCGCCTACCGGTACCGACCGATGGCATGTACCCATAGGCTTTGATTTCTCATTCTATGGGCCTGAAAATCTGGTGACATCAGACGCTTACGTTCAGTCGAACGGATACCTGGGAATCGGCCCTGAGATGGTCAACAATATACCCATCTGGGAGGCCAGCAACTGGCCATATGGGTCATACGAGCAGAACTTCTCGCGTATGATCTCTCCGTTGGGGGCGCCATACAACTATCTGTGGCCACGCGAAGGCGAAATATACTACCAGACCGTGGGCACCCCCGGACAGCAGGTGTTCGCGGCCACCTGGGATGTGTACCTTGACCAGCTCAAAACACAGCACGCGATTTTTCAGGCGCAGCTACATGAAGCCACGGGGCGCATCCAGTTCAGCTATGCGCAGATCCCTGATGAGTTGACCGGAGCGCGCGTGGGATTGAACTACGGCGATGCCCTCAAGCACACCAGCTTCTACTATGATGGTGGGGCGAACTTCGATGGCGGAGGTACTCAGCCCGCAAATCAGTACGGGCCGCCAGGGAATCTAACCGGATGGAGCATCTACTACGACTGGAACTCAGATGCCTGTCAGTATGAAGTTAGCCAGGCTCAGACACCGGAGCCCAGCACCATAGTACTACTGCTGACCGGCCTGGGCGGGGGTTGGATCGCTCGACGGAGGCAGAAACGGACTGCGTAGCCCCTGTGAGAATCCTGAGAGGACCCTGTGGGGACCGCGCTATATGCGTGCCGCACAGCGACGCCCTGCCTGATGACGAGAGCACTCTGGATATGCAGCGCGATTGACTGTTCGGTATTCGGACGATAGCGGCTTCACTTCTGTGTAGCATCCGGCTG
>JAAYSP010000116.1 GCA_012518355.1 candidate division WS1 bacterium | reverse complement strand
GGTACTTTTCAGACGGATACTGATGGCCGCAGAACCTGCAGTGCACACCGTCAGGATCGTCTATGCCGTTCCAGGCGATCTGACCCGCTTGAGTGCCCTGGTCACAGTTGGGGCACTCACAAAAGCGGATACCGTTACGGTCGGGCACCAGGTCGAGGATGAAGTCCATGCCACGTTCGAGCAACGGATCTATCTTCGCCTGCAGCAAAGCCGCAGAGGCACCCGACACAGGCATGACCGGGTGTTTCACGGCTGCCGATTTCAAGTCGGCAAATGCGGCAGTGGCTAGCACGGCGAACGCGACGAGTACTGGGCTTCTGAGATGCATGATCCACAGACCTCCCTACAAACAGTTCGGTGCGGTCACTGCTCAATGTCAGACTGGCCAGGCACCTCCTGGCTGCTGACATCCGTGGCCGGTTTTGGCTTGCGAAATGGCATCTGCACTACGAGCGAGGTGCGATCCGGTGCGTATGCAGCTACTTGCCCGTCTACCATCACCGTCAGACCCGGCTCGACATCGTCATAGGCACGGTCCGTTTTGCGCGTCTCATACACAATCGAGATTTCGTGCCCGCGATAGCCGACACCTTCGAGACGGAACCATGACCAGCCATCGCACAGCGGGTCCACAGTCACTTCACGCCCCTCGTCGGGTATCAGTCCACACATGAAGCGTACTATCAAATCGTTGTACGAACTGTGAAAATAGTCAGGGCAGCCGAAACCCTCACCCGTCTCACCGTCATAACACTCGCGCACCATCGGCGAGCCCGCGTCTTCACTCTCGTGCATCATAGCCGCAAACTTGCCCATAAAAGCGCATAGGATCTCGGCTGTCACCAGATGCTGATTGTGCTCACGCAACAGTCGCCCCATCGCCTCCACCAGGATGCTGTTGGTGTACGGCCATGTGGGCCCGTTCCATGTACAGTAGCTGTCCTTTTTCTCCCAGCCCCAGTGCCCGGGCCGTGCCGAGAAAGCGGGACACTGGCGTGATGTAGTGGCAAACGGCCAAGGGGTGAACAGCTCCTCCTCGCTGAGCAGATGGACAAACGCTCCGTGATACTCCGGATCATCAGGCACCGCCCCGAAGGCAAATGGGAACAGCCCGTTGGCCTCACGGCAGCGCGCAAACTCCCCGTCGCTCTCACGGATAGCATAGAAGTAGCCATCCTGGGTGTCCCACATATGTTCGCATATGGCCGCAGCACACCGCTTGGCCAGACCGTCGAACCATTGCGCCTCGCGTGATCTGCCGAGCCCGCGCCATGCTGCTGCAGTGGCGCGTAGGTTGGCATAGAAAAAGGCCGAATAGTCGGGGCGCTCAAGCTCAGTGTAGTCGTACCAGTCCGAGTAATCGTGGAAATGCGCGAAGGATGGTGCGTGCTCCTGTGTCATGTGGTGGCCGCCCGGATTGAGCAGCAGGTTGTTGTTGCAGTCACGAAGCTTGCGCAAAGCCTCCGAGTTGGCAGTCATGGACTGAGCGGCGTGTTCGAGCAGTTCACGATCCGGATGCACCAGGAGAGCACCCATGAATGCAGCGGGCAGGAACTCCTCGTAACCCGGATCGGGATTACCCTCCCGACCGGGTTCCAGTCCGCGCACTCGATCCACCCACAGATCACGGTACAGCCCATGCGAGGACTGAGTATGCATGTAGTTGCGGATCATGCCATGACTTAGGGAGGCGTCTCGTAGCCAGCGTACTTCGTTCAGGATCAGTGGCGCGCTGGCCGTCACTCCTCGCGCATAGCCGCCATGCTTGCCCTCGTAAAACAGCGGGTGCGAGATGTGGCCAAGCTCCGGGTCTACCAGATTGTGGCGAGCTAGAAACCAGCGGTACCACCACATGCGGGTGACGGTCGCGTCCGAGCACTCAAATCGCGGGCAGTTATCATCATACCAGGCCTGATACCGACGACGATGGGCTAGTAGTGGATCTTCATGCTGCATCCACCGCTGCAGTGAGCGCTGAGCGTTTGCCGGGGTATCCGCCACGGCCAGCGCTGCCAGCATGGAGGTGCTCTCCCCCACCTGAAGCTCTACTTCGGTCTTCAGCACGCGGTTGCTGCTGTCAGCCCGTGCCGGAGCGGCGAGGATCATGCGCACTGTCTGCTCGTAAGTGCGCCACCCGCCCGCTATGCCGTCCTTGCCTACTCTCGCAGCCTCCACTAGCGCGCCGCTGCTGGTATGGACAGTCACCGTGACGGCCTGATCGCTTTCGTTTGTGAACTCGATCTGGTCACAGATCACATCGTCTTCGGTGATGAACTTGTACTCCTGGATGCGCAAGCCGTGCTGGGTGGTACGCCGATACAGGTGCGATGGATACCAGTACACCGCCGCGCGCTTGGTGCTGACTGGCTGCTCTCCCACCAACACCTCCACCGCTACCGGATCACTGATGGGTTGTCCGTCAGGTCGGTCATGGATGTAGCAGAAACGCCCACGCAGGCCTAGAAGATTATCCAGCCGGTCACAGTACACTCTGCGCCCCGTCGGCCCCAGAGTATGGTGCCGCAAGCCTCGCCGAGCCAGTATCACATCTATCGGAAACTGCTCCTGTGGAGCGGTGGCGTCAGTCAAGATTGCCTTAGGTTCCTCTCTTACAAGTGCTCTCAATCCAGAAGACGAGACACGAAAAAGCTCACAAAAGCATCGGAGTCCACAG
>JAAYSP010000184.1 GCA_012518355.1 candidate division WS1 bacterium | reverse complement strand
TCATCGAGGCAAACGAGGCCTTCGCGGCACAGACGCTGGCGCTCACCCGAGAGGTGGGCTGGGATCTGGAGCGCGTCAACGTCAACGGTGGGGCCATAGCGCTGGGCCATCCCATCGGAGCCAGTGGAGCGCGTATTATGGCCACTCTGGTACACGAGATGCATCGGCGCGATGTGACGGTAGGCATGGCCACACTGTGCGTCGGCGGAGGCATGGGCGTGTGTGCGATAGTAGAGCGGATATAGTGATATCGCCATATCAGTAGTAGATATGGGCAGTGGACGCGGGCAGTAGACACGGACAGTAGATGTGGGCGGTGGAGACGGATAGAAGACACGAGCAGAAGATATGCGCAGGAGGCGTTTTGCTATGGACATAGAGCGAGTATTCGTGGTTGGCGCCGGCACCATGGGGCGGGGCATCGCACAAGCCTTCGCCCAGGGTGGCCTGCGTGCGGTACTGTATGATGCGGCACCGGGAGTGGCCGAGCAGGCTTTCGCGCGGATCCGCTCAGACCTGGACAGGCTCGTGGAGCGCGAGAAGATGACCGAGGAGCAGGTGGCGGGGATCGTGTCACGCTTGCAGGTGGCCGAGAGCCTCGATGAGGCGGCATCATGTCAGTTCGCTCTCGAGGCAATCGTGGAGGACTTAGACGCCAAGTCTGCCCTGCTAGGCGAGTTGGACACGATTTGTCCGCTCGATGCTATCCTGGCCACCAACACCTCCGGCCTATCGGTAACTGCTCTTGGGCGGGCTTCCGGGCGGCCAGAGCAGTTTGTGGGGATGCACTTTTTCAACCCCGCGCCGGTCATGAAGCTAGTCGAACTGGTCATCACTGCCGACGCCCGCACCGATGTCGTGGCCACTGCAGTGGACCTGGCCAGATCCATAGGCAAGGAGCCGGTTCGGGTCAAGGATAGCCCCGGTTTCATAGTCAACCGGTTGCTGATACCGATGCTAAACGAGGCCATACTGCTGCTGGAAGAGGGCGTGGCATCGGTCGAAGACATAGACACGGCGATGAAGCTTGGCTGCGGTTTCCCCATGGGGCCTCTGGAGCTTTCCGACCTCGTGGGCAACGACATCACGCTGGCGGTGATGGACGGCCTGCACGCGGGTTTGTCGGGGGAAAAGTATCGTCCTGCCGACATGCTTCGCAGCATGGTCCAGCAGCAGCGGCTGGGGCGCAAGACTGGCTCTGGTTTTACGGTAGGCAACGAATGAACACTGTGTGCCGGACGCTGTCATAGCCCATATCCGGTAAGTTGGGCATTCGATGGTGCAAATCCTGGAACCGATGGGGGGTCGGTTGCGTCCAAGACAGTAGTTTTCATCTGCATGTGACAGGGATTTGCTTCGAACCTATCCAGTTAGGCGATCGAACTATATCCGCGGGGAAGATGGAACCACATTCCGGTCTCCGCGCGGCAACTATCGTTGCATGGCGCAAATGGAAAAAAGTAGCGCTCTTATAGTAACATGAAGTGGTTTGATCATACCAGAGTGAGGAGAATGGCTCTTATGCATCATCGGTTTGCACTACTGGCGTTGCTTGTACTGACAGTGTATGTTGCTGGTTGCGGTGGTGGAGGAGGCGGCGAGACTCCGCTTCCGAACGAACCGCCCAAAATCATTGAGACCGCTGTCTCACCATCTGAACTGGGCTTTATCGGTGGCGATGTGACTATCACCGCCACGGTAACTGATGACAAGAAAGTTGCCAGGGTCAGAGCGCGAATTACCGGCCCCGAGGGCACCGACACAGTAGATATGACCCTGACCGATGGGCAATGGCTCGCCATTTACTCAGTGCCGGCAAACACTGGATTCTCAACCGTCAGTTACACGGTGACGATCACTGCAGTGGATGCCGAAGACGCTGTCAGCGAGCCTGCCAGCAGGGGGATCACAGTGATAGGAGTTGCAACCCCTCCACCACCCCCGGAGCTGTAGGCTGGAAGCGGCAGGGTTGGCCCGCTGATGGAGAGTACTTGCACATTACGCCGCCTCGCCAGGGGGCGGCGCATTTGTATGTCTGTCCGAATGTCAGAGCTTCGACAGTGTTGTGGGCCGCGCTATCTGGAAGCTATAACCGGGAAGGATTTGTAGCGGGCAGCGCGGAACTGACGCCCCACAATTCAGTAGGACTCGCGATGATCGGAGGCGGTTCATGAGTAAGTTGCGTGTTGGTGTGATTGGCGTCGGTAAGATGGCCGAGATTTGCCACCTGCCAATTCTAGCAGACCTACCTCAGGTGCAGCTCGTTGCCTTCTGCGACACCAGTGATGAAAACCTGGCAGCACGCGGTGACCAGTATGATGTGCAGAGGCGCTATACCAGCCACTACGATCTGTTCGACAACGAGAGTCTCGATGCGGTATGCATTTTCATCCCCCCTTATGCACATACCGATGCCGAGATCATAGCCGCCGAACGGGGTATCCACGTATTCGTCGAGAAGCCGCCGGCACTTACCATGCAGAAAGCCCATGAGGCAAATGCGGCCATCCAGCAGGCGGGCATCATCAGCGCAGTCGGCTTCAATCGTCGGTATTCTATCAGTGGCCAGGCTGCTCGGGCCATGCTGGACGATGACTGCGTTGTTCAGGCCCTGATCCACCGATTGCACGGCAGCAAGGCCTTAGCCTGGTGGTGGATGATTGAGGAGTTGTCGGGTGGCCCCTTCGTGGAAAACACTATTCACTCAGTTGACCTCCTGCGTTATCTCGGAGCAAAGTATCTCAGTGTGACAGCCCACGCTGTAGTCCGTCCTGACAGCACGGAAAAGTTGGATATCCCCTTGAGTGTATGCGCTAGTTACACCCTCGCAGGCGGGGGAGTGGCGAATATCACCACCTGTAGCGCCCTCGACGGTTTCAGCCGACAGGGATTTCTGGTGGCCGCCGGAGGAGACCTCTACGATCTGGCCGACTCTCGGCTCACCGTCAACGGAGAAGAAGTGGCGGTTGATGAGCCGGGACGTAGCGATTACCGCGCCGAGTTCGCGACGTTTTTCGATGCTATTTTGTACGAAGATCCTAGTCGTATCCGGTCACCATACAGTGACGCGGTCAAATCGTTGGCGGCCGCATTGGCAGCAGTCGAGTCAGCGCACAACGACGGCATACCGATAGACCTAACGCAGCCGCCCTATTCCCGCCCGCTGACTGCCCTGTAGCTATAGGTGGTTTTGTCGGACAGACTGTTTTTCCGTCTTGCGTTCACTTTGCCCACAAGAGGTTCTGTGATGAATCCTTCGACCCTACCCAGGCGACGACTGGGGCGCACCGGCTATGATGTGACCGCACTTGGTCTCGGGGGAGCACACCTGGGCAGGACTGAGAGTGGTTTCGATGACGAATTGGCGGTTGCGACGGTGCATCGAGCTCTTGAACTCGGCATCAATCTCATAGACACTGCGCCGTACTATGGCGACAGCCAGCGCCGCATCGGTCTGGCGCTGAGCCAGTGGTACGAGCGCGGCGGGCGCCGTGATGAGCTGTACCTGTCCACTAAGACCGGCCGGCTTCCTGATGGCCAGTCCTACTATTCGGCTGACGAGACTTACCGGGGCGTAGAGGACAGCTTGCGCTTGCTTGATACAGACTATCTTGACATGGTACTGGTACATGACCCCAGCGACCTCACGCCGGTGCTGGAGACCGGAGGGGCGCTCGAGGCACTGGTAGAGCTTCGACAGCAGGGTGTAATCCGTGCTATCGGAGCGGGTCTGCGGCCGCATGTGTTCCACCAGCGCCTGATGGAGACGGGCCAACTCGACGTATGCCTGACGTTTTGCGACTACAACTTGCTGGACCAGAGTGCAGCAGCCGGAGTGCTGGAGCCAGCCGCCGAGCACGATGTAGGAGTCCTCAACGGCGCCGCGGTCATGCTTGGCCTGCTCGGAGGCGAGGACCCACGGGTGGTCGCCCGAAGGCTTGGAGGGTTTGCAACAGATCAGCGTGTGACGCGAGCCGTGGAGCTCTGGCAGTGGGCGCGGCAGTCAAACGTCAGCCTGCTCGCCGTGAACTTACAGTTCTGTATGCGAGAGACGCGCATTGGTTCCACGCTTGTGGGGGCTGCGACTCCGTCTGAAGTAGAAGCCGATGTGGCAGCGGCCTGTCAGCCATTGCCCGAGGCTACCTGGGGAGAGTTGCGCGACCGCTTCGGCATAGGTTAGCGGCCTCACGCGACAATCTGCGGCAGGCGCGCCGAAGCAGGACTGAATTTTCAGGCACATCGGGCTTGCTGGATGAGGCTACCGGGTTCGACGTATATGCACCTGAGCGCCTGTCTGGTAGGATATAGACTGCTCTGGCATCTCTGACATCATGTGTATCGTGAGACGTGGTTCGTAGTTACGCGCTATAGAGTGTCAGTTAGCTCAAGTTCGATGGTGTGAAGTTGCACTATGCCATCGCGATTTGATACTTCGATGGTGTGCCAGCCCTCGTTCACCGCTCCCAGGCTCAAACCTGTGGTGGAGTCCACCGGCAGCGGCCCACGCCCGTCGAAGGTGACCTCCAGGCCTGAGGCATGCGGTGCCATTTGGGCTTGCCATATCCCCCCCGGTATATACGCAGCCAGCCTCACACTGTCGCCCGGGGACAACGTCACCTCTCGCCAGCCCAGGGCGCCTTGTGCCGGTGCTGTGCTGAGGCGAGACTTCTCGACATCAAGCCCACCGACAGCGAGATGGATGGCTCCGGCTGCGGCCTGCTGTTGCAACACTACCTTGAGGGCATACAGGAAGTCAGAAGGGGAGGTCCCCGGAGCGGAGTCGATCACTTCACGCAGAGTCTCTTTGCCCAGAGATGCCTGGATCCACAGCATGAGGCCGAGCCAGTAGCGCATCGATTCTTCTCCGGTCCCCGCGATGTGGGACGCATCGGGGCCCAGTTGGTGCCACAGTTGCATATCTGCATAGCAGGATGCTTCGAGATAGCTCACGGCGTCGAATTCGGCGTCCTCGCCTAACAGTCCGTTTAGCAGGGCAACCGCGGACGGCTCTGGCCAGGGCTCACCGGAGACGGCCTGCGCTTCCTCTGCCAGCCACTGGATGAATAGCCGTTCGCCGAGCATGCCATTGGCCCACGATTCAGGCTCCATGTACCGGCCAACCGGTGGCAGGACAAGGTGACCGTATTCGTGACCCACCTGCCGTGCCCATTCGACGGGGGTACGGGGGATGTGGGCCGAGTAGAAGAACAGCTCACTGCCGTAGCTTTCTGCGCCCGGAGGGCCGTCTTCTAGCAGACTGGTCTTGACCGGTGGCTCAATCGGCGGCAGCTTTCCCAGATAGTGTGCGAAGTACACCTGTGCCCGAAGCATCAGATGGATGATATTTGGCGCCACTTTTCGATAGTCGGTCTGATGGAGGCTGATCAGACGCGAAGGATAGCTCAGGACGAACTTCATCTCCAGAGGCGCTTTGAGACTGTCGCCCACGAAACCGTAGTTAGAGCGATTGACCAGAGCCGTGGCACCACTGGGGGAGGCGGGAACACGGATTTCCACTGGCGGGCCCTCGCGTTCCATCTCTTCATGAAACAGCAAGTCGTCAGTGTATGCGATGGTGACATCCTGCCTGTCGTGGGCGGGCTGGTCGTTGATGGTCAGCCTGCAGTGATCTACCACAAAATGTACCGGACTGAACTTCAGGTCTTCAAGGAAAACCGCTCGGGGAAATGTCCCTTCGTAGAAGATGTGTTCGAGCCGTGAAGCGGCATACTCGTGCTTGGGCCGACGGCGCAGCAACTCTGCATAGGCGTGTAGGGCCTGGGCAGGCTTCTCACGGAGTTCGTACACGTAGCCCAGATGTGCGTACACTTCGGCGTAATCAGGTGACAGTGTGCATGCCTGCAGAAGCGCCGCCTCAGCCTCCTCGAGGTTGCCTTCCAGGACAAGGCTGCGTGATTGGCGGATGAGTTCCCAAACCTGCCGTGTTGCTGCCTGCTGTTCGTCATCGGCCACGGCCCATGCGCCGGCCACTACGGCCAGCAGGCCTACGATCACGCATGTCACAAGTCTTCGCGTCATCGTTTGCGCTCCTTGCGGTTATGCTGCGGTCGCCATCGCGCACTTGCAACGGCCTGGCTGAGGTCCGTACACCGCGAACTCAGTCTGCAGCATCCTCACTGCTATGGCAGTGAAATCGCGAGGCTATTTCGGATAACAGTTGCTCGTTGGTGTAGTCTATCAGCATCTGCACCAGGTGAACTGAGTTGCTTTTCGGGCAGTGCCATATCAACCCGCGAATGCGGTCTGCATAGGGAACCTCTGCGAAGCGTGCGATGGTACGAAACAGCGGCCCCTGAAGCGACAGATTGGTGGCAGAGACGTGCACTGCTTCGTGACCGTTCGTTTCAGTGGGCTCGAGTTCCGGCTTGATCCGTTTGAGGCGGGTACCCATCTCATCGGCCGCCCACTGCTGCAACGTCTTATTTTTGAGCATGGTGCCGGCCATGCCCCAGCGCGCCAGCGTCAACTCTTCAGGGACTACCAGGTTCTGCAGCATGATGGAGCGCGCGGTTCTCGCCGCTACATCACGCTTGAAGGTCAACTGGATATGACCGGCCATGAGCTTGCGGGCGGTCAGTGAGAAATCCTCTGGCACTTGCGCGTCAAAATTGTATGTGGCCCAGCGCAGCCAGCCCCCTGTAGGGTGATCCTTGATGCCGGCAAGCACACGCTCGGCCAGCGCAGGTCCATCCTCTTCTGGTTTGGTCAGCACCTGGGCGATGAAGGTCCGTTTGCAGTCTGCACAATACCATGCCGCGCCCAGTCCGTGCATATCAGAACGCCACGAGAAACCACGCAATACCTTTTTGCGCATCTTGCGCTTGGATACCACGGACGCGTCGGTATCGATCTCCATGTCTTTGCTTTGCTTACGGTCCTGTCGAATCTTTTTCAGGTATCCATCCACGGCTGCATCTATGTTGACAAAGCCAGTGGAAGTTGCCCATTTCAGCTCCACACGAGCCATTTCCGCATCCTGAATGCGCAGATACCCCTCCTCCTGTCCTCCTCCGATGCCCCCGAGGTTCCACTCTTCGGGCACAGTCAACTCGATACCCTGCCAGCCTAGACGATGCCATTTGGTCTGAAGTAGGTCGGTCATGTTAATCTATCATACTCTCTAAGCCGTGCTCTCCGTTATCGATTGGGTAGTCTGTGGGGAGTGTGGGATTGTATGCCTATCAGTCGAATCGAATCGTCTGCCGGTCTGCCCAGATCGACTGCAGCAATCCCAGAGCGACGTAATTCGTCAGCAGTGAGCTGCCACCATAACTCACGAACGGCAATGGCAGCCCCTTGACTGGTGTCATCCCCAACGTCATGCCGATGTTGGCCATCACATGTAGGAAGATCATTGCCACGATGCCAGCGGCAACCAGCTGCCCGAATGGTGTTCGGGCCTGGGCGCAGATTGTCAACCCTCGCCATAACACTACGCCGAAAAGCAGGATGACAGTCACCGAGCCGACAAATCCCAGTTCCTCTCCGACAGCAGTGAAAATGAAGTCGGTTTCCTGGTCAGGTACAAACGAAAGCTGGGTCTGGGGGCCACGAAACAGTCCCTGCCCGGTCACATGGCCGGAACCGATCGCGATTAGTGATTGGCGCAGATGATAGCCCTCTTTGCTGCTGTCTGCTGAACGGTCAATGTAAGTCGTCAGACGTTGCTTCTGGTGCGGTTTGATTAGGCCAAAACCCCATGCAGCAGTGAAGACCATGACAAAGGCAAAGATAAAGGCTGCCAGGTGCTGAAGTCTGGCTCCGTAAACGTAGGATACGATTCCCCACACGAACAGCAGCAGGATAGGCGTACCCAGGTCGGGTTGGGCCAGAATCAGAGCTGCAGGCACCAGCGCATAGCCCAGTGCCCGAGCCGGCTGGTCGAATTCGGCTCGCTCTCCCTGGTGAGCAGCGAAAAAGGAAGCCATAGCCAGGATCACGCCAACCTTCGCAAGCTCGGCTGGCTGGATAGTGATGGGGCCCAGACTTATCCACCGTTGCGTCTCACGCACCAACCCACCGGTTACCAGCACCAATCCCAGCAGGAACAAAGTGGAAATATAGATCGGCCAGGTCAGAGATTGCAGCCTGGAGAAGTCGAAGGTCGCCACCAGCAAAGCGATGATCAGGCTCAAGGCTACCCATGTGGCCTGCAGCACCAGTTTCCGTGTGGGCTCCTGGCCGGCCATAGTCAGTTGTGTTTTTGTCGCGCTGTAGATCATCAGCAAACCGATGGCGGTCAGAAGCAGCACAGCCACCAACAGGTGCCAGTCAAATCGAAGCGCACGCCAACTGAACACTACTCGGGGCTCCTTCCATGCTACTTTTGCACCACAGCACTGACCCCAGTATTATAGCACACATGATAGCCCCATCGAAAGCTACCAGCGTCCAGGTATGGGCAGCGGCGTTTACTTCACTGCCAGGACTGTGTTAGAATCCGATAGTCATTTGGAGTTGCATCAGCATACACGTGTTTTTCTGCACGGCCCTGACCGGCCTCGTCACTCTTCGGTTGGGAAGGATGATGAGCTTGCTTCCATGGGTATCAGAGGTAGCAATTGACGTAGGGACAGCGAACGTACACGTTGCGGTCAAAGACGGCGGCGTGGTCGTGCGCGAGCCTGCGCTGGTCGCCTACAGGGTCTCGAACGACACTCCGGTAGCGTTTGGCACCGAGGCCAAGCAGATGCTTGAACAGGGCGTCACCGAGGTGTATGTCGTCCAGCCATTGCAGGCCGGAGTGGTTGCTGACATGAACGCCGCTGCTGTCATGTTGCGCCACTACCTGCAGAAGGCTCTGGGCCGACGCCCGCTGTTTAGTCCTACGGTGCTTACCGCCTACCCTACTGCGGCCACGCAGGTGAGTCGGCGCGCGCTGGTGCAGGCTTTGCGCGCTGCAGGCGCTGGGCGGGTGATAGCGCTGCAAAAGTCGCTTGCTACTGCAACGGGGGCCGGATTAGCCGTGGATGCTGCCACCACTGCCATGGTCATAGACATCGGTGCGGGCACTACTGATGCGGCCGCCCTATCTATGGGCATGATTTCGGACGGCATCTCGGTGCCTCTTGGAGGTGCCAGCCTGGACGAAGCCCTGGTCCGTGGCATCAAACGTCAGCAGGGAATCAGGCTGTCTCATCATGCGGCTGAAGAGATCAAGCTACACGTGGGCAGTGTGGACCCATCGCTGGCCAGCAGCCCTCCGGCGGGCGCGGCAAACATGGGCAGCTTTTCGGACAAGGCTGATGACATCAAGGCATTTGGCGTGCAGCTTGACGAAGTGCCTGACATTATTCATGATGCGTGTATGCCGATCGCTGAAGAGCTCAGTTGGCTGATAGAGCAGTTGCCTGCGAAGGTACGAAGCCACCTGGGCACAACCGGTGCGGTTATGACCGGGGGAACCTCGCAGCTACGGGGGCTGTCCAGTCTTCTGGGCAACCGTACCGGCGTACCGATGGCTGTGGCGACAGATCCGATGTCGTGTACCATGCTGGGCCTGCAGGCAATACTGAACAACCTCCACGCTCTCTCGCTGGACGGTCGACGAGTTAGTTTCGCCGCCCTAACACGCTCCTGATTCGCCTCTCTTCGTCCTGCTAGCTTCTCCCACTATCTTCTCATGGTGGGAGGAAAGCACGCCTCGACGTGGAATTGGCCTTATGCGTCCAATTCACGCTGAAGAGGTGACCTCATGGCTCTCAAGTTCTCCGTTTGCATTGAGATGATTTTCCGTGATTTGCCGTTTCTGGACCGTATCAGCGCAGTGGCACAGGCCGGCTATCCTGCGGTTGAATTCTGGAGCTGGCGCAGCAAGGACATGGGTGCCGTGGCCGACAGGCTGGCCGAAGAAGATGTGGCTCTAGCAGCATTTTTGGCTGACTGCGGCAAGGACCTGTGCGATCCTGATGCCCACAAAGACTGGGTAAAAGGCGCTGCCGAGTCCATCGAGCAGGCTGCCGCAGTGGGCTCTGCAGGACTGATCGTGACCACCGGCAACGAGTTGGCAGATATCCCCCGAGAACAGCAACATGAAGCCATAGTCGAAGGGCTCAAGGCTATCGCACCGTACGCTGAGGAGAAAAAAATCACCCTCTGCCTGGAGCCGCTGAACGTGCTGGTAGACCATGCCGGCTACTATCTGGTGACATCCGAACAGGGCTTCCAGGTGATAGAGGAGGTGGATAGTCCGCAGATAAAGCTTCTCTATGACATCTACCACCAGCAGATTACTGAAGGCAACGTGCTGGCCACCATATGCGCAAACATGGACAAGATCGGCCACTTGCATGTCGCTGACGTACCTGGACGCATGGAACCAGGCACGGGTGAGATCAACTATGCCAACGTCTTTGCCCGCATCGCGGACAGTGGCTATCAGGGTTTCGTCGGTCTGGAGTTCAAGCCATCAAATAGCAGTGAAGAAGCCCTCGCACAGGTGCTGAAAATCGCTGGCATGTCATGACGATCACACTTCCAGAAATTGTGGCAACTATATTGTGCACACTGCAGCGGCCACGATAGTACTGCCGTGGGCTGACGCGCGGATAGGGAGATCGGTGGATGGATAACCGACGCAACCTCAATCCTGACGTGTGGATGCTGCATTTATATGACAGCACCCTCCGCCGCCTTAGCTTCGATGCACACAGTGCGGGAGATTTCGAGCAGTGGCGGCTGCAGTTTCTCGAAACGCTGAGTGACTCTATGGGTGGCATGCCGCAGTTCGATATGCCACTGGAGCCGCTGATAACCGAGACTGTAGGGGAGGATGGCTACAGCCGTCACCGCCTGCTGCTGCAGACTGAGCCGCTGATGAACGTGCCATGCTGGCTGTTGGTTCCGGATGACATATCTGAGGAAGAACGGCGGCCTGCGATTCTGGCCCTGCACGGTCATGGACTGGGGCGGGACCAGGTGGCAGGCGTAGGTCTGGATGATCCAGAGCTAGCCCAGCGCATACGTACCGCCAACTACGATTACGGGCGCCAATTCGCGCGACGCGGCTATGTAGTTCTGGTGCCAGACCACCGCGGTTTTGGCGAGCGTTCAGGAAACCGAGACAGGCTGGGCAACCGCGACTACTGCAACCTGCTGATGATAAAGCAGGCGCTGTTGGGACGCAATCCGCTCATGTCAAACATCTACGATGTGTGCCGATGTGTGGACTACCTGCAAAACCGGCCTGATGTGGATGCAGAGCGGATAGGTGCGGTCGGGCTGTCTTACGGTGGGACTATGGCGCTTTTCACTACTGCTTTGGAGCCTCGGATCAAGGTAGCATGTGTGTCATGTTACATGAACAGTTTCCGCAAGTACGCCCTGGAGATGGACAACTTCTGCGGCAATCAAACGCCCTCCGACTTACTGACCTTCGCCGAGATGTGGGATGTGGCCATCAGCATAGCGCCGAGACCGCTGCTACTGGAGTCGGGGATGCGTGACAGTGGCTTCCCCATTGAACAGGCGCGTATGGCCAACGAGAAAGTCAGGGCCGCTTATGTGTCGCTCGGACATGGCGATCGAATTGCGATTGACGAATTCGACGGTGGTCATGAGTTTTCAGGACGTCTGACTTTTGACTGGTTTGGCAAATGGTTGGAGCACGAATCCAGTAGGTGACAGTTAGACACTCGATGACATATAAACGGAGGTTGGAGATGACCAATCCTTTTGCAGCAGAGGGAGACTGGTTCAAGGGCAATCTGCACACACATACTACTGAGTCCGATGGGAGGGTCAGCCCCCAGGAAGCGGTGACCGGATACGCCGCACACGGATACGATTTTCTTTCCATAACTGATCATCGTAAAGTCACAGATATAAGCAAGCTTGATAACAAAGGGATGCTGCTGATACCCGGCATCGAGATGAGCGCAGATCAGTCCGAACTTGGGGCCAGCTATCATGTAGTGGCGATCGGTGCAAAAGGCCCCATGGAGTACGACACCGAATGGGATTGCCAGAAGTTAATTGACTATGGCAACGAAAACGCTGAGTGTGTCTTCATAGCCCACCCCAGCTGGTCTTCACTCACCTTTGCCGATATGATTGGTCTGGACGGTTACATTGGGGTAGAAGTCTACAATACAGGCTGCCACTTCGAAGTCGGCCGTGGTGAATCGGCGACACAGTGGGACGACCTGCTGGCACGCGGCAAGAAACTGTTCGGTTTTGCAGTGGATGACGCCCACTTTCGCATCCTCGATTCGTGGGTCGGCTACATTATGGTCAAGGCTCCTGAGTGTACGTATGATGCGATCATCGCGGCAATCAAAGCCGGACATTTCTACGCATCCAACGGCCCGCAGATCCACAATCTGGAGCTGGATGGCAATCGCTTGCTGGTAGAGTGCTCACCATGCTGGGAGTTGCGCGTCATCTGCCCGATGCCGGGACGTGGCAACACTGCATACCACATAGGGCAGCGGCCGCCCTACACCAGCGTCGAATTTGAGCTGTCGGAAAACACCGTTCCGTTCCGGATCGAATGCCTGGACGAAACAGGGAACAAAGCCTGGAGCAATCCTATATGGTTCGGTGAGTAGCCATCCAATGATAAGATGGCATAAACCTGGATTTCGGAAGATATAAACGGCATGCGTGACGCCGTTTCAGAGAGGATATGAGTCATGAACAGTGACATACGACTGGTTGACATGGAACTTAGCTTTCAGAGGCTTCCGATGCGTACGCCGTTGAAATTTGGGACCGGGGTATCGGACAAAATCACGTCACTAGTTGTCGAAGCGACAGTGGAGAACCGTTGCGGTCAAGTGGCTGTAGGCCTGGGCAACATCCTGCTGAGCTCTCTATGGGGATATCCCAGCGCCATCATGTCGCCTGAACAGCTCGACACTGCGATGCGCACGATGGCGGAGCGGTTCTGTCAGTTCATGCTTGAAAACGCTCAGTTCGGCCATCCTATGGATCTGTTTCTTGAAGCCAAGGCCGAGTTACCGAAGCTGTCAGCGCAGGTTGACAGTGACTTGAGCTCGCCTGACCCTATGCCGCTTCTGGGTGCTTTGGTCTGCGCCTCGCCTGTAGACGCCGCATTGACAGACGGCTTTGGCAAGACGAACGGCATCTGCAGTTACGACGGCTACAGTACGGACTTCATGGCCCACGACCTGAGCCGCTGGTGCGGAGCCGATTTCGCCGGCAAGTACCCGGGTGACTATCTGCACAGCGCCTATAAGTCTCACGTGCCGATCTTCCATTTGGTTGGTGGTCTCGACAAACTTACTGCATCAGAAGTCACCGATGAAGACCCACAGGACGGGCTGCCGGTCAGCCTTGATCAGTGGATTGAGCGTGATGGCCTCCGCTGCTTCAAAGTCAAACTGCGTGGGAACGACACCGAGTGGGATATCCAGCGCACGGCTGACATCGCCCGTGTCGTCCAGGAAACCTACGACCGGTTGGGCATCACAGACAGGTTCTATCTGTCCACCGACTCAAACGAGATGAATCCTGACCCTCAAAGCGTACTGGATTACCTCCACGGGCTTCGGGAGCTGTCCCCGAAGGCTTTCGATGCCTTGCTGTATCTGGAGCAGCCCACCGAACGCGACCTGACGACCAGCCGCTTCGACATGTCTGAAGTGGCCGCGATAAAGCCGGTGGTAGTAGACGAGGGTGTCACCAGCGTCGAGATGATGGACCTTGCCATCGAGTTAGGCTGGTCGGGAGTGGGGCTCAAGACCTGCAAGAGCCACTCGGCGTCACTGCTTTATCTGGCGAAGGCTATGGAGCAGAAGCTGGTGCTGACCTTCCAGGACCTGACCAATCCGGGGCTGTCACTGGTGCACGAAGCCGGTTTTGCCGCCCGCATAGATACTCTGATGGGTTTCGAGTACAACTCGCGGCAGTATTTGCCCCATGCTCACCCCGAAATCAAAACGCTGCATGAGCCGCTCTTTGCCGTTCGTGACGGGCAAGTGTCTACAGAGACGATCACAGATGTGGGGCTGGGCTACGGACGGTAAGCGTCCGCATGTAGATCGAGGAGACGAGGCACCGTCATCTCGGTGTTATGCGACTGGCACCATATATGCGGGTTGGCACACCGCACGGATGAGAGATACCGAACTGTCGCCGCGCAGACCAGGGCAACTGAGCAACCGGGTGCCTGACAGGGCATGTAAAGCACCGCAGTGTACTCTGGCTGAGACGTCTTAGCTCACCGTATCAGCGTGGCGCCAGTGTGTGCCCTGGGGCGTGTCTTCTAGGATGATGCCCATATCGGAGAGCTGGTCGCGTATCTGATCTGCACGCTGGAAGTCGCGGTCAGCTCGTGCCTGTTCCCGCTCTTGTATGAGCACCACGATATCCTCATCGAGTGGTTTTTTCGTGTGGGAGATGTAGCCGAGTACCGAATCGGCCTTGCGCAGGAATGCGTTGACTTCAGTCCGGTTTTGGGCGCTCAGATTACCATCCACCAGAGATGGGTTGACCTGTCCCATGAGGCTGAAAACGGCACCAGTGGCACCAGGTACGTTCAGATCGTTGTCCATGGCTGCCTCGAAGTCTGTGACGGCATTCGTGACAGCTTCCGAGACTTCCTGGTTGTGAGCATCGCTGATCGCCATCGAGTTGAGGCGGTCTGCGAAATCCCACAGCCGTTGCAACGCCTGACTGCTATCTTGCAGGCTTTTTTCGGTGAAGTCCAGTTGATGGCGGTAGTGCGCTGCGAGCAGTTGGTGACGTACTGCCAGGGGGCCATGACCGCGCTGCAGAAGATCGCGCAGGGTGTAGAAGTTCCCCAGACTTTTCGACATCTTCTGCCCCTCGACCACCAGGTGCGCGGGGTGCAGCCAGAAGCGGCAGAACGGCTTGCCGGTAGCTGCCTCACTCTGGGCCACCTCGTTTTCATGATGCGGGAAGACAAGATCTACTGCACCGGTGTGGATATCGAGCGTCTCACCGAGGTAGGTCATGGAGAGTGCCGAGCACTCGATATGCCACCCAGGCCGCCCCTTGCCCCACGGGCTGTCCCATGACGGTTCATCGGGCTTCGAGGCCTTCCAGAGCACGAAATCCTGCACCTGCTCGCGGTCATACTCATCGGCATCTATGCGGCTGAAGTCGCCGCCGACAGCGCAGCAGTCCACCTGAGTGCCCGACAGTCGGCCGTATGCGGGCCAGCTAGAGATATCGAAATACACGCTGCCTCCGCGTTCATAGGCATGCTTTTTGTCCAGCAACCTCTGCACCAGCTCTATCATCTGCGCGATATGGTCGGTTGCCCGCGGATACTTCCAGGCAGGCTCGATCCGCAACGCTTCGAGGTCTTCGAAAAAGTACCGCTCATACCGGCGTGTGAATTCCTGCAAACTGATGCCCTCAGCCTGAGCGCCTGCGATAGTCTTGTCGTCCACGTCAGTGATGTTCATCACCTGATGGGTCTTGTAGCCCTTGTATCGCAGGTATCTGGCCAGTATGTCGTTGAATAGGAAGGTGCGCAAGTTGCCGATGTGGGCAAAATCGTAGACTGTCGGACCGCAGGAGTAGATCGTGACAGGCTGGGTCGGGTCGGCTTCGAACTGCTCCTTCGAGCAGGTCAACGTGTTGTAGAGGACGAGCATTCTTGATCCCCCGAGATGGGTGTTAGTGTCGGTGTTGCCGTGGCGTCGGGTGCATTTGCTATGCGCAGCAACACCCTGCAGATACGAAAATACGGCGGCAGTCAGGGCTGACTTCCGCTGCCATGTCGGATGCCGATCCCTTTGCGGTCAGGGATGGGCGGCAGAGATTTTTTTGGAGATGAACCGAGCGAATGTCTGGGCCGTTTCGCGCGCACCCGCTGAGGCCTGCGAGACAGTTATGCTGCAGCTATAGCGGTTGTTCCACATGTAGGCCACCGTGGCGCCAGCCGCGCTGCCATGGGTGTAGTGGGCCTTGATATTGGTAGTAGTCATGCGCCCGGCGTTGCCCTCGAGGTTCTTAGCCAGCCTGGTGAAAAACGTCTTGGCCTGTTGCCAGGAGCCGTGACGATGTATGTCCACTACTACTATGATATCGCCGCGGCGGAACGAACGCTGGACAGCACTGCTCACGCCATGACTGATGTAGTCGGGTGCTGCGCCGTTGAACAGGTCATAGAGCCCGTCCTGGTTGACCGCCGCTTGTTCCGAACCACCTATCATCTTCCAGCCGGATATCGAGTTGTCAGCCGGTAGCAGGCTGCGGAGACTAACCTGCGCGGTTGCGGCTGCCAGCGTGAACGTGATAGCGATGACTGTAAGTACAATCGTCAGACACAGATTTATCCTGGGCATCCAGCGGCCTCCTCTATACCATGGTGATGGGCACCGACCTCAGCTCACGGGCGGCTCAGACTGGTGGTCCTCACTCTCCTGAGCGCCGTCGCTGGCTTCACTATCAGCCGAAGTGGTGGGTGGTGTCTGCAGCTCTTTGTGGAGCTGCTGGGTAGGCTCTTCCGTGGCCTTGCGGAACTCTCGCAGGCCTTCGCCAAACGACTTCATCACATCCTTGAGCTTGCTGCCACCAAACAGCAACAGGATGACGATTGCGATCAGAAGTAGCTCAGGTACTCCTGGCCAACTCATGATGTCACCTCCTGGTTTGGGCAGCCACATGCTGCGACCACCAACGGTAGCGACATGGTGATAGTATATCACAACTGTTGATCGGTTCTCAATCGGACATTTCCGAGGATTTGATGTCACCACTCATGATCCGACATCGGTGGCTGGCACCCCGGGGCAGAGATTGCTGATGACGGTGCATAGCGGGGCACTTATGAGGGAGTTGCCAGTGGATGCAGGCTGCTGTGGGAAGCGTGTGGTGGACTGTAGTGAGGTGAACGCGAACTGTTTGGCAGATAGTAAACCGCCGGACCGTGGTGAGTTCCATGGCCCGGCGGATATATTTTGGCTGTGTCAGCAGTATCATCTTGGCTGACAGGAGTTAGCTCAGCATGTCGGAAATGCGCTCCAGAGCCTTCTGGATGTTCTCTACCGAGTTGGCGTAGGAGAAGCGCAGGTATCCCTCTCCATACTGGCCGAATGCGGTGCCGGCAAGGCACGCCACTCCTGCCTCTTCCAGGCATTTCTTGGCCAGTTCACGGCAATCGTAGCCGGTGCCGGTTATGTTCGGGAAGGCGTAAAAGGCACCCTTCGGGCGCAGACAGGTGATGCCGGGGATCGCATTCAGACCGTCCACGATTACATCGCGTCGCTCTCTGAAGGTCTCCACCATCTTGCGGGTCTCGTCCATCGGGCCTTGCAGGGCAGTAATTCCGGCTCGCTGGACGAACGAGGTGGTGCAGGAGTTGCAGTTGGTCTCGAATTTAGCGATAGCTGCGGCCAATTCGGGATGGCACACTCCATAGCCCAGACGCCAGCCGGTCATCGCAAACGACTTGGAGAAGCAGTCCAGGATGATGGTGCGGTCGGCCATGCCGTCCACCGCGGCTATGCTGTGATGTTCGCCCTCATACAGTATCTGCTCATAGGGCTCGTCGGACATGACCATGATATCGTTTTCGATGGCAACCTTTGCGATTGCCTCCAGGTCATCCCTGGTCAGCACACCACCAGTCGGGTTCTGTGGCGAGTTGAGTATGATCATGCGGGTCTTGTCGTTGACCAGATCTATGAGCTGTTCGACGTCCAGACGGAAGTCCAACTTTTCGAGCAGAGGTATCGGTACGGGTTTGCCTCCGACGAAATTGATCATCGATTCATAGATTGGGAAGCCGGGATTGGGGTAGATCACTTCATCGCCGGGATCTACCAGTGCGGTGATGCCCCAGTAGATGATCGGCTTAGCACCGGGCACTATCACTACGTTTTCTGCACTGTAGTTGGTCCCCCGGCTCTTGTTGATATGTTCGGCCACGACGGCACGCAGCTCCGGGTCTCCCGCAGACGGACCGTAGTGGGTCCAGCCGGAGTTGAGTGCCTCACAGGCGGCGTCAATTACGTGTTGTGGGGTGTCAAAATCCGGCTCACCGATCTCCAGGTGTACGATTTCCCTGCCCTCGGCTTCGAGCTGTTTGGCTCGCGCCAGTACCTCGAAAGCTGTCTCACTGCCGAGTCTCGCAAAGCTTTTTGCCAGACGCATACTACTACTTCCTTTCTGCGGGTTTCTTATGGCTTTGATATGATAAAACCCGCGCCGGTGACTGCTGCTTTGCAGTTGCCGTTGCGGGGAGTGTCAAACACTGAATTGTCAGGCTGGTCATGCCTCTACGTATTCTCAGCCGGGCGAGGGATGTTACTTCTTAGGGGGGCGTCATACCACAGTATACCCCGTGCTGGTGCCAAATCATTCATGCTTCCGTGAACACGTCGCCGGAAGGCTGAGCGGACCGTCTGACTGATATGATATAGCTATGAGAGCAATTATGCAAGGCTCATAACTGTTGACTGCCAAAATAACGTGATATTCACATAGGGGATTGCATGGTTTTACAGTCAGTTGAATTCCTCAAGTGCCTCTTGTGCCGACTGAGCAACATCAGGACGGTCTTTTGCTTCCACAGCCTCGCTGAGCAGTTTTTTTCCCTGCTGCAATTCTCCCGATTTGGCCAGGGCATAGCCTAGATGATATTTGACTGAGGGACTTTCAGGCCACTGGTCTTGCACCTTCTGAAGCAACTCGACTGCCTTACCGTACCGCCCCAGGCGGACCCAGACCCAGCCTAGAGTGTCGGCGTACGCATGGTTGTGCGGATCCTGTCGCAATGCCTTGGTAGCCAACTCTTCAGCACGGTTTAGCTGCTCTCCCAGATCTGCCAGGGTCTGAGCAAGATTGTTTGCTGCCGGCCCCATGTCGGGCTCCAGAAGTAGTGCCTCTTCATAAGCAGCCACTGCAGCCTGTGTGTCGCCTGCAGCCGAATATATGGTGCCGACGAGAAACTGGAGTGGGGCACTGTCAGGAACCTTTTCCTGGGCAATGCGAGCCTCCTGGACGGCCTCGTCTGTTTTTTGGCCCATCAACAACGCGAGGATCATAGCCTGCCGGTATTTCGGTTCGTCAACATCATACTGCACAGCTTTGCGGTATGATTCTATGGCATCTGCGATTTGATTCAGGCCCATCCGGGCGTCACCGATGACGTAGTGTAGCGCTGCATTGCGCGGATGTTGCTTCAGCGCCGTATCTGCAAACTCGACAGCCTCTTGCGTTTTGTCGAGGCCAAGCAGTGCTCTCACGACGACTATCTGAGCCTCGGCGGGCCCCCGTTGCATCTCGTCCAGCAACTGCTCGGCCATGCTTTGGGCCTCACTGAAGCGTCCCTGGCGCAATCTCACGACAGCCATGCCCAGCACCGCACGAGGGTAGTCAGGATCCAGGTCCAGTGCAGACTGCAGAGCCTGCGTCGCTTCCTCACTCTGATTTGTCAGTGCGTAGGCTTGAGCCAGCCGCTCATAGGTTATCGCACTCGGATTCTTTTCGACTTCATCCTTGGCCTTCGCGAGCGCTTCCTCAGGGCCGCTGGCTTGTAAAATCGCGGCCAAATCGGGGCTCAATTGCCCCAGGTTCGGCTCTCGGTGGCAGCCGATTGAGGTGATCAGTGCAGTGATCATCATCCCCGCAAGCAGTATAAAAGGCGTATGACCATGTCTTACTACGAGGTCGGGTCCAGAGTGTCGCACGTTAGTTGCCTGCTCCTCTATGGTGATGTGAGCGCCACACCTGCGGGACAGCTGCTCCCCAGGTGAGCGCAACACCACCTACTAGCGTACCGGCCCATATTTAAGTCACGTAGCATTATACATCAGTCAGGAGAGAAATCCGATACAGGAGCAGAAATCTGTTCGAGGATGCTTGCCATTTCTGGACGATTGTGCGGTGATGCGTTACCATAGGATAGAACAGATGTGCTAATTTTCGCCTTGCCGGAGGTAGTGTGTTGTGTCTGCCAGGGTCATCATGCATGCGGATGTAGACGCCTTCTTCGCCTCGGTGGAGCAGGCAGTCAACCCTGCGTACCGCAACAAGCCTGTCCTGGTCGGCGGCAGTGGTGATCGCAGCGTTGTGATGGCTGCATCGTATGAGGCGCGACGCTTCGGCGTGCATTCAGCCATGCCCATGTCACAAGCTCGCAGGCTGTGTCCGCACGCAGTGCATCTGCCTGCCAACGGAAAGCTGTACAGGCGCTACTCGCGCCATGTCATGCGAGTGTTTCTTGATTACACGCCACTCGTCGAACCGATTTCGATAGACGAAGCATACCTGGATGTCACGGGCACCGAACGACTTTTTGGTCCGCCGCTTGAGGTTGCACGGATGATCAAGCAGCGCATCAGCAGTGAGTTGGGCATCACTGTTTCTATAGGTATGGGGCGCAACCGGCTGCTGGCGAAACTGGCGTCAGACTGGGACAAACCCGATGGCTTGCGCTGGATCCGTGACGAGCAACTGCCACATGTACTCGATGAATTGCCTGTGAAACGGCTGCCAGGTATAGGACAGGTTGCAGCCGGCAAACTGCGAGAGCTGGGCGTCCGCACAGTAGGCCAGTTACGGAGCCTGTCTTCATCACTGCTTGAGCAGCAGTTCGGCAAATCGGGGGCATATCTTTACAGTGCCAGCCGAGGTGAAGGCAACGACGGGGTCAGTTTCTACAGTCAACCGCCGCTGCGCAAGCAGGTCAGCGAAGAGACCACGTTGGCTGAAGACAGTGCAGACCTGAGCGCCCTGCACACGCTACTGCTAGAGATGGCAGACAATCTGGCTCGCAGGCTCCGCAAACAGGGGATGCTGGGCAGGACAGTCATGCTCAAGATCAGGTTTCCGGACTTCAAGACCGTCAGCCGCAGCGTCACCATGCTACAGCCGGCAGACACATGGCAACCGATATACCACTCCGCGGTGGAGCTACTGGACAAGCTGGGGTTGGGTGGGAGATCTGTGCGTCTGATCGGTATCGGGGTGACTAACCTAAGTGATCAGACAGCTGACCAGTTGATCTTATTCGGGGATGAAAGCGTAGCACAGGCAGGCAAGCTGGACACGGCCTGCGATGAGTTGATCCTCCGTTATGGCGATGGCGTCATCACCCAGGCCCGTCGCTTGAGGTAGTTAGTCCCGTACTGTCTTGGCCTATGGTACAGGGCGCTTTCGTAGGTCTTGGTTAGCGTTTGTGCTGTCGCAGCCACTTTTGTAGAGCAGTAAACTGTGCTGGAGGTGGCGTCTGCAAGCGCATTTGCTGTCGGGTCACCGGATGAGTGAAGACGAGACGCGCGGCATGACGCACCTGACCTCACAGTTGTCCCTATGGATAGGCAGGCTGGACACGGCCTGCGATGAGTTGATCCTCCGTTATGGCGATGGCGTCATCACCCAGGCCCGTCGCTTGAGGTAGT
>JAAYSP010000036.1 GCA_012518355.1 candidate division WS1 bacterium | reverse complement strand
GTCGTTCTCCGGCACTGAAATTCGCAGCCTGATTCAGAGCCGCTCGAAAGTACCCGAGCAGGTCATGCGCCCCGAAGTACTCGAGCGCATCCTCCAGTTTGACGATATCTTCGTCGACTAACGTTGGTCGAGCGCCCAAATGCGAAGCTGTGCGCGATGCAAATATGCAGAGGTGATCGGTTGCTTGGAGTTGAACTTGCTTTATCGCTGCCGGCTGAGTGGCTACACTACCGGTGAGACCGAGTGTTGCGATAAGTGGGCTGCAGCGACCGATAAGATGAGAGAAACCCAGGCGGCCCAACGCCGCGCTGCAAAGGATATATGTATGTCAAAAGCATCACGTGTTGTTGTCATAGGATGGGATTCAGCACCGGTAGATCTGTTCACTCCGGAGTGGCTGGAAAAGATGCCCAACCTGTCGCGTCTGGTATCTGGCGGCACCTGGGGCCCACTTCGCAGCACCGATCCGCCGATAACAGTGCCAGCCTGGACCTCCATGTTCAGCTCACGCAATCCAGGCGCGCTTGGCTTCTACGGCTTTCGCAATCGCAAAGTCGGCCAGTATGAGGGCAAGTGGATCGCTACCTCGGCATCGGTGCCTGTTCCCAGAGTGTGGGAGATCCTCTCGGAAGCCGGCAAACGCTCCTGCGTGATACACGTGCCGCAGACCTTCCCGATTAAGCCGTTCAACGGGGCCATGGTGTCGTGCTTCCTCACCCCCGGCACTGACTGCGAGTACACATACCCGGCGGAACTGGCGCCCGAGCTAGAACAGATTACCGGCGGCTATGAGATAGACTGCGATAATTTCCGGACCGAGGACAAAGCCGAATTGCTTGAGCAGATACATCGCATCACCGACAAGCAGTTTGCTGCTACGTGTCACCTGCTGCAAAAGGAGCCATGGGACCTGTTCGCCATGGTCTACATGGGGCCGGACCGCATCCAACACGGCTTCTGGAAATACCATGACTCGCAGCATCGGAAATACGAACCCGGCAATCCGTTCGTCAACTCTATCGTCGAGTACTACCGCAAGCTGGATGACCAACTCGGCCAACTGATGCAGCTTGCCGGCCCTGATGCGGCGTTCATACTCGTATCCGACCATGGCGTCAAACGCATGGAAGGTGCGCTGAATATCAACGACTGGTTGATGCAACAGGGCTATCTTACTCTCAAAGAACCGGTGTCAGGCCTCACGAGATTTGACGAAAAGCTTGTGGACTGGCAGAAGACCAAAGCCTGGGCGTGGGGCGGCTACTACAGCCGCATTTTCCTGAACGTCGAGGGGCGCGAGCCACAGGGTACCATACCTGCGGCTCAGTATGAGGCTGAACGCGCCGCTCTGGCCGCCGCGTTGAAGTCTATCCCCGATGACACCGGGCGGACTATGAACACACACGTGTTGCGTGCTGAAGATATCTACAGCGGGCCGTATGTGGACCAGGCCCCGGATCTGCTGGTCTACTTCGACGACCTTTACTGGCGCGCCGGACAGGATGTGGGCAACCCCACCATCTATTCATTTGACACCGAGATCGGCCCAGATGACGCAGTCCACGATTTCCACGGCATCTACGCAAGCGTGGCACCGGGGCAAGATGAGAAGGGAGAGCGCGCAGGCCTGCAACTTATGGATGTCGCCCCCACAATTCTGCACCTACTGGGCATTCCCGTGCCCTCTGATATGGAAGGTAAGATAGTCTACTGACAATTCCCTAGATTGGTGGTTACTGAAATCATGAGTGAAAAGTGCTGCAACGAAAACAAGCATGGTACGGTATTCTGGCTGACCGGAGTGCCTGCATCGGGCAAATCAACTATCGCTGACGAGGTTCAGAAACGTCTGGTTGACCTGTGTCTGCCGGTAGAAAACCTGGACGCCGACGAAGTGCGCGCCAATCTCAGCCCCAATCTCGGCTACACCCCGGAGGCGCGTGACGAAAACACCAAGCGCCTGGCATGGATGGCCATGATGCTGTCGAAGTATGGCGTCAACGTGCTGGTAGCAGCAGTGTCACCACTGCGGGCCTATCGTGACCGAGCCCGTTCATGGTGCCCGAATTTCGTGGAAGTACATGTGCAGGCACCGCTGGAAGTGTGCCAGGAGCGCGATCCCAAGGGTCTGTACGCACGCGCCGCACGCGGTGAAGTCAACGACATCGCCGGAATGCACATGCCGTTTGAAGACCCCGAAAGCGCAGAAGTCACCGTAGACACCACGGCGGTGTCGGTGGAGGAGGCCGCTGAAGCCGTGCTGGCTGCTGCCAGGCAACTCGGCTATCTGCAAGCATAGGCTGCATCACCAGCAGTCGACTCGTACTCTTATGTTCGGTCTCCGGTACACTCCGCCGGCGACCGTTCGCATTGATGGCCCGTCCATATAAGCTGCAGTCGCCACGCCTGGGCACCGTACCCTTGTATCGGGTATCGCACCGCTGATACAGGACTCTACCAACGGCACCGCAGCTAAATAAAGCAGCCTCATTTTGGGTGCGTATCATGCTATAGGACAGTGATGATCGCAGCGACACCGAGGCTTCAACCGTGCTTGCCCCCGCAAAATCACCGTGACTAAG
>JAAYSP010000103.1 GCA_012518355.1 candidate division WS1 bacterium | reverse complement strand
CGGCGACCAGTTCGTATCGCTGGAGGCGATCTTCCAATTCGAGGAAGACTTGCTTAATTGCCTCAATCAGATCGAAATCTTCGATGTCCAACTCCAACTCTTTGCCCACGTGAATTCGGGAGAGATTAAGTGTCTCGTCAATCATACGGTACATGCGACTGGACTGAATAACCGAAGTGTACAGAAATTCGCGGACCAGCTCGGTATCTTCTTCCTGCAGCCCGTCTTCCAGGAGAAGTTCCAGAGTCTGCAGGTTGCCCTGAATTACAGTGAGAGGGGTGCGTAGCTCATGGGCCACCTGACCAACCAACTCTTCAGCATCCTGATTGATTGGGGAGCTACTGAACGCAAGGATAATCTGATCATCATGACTTGCCTGTGCGTTGGCGATATAGTTGACACCACTTGGTGAGATGAACGTGGCTTGCGCCGATCCGACCTTGTGGACGTCAGAGACAAGTGTGGCAATCTGGTCCTGGTAGTCTATCTCCCCAACATGGCGACGCGAGAGTGCCGTCTGATTGAGAATCTGTCGGGCCGCCTGGTTGGCGACTATGATATGCCCATCCTGTGATAGCAGCATCAGGCCGATGGGAACCGTCGAGAATGCCGCCTGTATTTCCTCGAACTCAGCCAACTGCTCTTCCACAAGCAAGGCGGCAGCTTGTGCACTCAGGGTCCCGGCGAGATTGTGATCATCGGCATCAAAATGGTCATTGCCGCGTTTGTTCCACAGCATCATCACCCCGACAGCACGCCGGACAGTCTCTTCACCCTCCTCTATGGGCTCACGGGTCCATATGATTGGTACAATAAGTACCGGTGCCGGCAGCCGATGTCCAGAAAGCTCCAGCTCCTGGTCGCTAGTCCGGTGGACGTGCTTCTGAATGGTCTCCCAAACCAACGCCGCCAGCGTGGACTCATCTTCCATGTCGATGGGTGCAACACTATCCAACTCGACAGGTAACGAGCCATTCTTCATAGCCTGGGGATAAAGACGGTTGTCGGCCGCAGATAAGGAGAAAACACCGATGCCATTGGCGCGTACGATCTGCAGAACTTTGTCGCTGAAGCGCTCTAACGTCTTGGACTTCATGCCTTTGTGTACCTCAATGAAATATCCGATAATAGCGATCAGAGTATGATGACTAATCTGTAAGATTATACATCATACTATTACTATTGGCAAATGCTGCACCACTATCGCACAAACCCGAAGGCATTGCGCATCCAACGCGTCAGCATCCGGAAATCACTTGCTCGCAGCAGTGCTGTAGAGCCCAGCTACAAGCTGCCTGGCTGAGCTGGGAAATGTAACCTGGGCTCGAATCTATGCTAGTAAAACGCTTCAAAACACTTCGAATTCTGAAAGCCACATGTATTCGGCACGGCCTGGATGTCCCGATAAGCTCGGCTGCCATACCCGGATAGCCGTTGTAGTGACCGGTTCAAAGGTGTGTTCTGAGCACTGCCGGTCAGTTTGGCCAGTGATCTTGTCCAACGAAACCCACTTTTCACCGTCCCAGCTCTGTATTTCATAGGCCACCGAAGTGCGATAGGTCTCATAGAAGGCCCACCACAGCCTAATCCCACTGACTTCGCGCGGCTCCGGGAAAGTCATCCGTACCCAGTGCGGCTCGCCATTTTCCTGCGACAACCAGGTCTTGCCAGCAGTTGAGCCCGACGTCTGATCCATCTTCTCACCGTCGGCAATCACCCACCACTCGTCCCAACCCGAAGCAGATGTCACTGAGTCTACAGAGAGCACAGTGCCATCGTCGAGCCGGTGTTCGGGAGCATGGGCAAAAGACAGAGTGCACTGCAGTGGTCCGTCAGTTAGCCCATAGTCATCAATGATTACCGAAATGTTATTTTCAGCACGCATATCGCCCATAAGTTTATCAAGCTCAACCGAGATCAGACCGTGTCTGGGCCCATAACGCTCAAAACTGATGCCTGCGTCGCGAAGGCGATAGGGGCGACTGTTGACTGTGACGCGTAACGTACGTGTGCGAAGCGAGTTCAGTTTATCGGCCACCTCTACACTCATATGGCGTGGAGCGAACTCAACACCACCGAGTGCCACCCTGCGCACCGGGCCGTAATTGCGCCCGTCAACGGTGAATGCGATGACCTCTGGTGGCTCCTTATCGTCCAGGTTGACATGGCTTGGCACCTGTAGCACCAATATGGTGCGCCCACTTTTTAGCTGATCTGCCTGGAGCTTTACCTGCATAACCCCATCGGTAACCTGCACATCCGCAGGCTGCCATTTGTCACGAGCATCGCGGAAGATTACGGCAGAGGGGTTGGCACTTGTGGGAACAGTCAGCCGCACATCGCCGGTGGTCTGAAGGCGATATGCCACCAAAGCGGAGTGTTCCTGTGCCGAGAGCCCAGTGACGGCGACAACGGCAGTGAATGTCAACAGCAGAGGCAGACACCGTGCTATCGTTGTGCGCATGTTTGTGATCCCCTTATAGTCATCGTTTTGCAGTTTCACATAGTTGAGTGGTAGAGCATACGAATCCTCTATTTTGCTCCAGTTCTTTTACATAAAATCTATTGACAGAGCATTTCGCGTCTGTTAGAGTTGGCGACTAAGTGATACCTATGAAGCGTAGAAGCATGCGACTAACACAGATTAGTAGTCTCACAGGCTGGTGCTGGCCCCAGGCGGGCCGGCTCCTCTACACCTGAGTTTCGATAGGGCGTGAGCCGGTTCGCCGCGCAGCTCGCGGCCTATTTGTTTTGTAGTATGAGTATGGCAACACATATAGTGAGATTTGTCACAACCCACAAGGCCGTGGGCGGAAGCTAACCGCTAACGGCCTTTTTTGGTACGTGCTGCTTCCTCCCACGGTTACGGATAGGGCAGGAGGCAGGCATGTACACACCCACATTTGAACAGTTCATCGAGAAGGCTCAGCAGGGCAACCTCATCCCCGTCTACCGCGAGCTAATCGCAGATATAGATACTCCGGTCTCGGCGTATCTGAAACTCAGCGACCTCTCAAACGGCTACAGCTTTCTACTTGAGAGTGTAGAGGGCAGTGAGAAGGTAGCACGCTACTCATACCTGGGTTGCTCCCCATATCAGTCGCTTTCCTCTCACGGCAATCAAGTCATGATCACTCGCGGTAAATCGGTGCAGAGACAGACACTCCTAGACGGCCGAGACCCCCTCGACGTGATCCGCGACTTGATGGCCGAGTATCGCTTCGTGTCCCCCGACACTGCTGATCGGTTCTACGGCGGAGCAGTCGGCTACCTCAGCTACGACATGGTGCGACACTTCGAGCAGTTGCCTGACACCAATCCCGACGATTTGCAGCTCCCCGAATGTGAGTTCATGTTCACGGACACTCTGGTGATCTTCGACCACGTGATGCACCGTATGCGCATTGTCGCTAACGCTCACGTGGACGGCGATCCGCAACAGGCCTACTGGGACGCCATCCGGCGAATTGACCGACTGATCGAAGCTCTGGAGGCTCCGGTGCCTGAGCAGGCGCACGATCGCTGCACTCCGCGCATCCCCGATAATCCGAGCGCTATGAAGTCCACCATGACGCGCAGCCAACACCATGAGGCGGTGCTGAAGGCAAAAGACTACATCGAAGCCGGCGATGCTATCCAGGTGGTGATCTCCCACCGGCTTTCAGCCGACCTGCAAGTACCGCCGTTTGACCTGTACCGTGCACTGCGGGCCATAAACCCCTCACCATATATGTACTATCTGAGCTTTGGCGAGAGCAAGATCATCGGCGCCTCGCCAGAACTGCTGGTGCGGGAAGAGGGTGGGAAGGTGATCACCCGGCCGATTGCAGGCACGCGTCGGCGCGGCAAAGACGCAGCCGAGGATCGCAGGCTGGCCGACGAGCTGATGGCGGACGAAAAGGAGCGCGCTGAACACCTCATGCTGGTAGACCTGCACCGAGGTGATATCGGACAGGTCTGCAAGCCCGGCACTGTAGAGATAGATCAGCTCATGCGGGTCGAGTACTACAGCCATGTCATGCACATGGTCAGCAACGTGGTGGGCGCTCTTGCTGACGACTATGACCAGTACGACCTGCTGCGGGCTGTGTTTCCGGCGGGCACAGTCAGCGGAGCTCCCAAAATCCGGGCTATGCAGATCATCGAAGAGCTGGAGCCGGTGCGACGGGGACCGTATGCCGGAGTCATCGGTTACTTCAGTTTCTCCGGGAGCATGGACACTTGCATCACCTTACGCACCATCGTGGGAAAGAACGGCACTTATCACTTCCAGGCAGGTGGCGGTATAGTAGCTGACTCGGTCCCGGAAGCTGAGTACCAGGAAACACTGCTGAAAATCGGTGCCCTGCTCGATGCTGTGCGACTGGCGGAGCGGGGCTTAGCATGAGTGAGCAATTGCAACATAGAGCGACACTGAACACGATGAGAGTACCCAGGCACGACATACGGAGAGGCACCGTGGTTATCCTGATAGACAACTACGATTCGTTCGCACACAACCTGTATCAGTATCTGACGGAGTTGGGCGCACAGGTAAGTGTACATCGCAACGATCGCATATCAGTTGCAGAGGCACTTGATGCCGAACCCCAGGCCATAGTGATTTCACCGGGGCCGGGCAGGCCTGATGATGCCGGAATCTCCTGTGACTTGATAGCCGAAGCCGTCGGAAAAGTACCGGTGCTGGGCGTTTCCCTCGGCCACCTGTGCATCGGCCAGGTATTTGGTGCACAGATAGTGCGCGCCTCGCAGCTCATGCACGGCAAGACCTCGAAGATAATCCACGATGGTCGGCACTTATACGAGGACATGCCCGACTCTTTCACCGCTATGCGCTATCACTCGCTGGCCATCGAACCGGAAAGCGTACCGGAAAGCCTGGAGATCACCGCGCGGACTGCGATGGGGGAGGTCATGGGCATCCGACACCGTCAGCACCTGCTCGAGAGCGTGCAGTTCCATCCCGAATCGATCATGACCGAACACGGCAAGCATCTTCTCGCCAACTTCCTGGCCATGGCGCAAATCACCGGCAGTTGTCATGCCGAACCGATCGTCTGAAAGGAGTGCCGATGCAATGCTGAAAGAGACTCTGATTAGGCTAATCGAAGGCCATGAGATGACCGCTGAGGAAGCCGAGGCCGCGATGACGGTGATCATGTCCGGGCATGCTTCTGAGGCCGAAATCGGTGCATTTCTGGTCGCCATGCGCATACGTGGAGAGAAGCCTGCGCAGATCGAAGGCTTTGCCCGCTGCATGCGAGAGGCCTGCCTACCGGTGCGGGCACGCAGCGCAGATCTGATGGACACCTGTGGCACTGGTGGCGACACTCTGCAGACGTTCAACATTTCCACCGCCGCAGCATTGGTGGCTGCCGGTGCGGGGGTAAAAATCGCCAAACACGGCAACCGCTCTGTCTCCAGCCGGTGTGGGAGTGCTGACGTCTTGGCATCTCTCGGTGTCGCGATAGACTTGACGCCTGAGCAGGTGGCCGACACAATAGACGATTGCGGTCTGGGCTTCATGTTCGCCCCCAGTCTCCACCCGGCCATGAAGTACGCTATCGGTCCGCGTCGCGCTCTGGGTATCCGTACAGTGTTCAACATACTGGGCCCGCTCACGAACCCGGCCGGCGCATCCCGACAGCTCCTGGGCGTGTTCGCGCCAGAACTCACTGAGATCCTGGCCGAGACGCTTGGGAGGCTGGGCTCGGTCCACGCGCTGGTGGTGCACGGCCTTGACGGGCTGGATGAGCTGTCTACGCTGGGCGTGACGCGAGTGTCGGAGCTAAAAAATGGCGTCGTGAAAACTCGCCATTTGAGCCCGGAGGAATTCGGCTTCCGGAAAGCTGCAATTGACGGCATAGCTGGAGGAGATCCGGTGTACAATGCTACTATCATCGAAGCCGTATTGGCAGGAGAAGTCGGACCAGAACGCGATATCGTGCTATACAACGCCGGAGCGACGATCTATGTTGGAGGCAGGGCACCGAGCATCGCATCCGGAATCGCGCTGGCAGCCGAAAGTATAAACAGTGGAGCGGCCCGGCAGGTGCTGGACGCCTTGCGTGCTGGTGCAACCTGTGCAGTGGGGGCTCGCTGACATGTCCATACTAACCGAAATCGTGCATCACAGAGAGCAGCAGTTGCGCAGACTGGTGACTCCAACCTCGATAGCTGCCATGCGCGAGGCGGCCAGGCATGCGCCAGCTCCGAGAGATTTTCTCGGCAGCTTGCGGGGCAACACAGTTCAGGTGATAGCAGAGATCAAGCGTGCCAGTCCATCGCGCGGCACCATCAACGCTTCACTTGATCCGGCAGCGTTGGCTGCGGAGTACCACTGCCATGGTGCTGCTGCGATAAGCGTCCTAACCGAGGAGGACTATTTCGCCGGCCACATAGACGACCTGCGACTTGTGCGCGAAGCTGCATACTTGCCAATTCTGCGCAAGGATTTCGTCATCTCACCCTACCAGATATACGAAGCCCGTGCTGCTGGTGCCGATGCACTCCTACTCATCGCGGGCGTACTACAGGGCGCAGAGTTGGCGACTATGCTCAAGCTGACACACGATTTGGGCATGACAGCACTGGTAGAGGTGCATACTGAGCAGGAGCTACAATCTGCGCTGGCTGCGGGAGCTGCCCTGGTCGGCATCAACAACCGAAACCTGAACACTCTGAAGGTGTCACTTGACACGACCGTGAATCTGGCTCATCGGGTGCCTGCGAAGTGTGTTCTTGTGAGTGAAAGCGGAATCCGCAGCCGTGCCGACGTCGAACGCGTGGCAGGTGCAGGCGCCGATGCCGTACTGGTGGGCACCAGCCTGGTCGCTGCTAAGTCATCGGGGCACGCAGTTCACGGGTTGCTCGGAGTGCCTACAAGTCGAAGAAACAGTGCAGCGGGCAAGCCTGCTGTGCAGAAATGAGGCATATCAATCCACGGTCGAGAGTATCTGTCAGTTACTGGCGAAGATATGCTTGATAACGCTATGAAGTTACATCACATAAATCGAACTGTTCTCATCTAACGGAGGTGCAAGCAGTGTCTCAAACAGCAACTACAACAGGACGTTTCGGCCCCTTCGGTGGCCAGTATGTACCCGAGAGTCTCATGGCTGCTGTCGAACAATTGACCGAAGCATTCGAAGAAGCGATTGTCGACAGCGATTTTCTCCAGGAGTATCAGTCTTATCTGCAGGAGTATGCCGGGCGGCCAAGTCTGCTATACAGGGCTGACCGTCTCTCGGAGCATGTAGGGGCAACCGTATATCTCAAGCGCGAGGATCTCAATCACACGGGTGCGCACAAGATCAACAACACGATAGGTCAGGCACTTTTGGCTCGCAGAATGGGGAAGAGCCGGCTCATCGCCGAAACCGGTGCTGGTCAGCATGGAGTAGCTACCGCCACAGTGGCGGCGCTTCTGGGCATGGAGTGCGTCGTCTACATGGGCACTGAAGATGTGCGCAGGCAGGCCCTGAACGTATTCCGTATGCAGCTTCTGGGTAGCGAGGTGGTGCCTGTGGCGAGCGGTACGGGCACCCTGAAAGATGCCATCAACGAAGCCATTCGTGAATGGATGGAAGACTGCGAAAACACCCACTACGTACTGGGCAGTGTCTGTGGCCCTCACCCGTATCCGACGATGGTGCGCGAATTTCAGGCGGTGATCGGACAGGAAGCTCGCCAGCAGTGCCTCGACAGTGAAGGGCGGCTCCCGTCGCATGTTTTGGCGTGCATTGGCGGTGGGTCAAACGCCATAGGTGCCTTCCATGCGTTCCTGGACGATGAACAGGTGCAGCTTATCGGCGTGGAAGCAGCAGGTCTTGGCCTTGATACCGACAAACATTGTGCCAGTGTACTGCGCGGAAGCTATGGAGTGCTCCACGGTGCAGCCTGTCTGGTGTTACAGGACGAAGACGGGCAGATCGCTGCATCACACTCGATTTCCGCCGGACTGGACTATCCTGCGGTCGGACCTGAGCATTCATACCTGCATGAAATCGGGAGAGTGCAGTACGTCGCTGCCACCGATGAGCAGGCTCTGGATGCGTTCATGCAGCTTTCACGCCTCGAGGGCATAATCCCAGCGCTGGAGTCCGCCCATGCGGTCGCGCACCTGCTGAGCATGAAGGGCGAGTGGGACGAAGACGATTTGGTCATAGTCAACCTGTCGGGGCGTGGTGACAAGGACTGTCAGGAGGTTCAGCAGATACTGGAAGGGCGGCAACATGCATAGGATGCAGGAAGCTTTCAACAGAGCTCATAGCCAGAGCCGCGGTGCACTAGTTGTCTACCTGACAGCGGGCTTTCCGACCATGGATGAATCCGAAGCACTGATGCTTCAGGCTGCCCGGTCAGGTGCTGACATCATCGAGGTGGGGATTCCGTTTAGTGATCCGATTGCTGACGGCCCGGCCATACAGGCCGCCGGACAGACAGCCCTGCAAGAAGGCGCCAATTTGCGGGATATACTGCGCATGATCGCCAGCCTCAGTGCCCAAACAGATACTCCTATTGTGATCATGAGCGGATACAATCCAATCCTTGCATACGATCCGGAACGCTTTGCGGCAGATGCTTCTGAAGCCGGTGTATGCGGCGTGCTTATCGCCGATTTGCCGCCGGCTGAAGGCGAGGCGTGGTGTGACGCAGCCGCCGAGCATGGGCTGTCTACGGTATTTCTGGTGGCACCTACGACGACGCCCGAACGTTTCACCCGGATCGTGCAGTGCACCACCGGTTTTGTATATGTCTTATCGAGGATGGGTGTGACTGGCGAAAGAGAGACTCTACCACCGGAGCTGCCTGGCCTGGTACGTCGGGTCAGAGAGTGCACCAGCTTGCCGATTGCAGTGGGCTTTGGCATCAGCAACTCCGAACAGGTGTCCGCAGTGTGTGCGCTAGCAGATGGGGTCATAGTCGGCAGTGCTGTAGTGCGTGCTGCAGCACTGCATGACGCCGCCACCTCTCGCCTGGAAGCTGTAAGAAATACCGTCGCTGAGTTGGCAAAAGCCTGCATTCGATAGCCCGTGTGAAGCAGGCTTATGGCGCCGCAATCGCATATATTTTAGTCCTGGGGCTTGCAATACAGGAGACAATCCGCTATAATGCATCGCTAACGATCATGAGAAATCTGCAATTGCACAATTCGATTGCGTTCTACCCTCTGGAGTTGAACCCCGGGAAGGGGGCCAAAGGCCCTATTCCTATCAGCGCCGTGGGCCACGATTATTAGACTTATCGGCCTACGGCGATACCTCAAGTCTGCCGCATTTTCCTGACCGGCGTGTAAGCTGTTCTACCTTGGCTGACTAACACCTAACACTCGGGCATTTTGCCTGAAGCTGCGCCTTTTGGCGAGATGGAGTGCTTCCTAATTATGCCGAAAATTGAATTTGTTGACGTTACAAACCGAGACGGTGACCAGACTGCACAGATTGTATGCTCAAAACTACAAAAGACCATGATCAACTGGATGCTCGACCAGATGGGTGTCTATCAGAGCGAACTGGGCTTTCCTCTGTCGCCGCATGAGACCAACTATATCAACGCCAACGTTGAACTCACCCAGGAATGCCCAGCCAACAACGGGCCACTGATTGAGCAGATGCAGCTTTCCGGATGGTCACGTGCTCTCGCATCAGATGTAAAAATTGCTCAGGAGCGCACGGCCCTAAAGCATTTCAACCTGTCAATCTCAACATCTGAGCAGATGCTTCAGTGGAAATTTCGTGGGCGGTTCAGTAAGCAAGATATAATCCGGATGATGGTTGATGCCGTGACCGCAGCCAAGGAAGGCGGCGCTGTCACTGCTGGCATCAACGCTGAAGACGCCTCACGGACCGATCTGGATTTTCTTATCGAGTTCGCCCAGGCAGGAAAAGAAGTTGGAGCAGCGCGTTTCCGCTACTGCGACACACTCGGATACGATGATCCTGTCTCGATTGCCGAACGGATTAGCATCATCGCTAAGGAAGTGCAGATGCCGATCGAATTGCACTGCCACAACGACCTTGGCATGGCAGTGGCCAACTCCTGTGCTGCGGCAGTCGCATGCTGCCGCGCCGGCCAGGATGCCTTCATCAACACTACCGTAAACGGGCTAGGGGAGCGCGCCGGTAACGCTGACCTGGTTGCATGCGTGCTGGCTCTCCAGTATTCGTCACAATGGGCAGACGAAAACTGGGTGACCGACCGCATCAATCTGAGCAAAGCATACCGACTTGCCACCTATGTATCGAATGCTTACGGAGTACCGATACCGATAAACCAGCCTGGCGTAGGTGCCAACGCCTTCGCTCACGAAAGCGGCATCCATGCTGATGGAGCACTCAAGGATCGGCACAACTATGAGCTCTATGACTATGAGTGCCTGGGGCGGGGCGAACTGTGCCACTCAAGCACCGGCAGAGTCATCACGGCGGGTGCGCACAGTGGCGCCTCGGGGCTCGAATACGTGTACAATCAGCTCGACCTGGGCTTCAGCGACGAAGAGCACAAGCGTGAGATACTCAAGCTCGTGCAGCTGGCCAATCTGCACAATCAGGCCCCTCTGACCCGCGAAGAGCTGTGGTTCATCTATCACTGCCCGGAGATTGCCGCGAAGGTGATGACTGTCATCCCATAGCGACATCCATGATGGCCGCATAAAGTACCGGGACAACACGGCAACCGTCAAGCCAGGCTAAACAGGCGGGCCGCGTTGTCCCGGTACATCATCTCAATTGTCGCTGACGCAGGCCTGCCCCTCGAACATCCCTCGACCGAAACACCAGCGCGCGCAAATCCGCATCACTGCCGAACATGGTCTTTTCGGCCTAGGAGCTCCACAAGATTCGGTTCATCTTTCTGTTTTGCCTGTATCGTGCCATTTGCAGCAATAATTGGGGTGGATGTTCTCGGCAGTAGCGGCAGACAGGTCATCTGCAGGCAGTTTTTCAGCATTGCCCTCAGCTAAATCATACACCTTTCGCGAGGCCCATCGGCGAAAGCGAGACGCATGATGGTGTCGTCACAAGTTTCGGTCCATCTTTCTGTTTTGCCTGTATCGTGCCATTTGCAGCAATGATTAGGGTGGAGTTCTCAACAGTGGTGGTAGGCAAGCCACTCCTAAGTGACTTCTCAATGTTATCCGTGGCGAAGTCATGTACCTTTTCTCGAGGGCTGTAGGCAAACGAGGCAAAAGGCAAGTGACGCGGTGGTATCGCCAGATGAGGCCCGGGGCCGGAAGGTTCTCTGCGGACAAGTTGCCCACACATGCCGACATGCATCGGTTGTGAAGCGCCCGAGCCCCTGGCAGGTGTCCGCTGGTGATGGTGAGGACTACGGGGTGAGATTTCTCTTGATGACAGTGAAAACCAGGTCGGTTTCCGTGCCTGGCACCAATGTCAGGACCCACTCGGCCGTGCTTGCATCAATTCGCGTGTACTCCAGTGGACAGTCCTCCACATCCCAGTCCCCATCCTGGTGAAGTCGGAAGACCAAGTATAGAGGCTCAGCGCCGCGATTTGTTAGCCGGTACTCATACTCCTCCTGCAGATCGTACAGGGCCAGGCGGCGATATGTGTCTTGCTTTACCGCCTGTTGCCGGCTGGTGACCATGCCACCGGTCACGCTAACTTGCGGGGCAGGGCACATCGGTAATTCAATCCTGTTGCCTACCACCCCGTATGGCATGGATGCGGTCCCGAGAGTACTTGATGCATCGTCATGACTGCTGACAAAGGTAACAGGGCCCGCGGGCAACGGCCGGCCGCGGTCAGGTACGTCGAAATCCACCATCCTCACGGCCTGTTTGCCATGGAGCTTCTCGTCATACACGTATCGCAGCTCGCACGCGATTCCGTCAATGGCAAACAGCTTCTGGGCGACCTCTGCGCCCGGTTCCAGCCTGGTTTCAATTCTGTCACCTGTGGGCAGTAGGACATGAAGACTCTGGCCATGCAACTGTCCATCAGAACGTGCGGTCACCTTCGCCTGCAGGTCCATCAGGTGCTCAGTCAGGTGGACCTGGGCCTGGTATGTTACGCTCACTTTCACATCGGTGGATTGGTAGCACAACTCAAGGATGGCGAGCTGTGATACCGCAGATGACAGCCTCCAGAACACTTTGTCAGTCATCTCAGGCTGCCTATAGCTTTCTGAAATCTCAACACCTGATAGCGGAGATAACACGTGCAATTGAGCTGCCGCATTCGTCATGCTATCTTCTGAAAGTCGGAGGGCCAATTCGGTCTCGCCCTCCACGAGTTGCATTTCAAGTCGGTGCTTCACGAATATGCGTCCAGTGTCGCTGACTACCACATCCGGCGGAGGAAGCTCCTGCAGCAGACTGAGCTCGGTCGATGCTGCTATAACACGACTGAACAGCACCAGTAGTGCGATGGCGCCAATCCTTGCTGTTTTCAAAGCAACTCAGCCTCCAGGGCGAAATTGAGATGGACGCAAACAGTATTTCGCCCGCCGATCGTTCTTTTCCTTCTAATCGACAGTCTGTTCTTAGTGCGTGGTTTGCAGGTGAGACGTCTCACAGGAAGAACCTATCGCAGAACAAAACGGTACCCAACGCGTCCGATAGTCAGGTGACCGGACACAGCAGTGAGCGACAAAGTTAGGAGAGTCAACGAAATGATCGCAACTGAAGCCAAAGATTTTGAGGATATCCTCAAAGCTCTTTCGGAGGCTGATAGCATTTACATCGTCGGCTGCGGCGACTGCGCGGCAGTACTACAAACCGGCGGTGAGTTCGAAATAGCGGAGATGAAAGACAGGCTGGAACAAGTCGGCAAAACTGTGACTGGCACCGTGGTGCCTGAAGTCACGTGCCAGGTGTTAGACGTCAAACGCCTGCTTCGGCATGACCGGGAGGCCGTCGAAAAAGCGGATGCAATCCTAGTGTTGGCTTGCGGTGCGGGTATCCAGGCCGTCGCCGATGTCGTGGAAAACCGCCCTGTAATTGCAGGATTGGACTCACTGTTTTCCGCCAACAAATTCCGTGCAGGTCAGTTTTACGAGTGGTGTTCGGCATGTGGAGAGTGCATCGTAGACCAATACGGAGGCATCTGCCCGATCACGCGTTGTCCCAAGGGGCAACTGAATGGTCCGTGTGGAGGCACAAACCAGGGCAAGTGTGAAGTGGACCCCGAGAAAGATTGCGTTTGGACCCTGATATACAGGCGTGCGGGACAGCTGGGTGTGAAGGACGTAGTAGACGAGCATCTGGCGGATGCCAAGGACTATACGAAATCTACGAGACCCAGGCAGCGCGTGTTCGAGCCCAGACGCACCTGAGTACTGCACCACACGTTACCTACAAGAAATATCTCAATCATGTGCAACTATCCGCGTCCAATTGTGGATAGACGAGCAGCCAGGGGAGCTGAGCCATGCTACCGATGGTAGATTTCTGCGGGCTAAATGCGTCCAGGTTGATGATCGGAGGAAATCCCTTCAGTGGTTTCAGCCATCAGAGCAGTGAGCGTGACCAGGAAATGCTGGACTACTATAGCATCGCCAACATCAAATTGGCTTTGCGCCGCGCAGAAGAAGCAGGCATAAACACAGCAGTGATGCGCTCGGACAACCACATCCATCGTCTGTTGCGCGAGTACTATAACGAAGGCGGGGCCATCCAGTGGATTGCGCAGCTGGGCTATGATGGCGACGAGACTACCATCGATAGAGGCATCGCAAGTGCTGTCGCGGCAGATGCGAAGGCCGGGTACATTCACGGAGGAATCACGGACCGATGCTATGCGGATAGCAATCTCTCGAAGCTTGCTGATTACGTCGCGATGATACAGGACCACGGTATCCCCGGGGGGATTGCCGGACATGCCGCTGAAGCTCACCTATGGGCATATGAACAGGGGTTGGCTGCGGACTTCCACGTCGTATGTTTCTACAATTGCGGAAGTCTGCATGATGGAAAAGGCAATAAATTCAGCCCTGAAGACCCTCCGGTAGCTTGTGAAGCCATCCGCCAGATAGAGAAACCCTGTATCGGCTACAAGGTGCTTGGCGCAGGGCGAGTTGAGCCCCAAACCGCGTTTGAGTTCGCCTTCGCTAACATCAAGCCGACTGACTGCGTAAACGTCGGGATATATCTCGGCGACAATGAAAACATGATCGAGGAAAATGTCGCCCTGGTAGCTGAGATTACCAATCGCATTTAGCATTCCGGAGAGTGGCACCATCCTATGAATTGTGTGACCGGCAAACAGATGTTGCGCGATACGCTTGCGGGTCGGCAGGCGCCACTGATCCCTTCAGCGCCACTGTATATGGGTCTCTACTGTGAGTCCCTCTGGCGCGGCAAGTTGGTAGAAGTCTATCGAGAGATGGCTGCCAACCGCACCAGGCTGACTCTCAGCTTCGATGCTCTGACCGACGCTCACTTAGAGGCATGGGACCGCACCTGGGCACTTTTCCACGCCCCTCCAGACTGGATGCGCACTCGCTGGGGCATCAATCGCTCACAGGCAGAGGGCTCCACTGTGGCGCTTACTCGGAATGCCTGCATCTGGACAAGTGCGGATGGTAAGACATCGGTTGACTATCTGGCTCCATATAGTGCCACCACAAGCTCATCAGTAGACATCTGGGACCGAGATGTGCCCCTGTCAACGGTAACCGATGTCGAAGCGCTTGTACCACTGCAGACCTGGGAATCCTGGCTTGAGGACAGGCGTGCTACCTGGATAGAGCGCAGTCTGGGGCGCTGGGGTGATCGGCATCTCATCAAGACGACAACGGGCGCTCCGTTCTGGGGAGCCTACAGCATCCTGGGCTTTTCGGGGCTAATGCACGCAGTCAAGCAGCAACCTGCCATGTTGGAGAAGCTCCTTGAGCGGCTGCTGCACAATCGGATGGAGTACATCCGCGCAGTCGCCGAAGTGGGAGTACCGTGCCTGTTCATCGAAGAGTGTTTCAGCAGCGCGGATATCATCTCTGAGGCAGATTTCGCCCGCCTGGCATGGCCGATGCTGCGCGATATGATCGCATATGCGGCTGACCTCGGGCTTCTGACAGTCTTCTACTACTGCGGACAGATAGAGGGGAGAGTGCCGTATCTGGCCCAGTCCGCTGCAAACGCACTGGCTTTCGAGGAGGAGAAAAAGAACATCAAGATAGACCTGGCCGAAATACGCAGCGTGGTGGGGCCCGCAAAGACAATTTTGGGCAACCTGGACGTGACAGCTCTCAGAGACGCTTCGCGAGAAAAGGTGCATGCTCTGATAGCTGAGCAGGCCCGGGCAGCAGGTGCACCGTTTGTAGCGAGTGTCGGCAGCCCGGTGATTGTGGATACGCCGCCAGAGCGCGTCTCATGGGTAACTGAGGCGGCGAGGAATTTGTCGCTTAGCGGCAGTGCTCTAAATCAGTCCAACTCCTGATAGGCCGCAAGCGTTTCTACATACGGAGGCTGCGCAATCCCGCGATCGGTGATGATGGCCGAGACCAGCGAGTGTGGAGTTACATCAAATGCCGGGTTGTGGATTGCTACACCTATAGGCACAATCGGATGAGTCGCGTGTTCGGCCAGATGTGTTATCTCTGCCGGTCCCCGCTGCTCGATGGGTATCTCAGAACCCGCAGTGAGTTGGTAATCAATCGTGTTCACCGGCGCCGCCACATAGAACGGTATCCGGTGATATCGGGCCAAGATTGCCAGGCCATAAGTCCCTATCTTGTTGGCCACATCACCGTTGGCAGCAATTCGGTCAGCTCCGACGATGACTGCATCCACCTGCCTGTCGGCCATGACCGATGCGGCCATGCTGTCTGTGATGACCACGCACGGGATGTCCTCCTGCTGGAGTTCCCACGCGGTGAGCCTGGCTCCCTGCAGCAGAGGACGCGTTTCATCCACCCATACCTGTCTGATCCGGCCCGCTTCATGGGCAGCACGGATTACTCCGAGAGCTGTGCCGTAGCCCGCAGTAGCCAGCGCGCCTGCGTTGCAGTGAGTGAGGACCGCTGAGCTGGGCTCGATCAACTGCCTGCCATAGCGGCCAATAGCATGACAGCGGGCGAGGTCGTCGGCGATGACTTTTCGCGCTTCCAGGGTGAGAGCGCTGACAAGCTGCGCACGCGACGACTGCCCATGGCGAGCTATGGCTTTGCGCATCCGTTCCAGTGCCCAGAACAGGTTGACAGCCGTCGGACGAGTTGCCGCAAGTTGGGCTATGCTATCCTCAAGTTGCCCCATGAACGCCGTTTGAGTACGTGCTTCTGCACGCGATGCGCACAGAGCAACGCCTGCTGCAGCCGCACAGCCGATGGCCGGGGCGCCGCGAATCCGTAGCGAGCGGATTGCCTCGCAGACTTCTGCAACAGCTCGCAACCGCAGAAGTTTCGTTTGATTGGGCAGGAGGGTCTGGTCAATTATGATCACAGCCAGACCCTCATCTTCCTGCTCAATCGTTATGGTTGCCGGCATACCAACTCCACGCACCGCTTGTCTCCGATTACTTGGCCCATACCATTTGGCTTATCTGGGCAAGTTCGCCAGGCGCATCTGGCAGGCCTTGAGACATGGTTCCAGAATACTTGTGTAGTGCTTTTGGATGGGGTCCTTTTGAGAGTATGCTTCCATCAATTTTTCGGGCGATATGTCACCTTCTGGCGGGGCGACGTCGGTGCTCTGTCCACAGAAGCGCGCGCCTTCGTCTCCCACCAGAGCGTAGCGTTTTGCCCACTCACACCGCAGCCTGTCCCAGGAGGCCATCTGGGCGCTGAAGCCATCGGATGACACGCTCAGCATCTCCTTGCTCAGTGCAGTTACCGGACAGGCCTCAATGCATGGCGCGTCACAGTCTACGCACGGTGTGTCTTCAAGCAGTGGTGCATCGGCAGGTAATTGGGCATCGGTCACGATAGCGATGAAGCGCTGAGTGTTACCGAACTCGGGCGTTATGACCGCACCATGCAGCCCGATGTGCCCCAAGCCAGCGGCAACCACTGCAAATCGGTTCGCAAGTGCATCAGGCTGTGCACCTCGCGGATTGGCCACTACTGTGCCGCTCCCACACAGGTCCTGGGTCATGATTGCTCGGTAGCCAAGTCGATGTAGCGTCCTGGTTACTGACAGTCCCATGTGTCGTAGCCACCGATTGGTCTGGTAGACCGCATAGCTGTAGGGGCCGACCGCATCAGATGGCGGCTCTGCGGCACGTTCGAGGTTCAGAAACGGGAAGTGGTAACCCAGCACGATGACGGAACGCGCACCAGGCAACACTTCGTGGACCTGTCGTATGCCTCGCTGTTCGTCGCGCTCGACGACAGGCTCAACTGGGCCGTGGATGCCACCGGCATCACGAACAGACCACTGCATTTGCGTCTCGTCTATCTGGCGGCGGTAATCGTCGGCCAATTCAGACACAGTATCGGGATTGGCTACGCCAAACATATCAGCTCCCAACTGGAACGCCTCGTGCTCGAGCATGAAGCGGAGATCATCAGCCATCGGCGCGCCAGCCGGAGTTGCGGATGAGTAAATGCGCTGCTCAGGGCGTAGCGGAGCACTTGTCACGACACTACCGAAAATCAATCGGGCACCGAAGTCAGCACTGGTCGGTCGTCCCGCATCGCTTAGCCCCTCGATCAGTCCGGAGGCGAGTGCGATCTTATCAGTGGGCAAATGAAGCCCAGGCATAGCCGAGTATCCGAGTTTTTCCAGGTATCGGCACATATCCAGTTGCACAAAGCCTGACCATTCGGCAAGAGTGGTCGCCACTGCTGCTTCCGGCCGTGGATTGTCATCTGTGCTGTCAGATGCCTGCAATATCTGGGGATAATGGTATGCAAATACAACTAAGCTTTCACCATCAGGCAGCTCATCACGCAAATCCAGGCCACGTTCCAGACAGGTCTGACGGTCAACTGTGGCCATCATGTCAGCTTCGCTCTTCATCAGGAAACTGATCACCCAGTCGGTAGCCGGACGGTCGGGGACTGTTGGCGGAGGATCCTGGAGCTGTTCGCTGAGGGGTCGGGTGTCCATGAAGCGGCTGCGTCGGCGCACAGTGGTGGAATACTCGGGGTCTTCAAGGCGCAGCTCCGGAGGGAGACAATAGCGCAGGCAGTAACCGATTGCCCCGTCCCTGCGTCCTTCGAGAGCCAGTCTGTCAAGTATCGCCTGTTCGTCCACCACGTCAGGGACCGGTGAATCGAGGTCCAGACCAAAATGCTCGACCCAGGCGCATCGCCACTTGTTTTTGTTGCAGTAAGAAAATTGCTTGTCGCCTATAGTGATGACATGTTTGCCAGAAGTTTCTTTTGTGTAGGCATCGGTTGGGCAGTGGCGAATGCATTCACCGCACATATCGCACAGCGGAGGCCCATCGTAGAGCGGGTCGGCCACCAGCGGCGCATCGGTAACCAGACAGCACAACCGTTGACGGGGGCCGTACTCAGGCGTCAGGAGCAGGCCGTTGTAGCCGATCTCGCCCAGGCCTGCAGCCGCTCCAGCGTGGATGTCCGACAGGTCCGGGGCAAAGCTCTCTTTGACCGCCTTGTAGGGACGAAAGCGCCATACATTCGTAGCAGGGATCGCGACTACTCGGTGGCCCATATCCTCAAGCTGGCGTGCTAGCTGGAACGATATGCATTCGAGCTTGGTGTTCATCGCACCCTGGATATCATACGGCCCTAGCTCTTGTGGGTGTTCATTTCCGCCCACCTCAATTGCGGCATCAGGGTGGTGAATGCCTACGATCAAAACACTGGTCGCCCCGGGCAGATGGCCCTCAGGAGACATCTCGATCGGTGCCTGTGCATATCGATCTGCAGAGGCAACGCCAACCAGGTCAGCACCCAACTCCAGGGCCAGCGCTTTCATTTCGTCGGTCAGCAATTGACTATCCACAAATATACCTCCAAAAGGAGACACATCTCTCAGAGCACTGACATTCTGTTTCGGCACTCTGTTACAGCCACGATATTCGTTGCTATTGCTGCGTTTTCCTCCTACTGCAAGAATGTGACCGTGCTGTTGTGGCACTCAACCGACAAATCGGTCCATAGTCCAGAAATCGCTTGCTTCAGATGTCTGGATACAGATGATTCGACGTTGCGCTTTGAAGAGATGCTGGAGATGACTTCACAGTTGGAAGAGAGCTGCGATCTTTCGCTATCGCAGGATGTGATCTCGGGGTGAAGGTCTTCGCTTCATGAGCGGCGAATACTGGTCTCGTCACTCTTAAGATGAGTGAACGAAGAGAGGGAAATAGTATGCGAAATGCTCTTAAGCTTGTGGCGCCGGGCATCGAGGCACCGCTGGATCCGGACTTCCGACCTGCTGTACTTGCCAATCGTGCGTTCCGTGCTGAAGTGGATGCGAGTGGGCAAGGCATACCGCTGGCAATTGCCCTGGAGCGTGAATCGGGCAAAATTAGCGTATATGAGACGCAGATTTTCGGACCTGCGGCGGGGCGTGGTGCAGCAAACGTAGCATATGCAGAGCGAATTGTTAAGTTCCTGCTTTGGCAGCGTGGTGGCTGGAAAATCACGATCGGTGGAGATGCTGAAGTTGCTGCTGCAATCAAGAAAGCTTACGCACCTGATGGTGCTCGTGCCTTCGATGTCGGCCTTATGTCGGACGTCTATGAACAGCCGTTCACGGTAGAGGCAGTAGAATTGGCAAACATTCCCGAGGCATCTGACGTACCGGAAGCGCTGGGAGGCCATCTTGACGGTTGCCGTGTAGGCTTTGATCTTGGGGCCAGCAACCGCAAGGCCAGTGCAGTTATAGACGGAAAAGTTGTTTTCAGTGAGGAAGTCGGATGGGATCCAAGCAATCAGACTGATCCGCAGTATCACTATGATGAGGTCATGAGCGCCATACGTACGGCTGCATCACACCTGCCTCGCCTTGACGCGGTCGGTGGCAGCGCAGCGGGCATTTATGTGAACAACCGCACTCTGGTTGGATCGTTGTATCGGGGCATCCCCAAAGACCTGTTTGAGGCCCACATCAAAGACATGTATGTCAACATAAGTAAGGAACTAGGTGTTCCTTTGGTATTGGTCAACGACGGGGAAGTGACAGCACTTGCAGGCGGGCTGGACCTGGAAGACACGGGCGTTTTGGGCATAGCGATGGGCTCATCCGAAGCCGGTGGCTACTTGAACCTCGACGGCCATATCACCGGCTGGCTGGACGAATTGGCATTCTGTCCGATGGACTACAATCCAGATGCCGCGGTTGATGAGTGGTCTGGTGACAGCGGTTGTGGTGTGGTGTATTTCTCTCTGCAGGCAGTGGCACGACTTGCCCCCGTGGCTGGTATCGACGTAGAAAAAGACATGGGGCAGCCTGAAATCCTCAAGTTGGTCCAGGAGCTTCAGCAGGAGGACGACCAGAGAGCACATGCCATCATGCAGACTATTGGCGTCTATCTAGGGTATACCATCGCCCACTATGCTGACTTTTACGACATCAAACACCTGTTGATACTGGGGGGCGTGACCTCAGGCCAGGGCGGGCCTATCATACTCGAAGAAGCCAGAAGAGTTCTGGCAAAAGAATTTCCGAAGCTCGCTGAGAGCATCGATTTGCACCTGCCTGAGGAGGCCAATCGGCGCGTGGGCCAGTCAATCGCTGCGGCCAGCTTGCCCGAGCTGCCCTGAGACAGAGATAGCTAATTATAGAGAGCTGTAGAGAGTGACACTGAACAAAAAATAGGTCGTGATAGCATGGATTTTTTCGAAGCAGACGCCGAGTTATACATCCCTGATGGCGTTGAAGAGACTGTAGCGTTAGCCCGTACGACGCACATGGGCATCGGTGCCCATCAGGATGACCTGGAGATCATGGCATACGACGGCATTCTCGAGTGTTTTGGGCAAGAAGACAAATGGTTCTGTGGGGTCACCGTGACTAACGGCGCGGGCAGCCCGCGAGACGCTCTATATGCCGACTATACGGATGACCAGATGCGTGACGTGCGCCGTGTCGAGCAGAAGAAAGCGGCGTACGTTGGTGAGTACTCCGCTCAGGTGCTACTTGACCACTCCAGTTCGGCAGTGAAAGATCCATCGAATCCTAACGTTGCGGCCGATCTGAAGAAGCTGATCCAGGCGGCAAATCCAGAGGTCATCTACACTCATAACTTCGCAGACAAACACGATACTCACGTCGGTGTAGCGTTGCGCGTAGTTAGTGTACTTCGCGATTTGCCGGCCGAAAGCCGACCGCAGAGCCTGTACGCCTGTGAGGTCTGGCGAGACTTAGACTGGATGGTGGATGACGACAAAGTCGCTTTCGATGTCGAAGGGCACGAAAACCTGGAAAACGCACTTCTGGGAGTGTTCGATTCACAAAACTGTGGTGGCAAACGGTACGACCTGGCAACCCGTGGGCGCCGCGTGGCTAATGCAACCTACCACGCGAGCCATGATGTCAACGTCACCCAGTCCATGGCTTTCGCCATGGACATCACTCCACTGATCCAGGACGACAGTCTGGATATCGTACAGTTCATCTCCGACTACATCAACCGGTTCGCTGCAGATGTTACTGATCGGATAGGCAGACTCACCTGACACAATTGCGGCGATGGATGGGGCAGAAGACAACACAGAGAGGCTCCCTGGCGCAGTTGGGAGCCTCTCTTCACATATATATCTTCATATATGCATACGTGTGGCGCGTTCGTCTCGGCACACAGCCCGCGGTGAGTAGGCTTACAGGCCCAGTATCCGCTGCGCGTTCAGATGCGTGACCTTGTCGTAGACTTGCTGTGATATATTGTTAGCAGCTACTGCTTCGTTCAGAAAATTGCGCAGATTTACCAGTACATTTGCCCGGTTCTTGGGCGCACAGACATCAGTTCCGAAACACAACTGGTTCTGGAATTCTGTCAGGAACCAGTAGCCGAATTCGGGATCGCGGCTGACTGCGTTGTATCCGCTGCCTGCGGATAGGTCACCGCACACGTTCGGATACTTGCGCATCAGCTCCACCACTCGTCCGCCCTCAGTCACCGGCCCGGACGGGTATCCGCCCCACGTGTCCTCAGTCACATCACCACTTACGTGAGACCACCATGCCTGAGAGTGGCAGAGCCATACGAGGTTCGGATGCTTGATGATCTGCTGCTCAAACCGCGGCAGCCCCAGGCCATCTATCAGGCCATAGGTGCCATGGTCTCTTGTGGCTACGTGAAAAGTCAACGGGAGGCCATTCTTTTCGACATGGTCGAACAGGTTCTCCACTCGCGGGTCATCGAACGGTAGATTGGCACAGACTTCTCCGATGCCGCGGCAGCCCAGGTCCTTGTAGTATGCCAGCATGTAGCCCAGGTCGGCATCAGGCGTGTTGAAGCACTGGCGGGGGTCTATGTTGCAGAACGGGATGAAGCGGTCTGGATAGCGTTGCCAGACGTCTAGTATCTCTTCGTTAGATTGTATGGTGTGTACATTTTCCGGATTCGTGCATGGCAACAGCACACCCCTGGCGATGCCTGCGAAATCATACATCTCGATCAGTTCCCACGGGGTGGCGAAGCACTGATCGCTCCCGGGGTAGGGGAGAGTACGTCGAGGTGTTGTATGCACATGGATGTCTATCAGCATCTCAGTCACCCTCTCACAAGTTCAGTAGCGTAATTGCGTTCTCACGAGCAACTTTGTCGAACACAGCTTGAGAGATCTTGCCGTCGGCCAGAGACTTTTCCAGAAAGTTCTTCAAATAGATGAGCACGTCATTGCGGTTGGATGGAGCACACACGTCTGTTCCAAAGCACAACCGATCCTGGAACTCGGTGAGGAACGCATAGCCGAAGTCTGGGTCCCTACTGACCGCATTGTGGCCACTTCCTGCCGAGAGATCACCATATAGGTTGGGATAGCGGCGCATCAATTCCACTACTCGACCGCCCTCGACTACAGGTCCTTTGGGATATCCGCCCCGGCTCTCCTCAGTCACATCGCCGCTTATCTCAGCCCACCACGCCTGAGAGTGGCACAAAAACTTTAGGTCAGGGAATTTCTGCAGCATTTTCTCGAAGCGTGGCATGTTCAGGTCATCAACCAGTCCATACGTACCGCCCACTTGAGTTGCTACATGGAACGTGATAATCATGCCGGCTTTCTCGGCGTGTCGAAAAAGATTTTCGACCATTGGATCGTCGAAGTAAAGGTTTGCACATACTTCCCCGATGCCGAGGCATCCCTGCCCTTTGTAGTACTCCATCAGGTAGCCCAGATCAGCGTCTGAAGAGTTGCTCACCTGTCGGGGATCTATGTTGCAAAACGGGATGAAGCGCCCCGGATACCGCTCAACAATCTCAAATACTTCGGCCACGCCCTGAACATGGTGCGAACATTCAGGGTTGCAGCCAGGGAGGATCACGGCTTTCTCAATGCCAACCTCATCATACATTTCGATGAGCTGCTCGGGTGAGGCGTAGCTCTCATCACGACCACGTCGCGGCGGGCCAGGTCTCAGTCTGGTATGTACATGTATGTCTATATACATCTGTACTCGCCTCCTGCTGTGTTCACTTCGGTACATGTGTGACAAGTGGCCTATAGCTTATAGCTTTAGAACTCGCTGAGCGTTCTGGTGGGATATCTTGTCAAACACTTGCTGGGAAAGTTTGCCTGCAGCCAGACCTTCCTCCATGAAGTTTTTCAGGTTGATCAGTACGTTGTT
>JAAYSP010000084.1 GCA_012518355.1 candidate division WS1 bacterium | reverse complement strand
TCTAGTTTCTAGAAGATCAGACCCCTGCCGTCTCGTGCGGTAGGGGTCATAAATCATCCCTAACTGACACCAGAACTCACCGCACCATATCGGCACCCGCCAAAGATGGTAGTTCTATCCCAGACCCATGCTTATTGCCCGCATGACCAGTCTAGTGTAGAGGGGTTGACTGGTGACAGTCGTACGGCGTTCACCGCCCACCATGCTGGCATCTAGGCCAGAGTGGTAAGTAGGTGTGCGTCCAGTCCGTTCCCGACGGCAATGCTACTCTCCCCCATCTGACTTGCGATTCGTCGTGTCTATGGTCGTCGTGGTCGTCATGTCGCGCCCCTGTGTCCAAGTCAGCTCCTGCGCATCTGCATCTCTAGCCACAGCCCTCAAACATGGGCACACCAACTACCTACCTCCCTATGTCGGATGTGCCGAACGCTCCGAGCCCAGAACTGGCGGATGCTGGCGGGTGGTGGAACGCTGAGCCAGGCGAACAGAGGTTGCGGGGATTTCGAAGATGGCGACGCCCTACTGCTCTACAGGGCAGGCTGGCACGATGTATCCGTATATCCGCCCTCCTCACGCCATCGCCTACACTTCAGTAGCGAGAAAACCATCTCGGTCAATCTCTCTCCCGGCGCACATCACCTGCACACGCACGCCATCTCAGTTGGCCTGGCCTTCGGGACGCTATCGGTGGTATCTTTGCATCACTTACGCGCGCATGCCACGTCAGTACACGCCAACGCGCATGACCAGGAACCAAAAATACCAGTAGACTAACGGCATACTGAAGAGGATAGCGTCGAAGCGGTCAAGCACCCCACCATGAGGGCCGAAGATGACACCGAAATCTTTGATGCCCAGATCGCGCTTGAGCACCGATTTGCCCAGGTCTCCAAGCTGCCCGACCATCCCCATAGCCGCCCCCAGCAGTGCAGACTGCATCAACGACAGCCCCAGCCATGAACCGATCACCAGTGCCCCGGCTATAGCGCCTATCAGGCCTCCAATAGAGCCCTCGAGCGTCTTGCCCGGGCTGATATGTGGCGCCACCTGGCGCCTTCCCCACAGATTTCCCACCAGATAGGCCGCACTGTCGGCAATCCACACCGGTACTATGACGAAGGTGAGCCCTCCCAGCCGCCGTGCAAACTCGCTGGCCTGCTCCAGATCCGTCAGAGCAGGTACGTCAACATATCTCATGCGCAGAACAAATGAAAACAGTAACCCCACATATACGACCCCGAAAACCGTGGTGGCTGAGTTGGCTACCTGAGACTCGCCAGAGCGCATACGGAACTGACATACGAGAGTGCCGGCGACGCAGAAGAGGAGCACCAGAAATGTCAGGTGCAGAGCATTTATGATCACGTTGAGATCCTGCAGCCCTAGCGCGACATCACCGGCCTGCCGCAACGCCATACGCATGTTCTCACTGTACTGGATGATCAAAAGTATCAGCAGAACGCACAATCCGCCCAACTTGGCGTTTGGTCGGATGCCTCTCACACGCAGTGCGCTGTAGTACTCCCACAACGCGATTATAGTGACCAGCGCTACACAGGCAAAAAACCACCAGCCGCCTGCATAGCCGCTGCCGAACAGTGCGGCAAGAATCACCAGCCCGATTGTTGCGCGCACCAGGGCCCTCATGAAAAGCTGCATTCGGTGCGGTCCCTTCCAGAAATTTGTCGGCCCTGTGCGGCCAGTTTCTATGTGCTTCGGCACGGCTTCGCTATCGGCCACATCGAGACCTGCCCGATACTGACCGTCGCTAAGCACGCGGGGTTCAAACATAAGCGAGCCAACGCACAGACTTACCTTGCGGTAGGCACCGAACGGGGACACAGCCCGACCACATCCTGCCCTCTACAGACTCCGTCAGCCATACTGGCAGCAATCGTCTAATCGCCATCGAATGCGCAAGTCATGAGGTGTCCAAATGCGAAGGTCGTTTAGCCTTCCCCTCTTCAGCTGTCGCTTTCAGTCTTCGTTCGATGGCTAGGGGCCAGGTCGCACAATTGGCCCGTTTCCATATACGCCACGCGCTCGGCGACGTTGACTGTATGGTCAGCAATTCGCTCCAGATAGCGAGCAACCAGCAGCAAAGCCACAGCTTGTGGAACAATTTCGCTGCGCTCTTGCATCATCACCGTCAGTTCATCCAGGAGCGAGTACCACATGTTGTCCACTTCGTCATCCTCAGCGATAACTTCGGTAACTAGATCCAGGTCACGCTTGACCAGCGCCTGTATGACCTTTCGCAGCATGGCAGCGACCAACTCAGCCATGCGTGGGATATCTACCAGAGGCTTGAAGAACTCGGAATCGGCAAGCGTTATGGCGGTGCGGGCAATATCCACTGCATAGTCACCGATGCGCTCAACATCAGCTATGACCTTCATGATCGTGCCGATGGTGCGTAAGTCGCGTGCCATGGGCTGCTGCAAGGCAAGCAAAGTCATGCAGCTTTGCTCGATCTGCAAATCCATGTCGTCTACGGTATCGTCGGCGGCGATGACCTCCTGTGCAAGCACTACATCCTGCTCTTTGAGAGCCCGGATAGAGTTGTCAACCATCGCTTCGACAAACGCCCCCATCTCAACCAGCCGCTCGTTCAAGGCATGCAACTGCTCATCGAATGCTCGACGTATACGCACCATCGCATATCACTCCTGGCGTACAGATTCTCACACACAGAGACCGGTGCCGGTCGGTGAGGGCTCAATAAAAACGTGCGTTTTGTAGACCGCCAATCGCTGTGCTCGTGAGCTAGAGCAGAGCTGACAATCTCGGATACCACAGAAAACATGTGCAGGCTATGCGATACAATAGCTAAGTGAAGTGTAGATATTCTCCACCCACAGTATCAACTCCTCGAATCCTCCAGATAGTGCCGAAAAATGTCGCTCAACTCGAGTACGTAACACTCAAACCCGAGTATGCAAAATAGTTCGTGGAGGGCGGAATGCAGCCCTCCACGAAAATTCCACAAGCCAGAGTGGTGTGACACATCTCCGTCAATCAAGCCGGCAGTGCGTGTCTTCTACCTGAAATCACTTATGGTAATCTCAGGTTAGTAACCGACCTGCTGATAGGTGACCTGCCAGTTGACGGCCTGTCAGTAGCTGACCTGCCACTGCAAGCCGTAATTTGAGCCCTTCTCCCCATATCTGTCTATGTCTTCATACTGCACCGTAAACCGTGAGTTGTCTGCCACGTCCATCGCGGCGCCAAGCGTGTGTCGGCCATAATCGGTAGCTGTGCCGATATCACATTTGTCGTAACGGTAGAACCAGGTGGTCTTGCCGGCCGCAGGACAGTATTCGAGTGTGCCATACCATCCCTTGATGTCGGTGAGCTTGCTGTCGCCGGTGAAGTATTCTGCCTGCAGGTTCAGTCCGTTGATGCCAACATATCTGGCGTGCAGGCCGAATACGCTGTTTCGGAAGATGCTCGTCACAGGCCCGAGGCCCTGCGCCGCCTCGACTGCTGCCAGGTCGTCAACGCCCGTGCGGTGTGCTCTCATGTAGCTAACGCCGGCGCAACCGTTGTTTGCAAGTGGCCACTCCACGCGCCCCACCCACGCGTGCTGCTCGGTCATGCCCGTCATGTCGTTTTTTTCCGCCCAGTCCCGTAAATCGTTGCTGTAACCAACGGCAACCTCCGGGCGGCCCGGAGTTTTGCTCTGATAGAAGGCATACAGGGCGGTTTCGGCACCCCCGGGCAGAAGTCGGCGCGCTACCTCAGAGCGCTCAAAAGGAAATCTGCGAGCACTGGAGTAGTTGATGTCCATGCCGAACTCTATGTCATCAAAACCGATCCGAGCGGTCCACATGTCGTTGATCGAGTGGGTGATAGTAGCAGCAGCCAGCTCCACGCTGCCGTCGCCCGAATCATCAAGCTCGCCCAGATCAACCTGCAGACGGGCAACTGTGCCGCTGTCGTTGATAGGCATGGTAAACGTCAACATCGCGCGACGAATATCGAACTTGTCGCTATCGCCATCGCGTTTGGCAAATGCATCCGAATAGAAGCGTGCCTGAGTGTAGCCGCTGATTTTCAGCTCCGCGCTGACATACGGTAGCCAGGTGAACCCCAGAAACAGGGCCAGTGCGATAGCGATACAGAATCGTCGGTGTGTCATTTCGTCAATCACCTCTGCTCGAATCTGTTGGTCTGTTCAAAACTATTTCGGCATTTTTTCATCATTTCCTGAGGCTGCGCACGGTTGGACATGCTGGCACACACACAGCGAGCAGCGTCAACTCTGAGCAGTAAACCCGCCAGACGGAGCGCGAAAAATAGCCCTGCCCTACCATGTTTGAGCATACAAACATCATGGGCAAACAGCCCTGGATAGACAACGCGGCAAGACAACAGAGGAGCGACATGGCCACCGCCCCAAAGCAGTTGAGTAAGTATTCGGTGGCGGCAATGGAGGTTTGGGGGAGGCCAAGTAAGAATATGGCACAGTAAGATGTCGTGATAGAGCAGATTGCCTTGTCACTCAAGTACAGCAATCGCACGCCGCTCGCGTATGTTTCGGCGGCATGTAGACTTGTGCTCAGAGAATTTCACTGACACATGCGGTCAGTCGGTGCATGAGCCGGAGGCATTTTGCGGACTGCTTTTGCATTGTCACACGATGCATGATCTAACTTGTAGCTTTTCCCCAGAAATCTCCTGTGGTTGACCAATTGCGCCATCAGGACACGCTACTGAGGAGGATTTGCGGCACCCCGCAATTCGTCTTACGGGTTTGTTCCGGAGGATATAAGCCATCTTGCAGCTCTTCTCATGGGCTTGTTCCGGAAGATTTACGCCACCTGTTAGTTCGTCTTACGGTCTTGCTCCGACTGCGCTTGCATACAAAAACGTGTTGCCTTCAGATATGAAGCAAAACAGAAAGGAAGATTGCGTGAAATACGAAGAGTGTCGCCCACAGCAGCTCGACCGCATCATCGAGGAGTGTCCGTTTGCCATCATACCCTGGGGCGCGCATGAGTGGCACAGTCTTCATGCCGCCGTCGGGTTGGACACACTCAAAGCCTACCACATGGCGCTGGATCTGTGCGCTGAGATTGGCGGAGTTGTCCTGCCTCCGGTCTACTGCGGCTACCAGACGATGAAACCGTGGCGCGATTTTCGGCACACACTCGAGTTCACGCGCGAAACGGTCTACTACCTGCTGCTGCAGCACCTCGAACAGCTCTATGACGAAGGCTTTCGCGTCATACTGGTGCTCATGGGTCACTATGGCGGCAAACACGTGGAGAACATCCAGGAGGTCGTGAAGCGCTTCTGTGACTGCCACGCCAGAGCTCGAGCTGTCGCCTGGCAGGACTACCTTCCCGCCAGTTGGGTTGACGTGAAGGGTGGCGACCACGCCGGAGTAAACGAAACCTCGCTGTTGATGCACTACCGGCCCGACCTTGTGGATCTGTCACAACTGCCTGCTGAGGGCGAATTGCCTATGGAGGTGTACGGCATCGGAGGGGAGGATCCGCGGAAGGCCAGTCCTGAGCATGGCCGCTATCTGGCCGAGCTTTTCGTTGCACAGGCCGCACCCAAAATACGCGAGATGCTCGCTGAAGTGCTGGAAATCCGTGCCGCAGCAAAAGGACAACTGTAGAGCTACAAGCTGATTGTCATAACTATATCAGGAGAGTGTGATGATGTCAGATTTGACTGCCGACTTCAAAGCGTTCGCTGTCCAGGCGGGAGCCGACCTCATAGGTGTGGCCGACCCGAGCCGGTTTTCCGACTGGGCACCCGAGCGCAGTCCCATGTCCATCTTCCCTGATGCCAAAGCTGTCGTGGCCGTGGCAAGGCGCATCACTCGCGGTACCCTGCGGGGCAACGAAGAGGGGACCAACTTCAACACTTATCAATCCTTCGGCTACCACTGGCTGGACAACGAATTCCTGGCACTGACGACCTTCGAATGCGTCGAGTTTCTCGAAGACAACTGCTGGGAGGCCACACCTCTGTTCCCCTTCCCCGCAGAGGCGTATCCTCAGGGCATACCCGTTCGGGAAGGCGCACCTGCACCAAATGTCTACCCCGACTTTGACCATGTAGCTGTGGCCTGCGGACTGGGCGAAATCGGTGTCAACGGCCATCTGCTCACACCGCGTTTCGGCTCACGGCAACGTCTCCAGATCATCCTCACTGACGCGCCTTTGCAGCCGGATCCAATCTGGACCGAGCCGATCTGTCGCCGCTGCCTGGCATGCGCAAACTCGTGTCCACTCGATGCTATAGCTACCGACGACTTCGACGAATTGACCATAGCGGGCAAGACCATGCACATAGGCAAGATAGACTACGACAAATGCCGAGTGTGCAAAAACGGTGCATGTGCAAACCGCTATCACAGCGCAGGCAAACCTGACCGATTGGGGGCGCTGTGCAACCGCAGTTGCGTGAATGCCCTGGAGCTGCGGGATGCGACAACCGATAGCTTCGAGCAGCCCTTCCGCAAACGCGATCCGTGGGGTCTGGATGAGATGGGCAGACTGGTCAAAGTGACTGTCAGGTCGGCACACAATCCGGGCAGTCAGGAGGGGCGATAATGGCTGAGCTTACTGCGCAAACAGTCAAGGAAGCAGGCTATGCCGCAGGACTTGACGGGGTAGGCATCGCCAATATCGAGCGCTTCAAGGATGCGCCGCCACAGATGAATGTGGCGAACATCTTCCCTGAATGCCGGTCGGTGATAGTCACGATGCGTCGGATTCCTCGCGGCGTCTATCGCGGCATCGAAGAAGGCACCCACTGGAGCAACTACACCTACTATGGCTACAACCGGCTCAACACTCTTTTCCGCCCCATCGGCACCTACCGCCTGGCGTGTTTCATCGAGGATCACCGTTGGGAGGCAGTACCCGTCTACCCGGGAGTGGCTGAAACCGAACCGACGGGCGAACCGTTGCGTGAAGGCCAGGTAGGCCCAAACGTGTTTCCGGCCATAAGAATAGCCGCGGTGGCTGCCGGCCTCGGTGAGATGGGCTGGTCAAAGGTGTTCCTGACCAAACGCTTCGGCCCCCGGCAGCGGCTGGGCATGATACTGACCGATGCCGAACTCGAGCCCGACCCGCTCATCGAACCCGGCTCCATCTGTAATCGCTGCATGGCCTGCGCCCGCGAATGCGGCGGACATGCCATACCATTGCCCAGAGAAGGCAAAACCGTGCAGATACAGATCGAAGACAAAGTGTACGAGTGGGGCGATGTGGATATGGGCAAATGCACTCTCACTCATCACGGCCTGAACAAGGAAGTGTCACCCTTCCTCAGCCGCGATTGCCCGGGGCTGCGCCTGAACGTCACCGAGCAGGAGATGTCGGAGGAAGAAGCCTACAAGCTGTGCTACACCGTCGCAGGTGGCACCTGGCGCAAAACGGACGAGTTCCCGACTGGAAACGTGGTGGACTACTACAAAACCATGCTGCAGAGTACCAGCTATTTCGCCGTTTGTGGCGCCAACGGATGCGTGCGCGCCTGCATGATCGACATGGAACGCACCGGACGCACCGAAGGCAAGTTCAGCGAGCCCTTCCGCAAACGTCCCAAGTGGCGACTAAATCACGAAGGGCGAATTGTCGAGTAGCCTCAGGTTGCGCTCCCAGCCAGCGTCTGGTACCACTCGCTGAGCCCTGACAATACCATCTGCACAGCGATGGTGGCGACTATCAGGCCCGTGATCCGGATCAAAGCCCCCATCAGGTTGTGTTTTGACAAAATACTGCCTATGCGCCGGGCAAACAGCATCATCACCAGGTTCACGCCCAGCGCGATAGTTATGGCAATGCACGCCTTGAGCAGGCCGTACTGGCCCGGAAACGAAATGGCCGCGGTGATACTAGCAGGCCCCGCTATCATCGGCGAAGCGAGTGGTACGATGGACATGTCGGCCAGCTTTTCAACTTCGGCCGACTCGAAAAATACGCCCTGCGACAGCGCGTTGTAACCGATGACAAAGAGGATGATGCCTCCGGCAATCCGTAGGGAGTATACCTCTACATGAAATACGAAGTTCAGTATCACGTGTCCGGCAGCCGCCAGTGATAGTAGTATCAGCAAAGCGATGACGGAAGATCGGATAGAGGTCGTTCGCAGTTGCCTGGCCGTAAAGCGCGGTGCCAGCAGCGATAGGATGGATACCTGGTTGATGGGGTTGATCAAGGCAATCATGTACAGCGTTGCACCAATCATCTGTTCCAAGAAAGGCACCTCACAGTTGACATGAGGGTGTATTCCTCATGTGAGCACGCGATTCCTCCGCTCAGGTGCCCTGACCGTAAGGCCGGATGATTGCTGTCATACATCTTGCTTTCGCCGTGCCGAAGTGCTAAACTGAGATATGTGGGTAGTCGCGAAGGGCGGCTAGCTGGTCGTCCCGGACTCCCGCACGCTGTAGGTTGAGGATGCCCTGGTGTTGCGATCAAGACTGCTATCATCCATATAAGGCTTGGCGCTTTGTTCCCGTAGGGCATCCTCAAAAAAATCCGGCGCCTAAAGCCGATTGACATTCGCCCTTCGCAAGGGCTACAATACTCGGACTGTCGAGTGCCGAAGTGGTGGAATTTGGCAGACACGCTGTCCTCAGGAGGCAGTGGGCTCGCGCCCGTGCCGGTTCGAATCCGGCCTTCGGCACCAAACACATGACAGACCACACATGATAGATCACTTCCGGGCCGCTGCAGAAACTGCAGGGGCCTTTTTTCGTGCCCATCGGTGAGAAGATTGGACGCTCTCAGTCGGCGTACAGCCGTACAGCAAGATAAGAGCGACCTGTGGGATATGGGCAAATGTACCGTGCATGAACGCTGTTGCAGCTCAGCTCGATGGCTTGAAAGCTGACGGAAACCGGAACGCACCAGTTGTGGCCTTCGTCTGCAAACCACCTCTTCCCAGCGCCACACAGGTCCGGGCAGTCGGGCGGCGTTTGTCCAGTGTCGAAAGATACTCGTAGACCATGAAAGTGCGCGGATGAGCAATCCTGCGCATGTATATGGTGTGTATGTGGATACAGTGCCCGACTTAGAACAGATATTTGCGGGCGATCATGCGGATGTGCAGGAGAGTGCGCGCCCACTGATGAATTGTACGTTTTGCACACTTGTGTACAGTGTATTTTACTCCCTTTTGGAGGTACTGTGATGAATGTCATAGTGAATACCGCGATGATTGCCGTGATGGTACTGGCCATCCTGCCGACCTGGGCCGTGGCACAAGACGGCTTTGTAGACCACGGCGTGGGTGCCAACGTCGCTGAAAGTCGCGGAGTGGTAGTAACTCAGACTGAAGACGGCAGATCCCTGGTAATCGCCAATGCTTTGGACCTGGGTGCAATCAGCTATCTACTGGTGACCGACATAGACACCGGGCAGACCACACAGGTGTGGTGCCCAGAGGATGTGCGTCAGTCGGCACCGTACGGTTCGCTGATGCACAGCAATGGCAAGTTCTACACCACCCAGGGTGCCATATTCCTGGAGTTCGATCCCGCCACTCTTCAGTGGACCTTTCAGGGCCGCGGCTCACCCATCGGAAGTGCCTACATCGGCTTCACGGAAGGGCCTGATGGCAAAGTGTGGGCAGGCTCAGTCTATGAGACCGGCCTCATCAGCTTCGATCCGACAACTAGAGAGCTGGTCGACCATGGCCGCATGGATCCCGAGGAGAAGTATCTGCAGTCAATAGCGGTTGACGACACGGGATGGGTCTACTGCGGCATCGGCACCGCCCGCTGCAACATCGTGGCCTACAACCCAGAAACCGGTGAGAAGCGCCTGCTGATCCCGGAAGACAAGCGCGCTACCGGCAGCGGATCTGTAGTGCCCACAGAAGACGGGAAGGTGTACGGAGCCGCTGCAGGCATGCATTTCGTTCTGTATGAAGGCAATGCCACCCCACTTGAGTCGCGCGCCCAGGCTGCCGCCAATCGCGGCGTGTACAACATCGGATGGGGACAATCTACAGGTACCTTTCCTGACGGCAGAAAGTTGACGACCTATGCGATGCCGGACAAGTGGCTGATGGTGGAGAACCCAGCTACAGGTGAAACCCGCCGCATAGAGTTCGAATATGATAGTGGCGGTGCAGGCATATCGAGCCTGGGAGAAGGCCCCGAAGGCGTGGTTTATGGCTCCACCAACCATCCTATGCACTTCCTGAAGTTCGACACCAACAGCCGTGTGCTGGAGGATATGGGCCCCATACCGCAGATCGGCGGCGGCAATTTGTGTGCCATTGCTTCGGTGGGCAACCTCGTCATAGGGGCCTCGTACGCTGCCGGATGTCTGTGGGCTTACGATGCAACCAAATCGTGGAATCCAAATCCAACCGCACAAGCCTACGGAATCCGCGCCAGAGAACTGGTCGAACAGGGCCAGTGCAGTGACGGCCACTTCTCATACCTGGCAAGTTATGATGTCGCGTTTCTGTGTGGCGATAAATTCGGAGCTGAAGGAACCTTCACGCTAACTGCCCCCGATTCCGGCCAGTACTATCTACACATTCAGCCCATGCAATCGGAACGGTACTGCACTGTGCAGTTCCTGCTGGATGGACAGGAATTGGGGGAGCCGTACGACGCAGCGGCAAATGAAACCCGTGTCGCCAACTTGCTGGTATTCGGCCCCATGGAATTAGCTGCAGGCGAACACCGGCTGACCATGCGCACCCTACCCACCGAGGGCCAGGAGCCATGGGCATCGGTTGTGGCTGTTGAGCTGGGCAAGGAAAAGCGTGAACAGTTGACGGACACAGAAGAAGGCGCGAACCCCGTAGTACTGGCGCAATGGAAATCTGATATCACCCGCCCGCGGACTGCGTTTGTCCATCCTGACGGTAAGCACGCGATGATGGCCGGCTTCGCTGCATATGGTTTGGCCGGAGGCGGCATCGGTATCTACAACCTCGAGACCGGTGAAGAGACGCTGCTGACCGCCGAGGACGACCTCCTGCCCAGCCATAGCTGCATCACCCTCAAGGCGCTGCCCAACGGTGACCTGGTCGGGGGCACCTCCATCAGCGCCCCCGGCGGCGGCCACAGCACCGCAACCGAGGCAGAGCTGTTCATCATAGACTGGCCAACCAAAAAGCTGATCTTCCATACGGTCCCGGTGCCCGGCCAGACGGAAATAGTCAGCATACAGACGGCCGAAAATGGGCTCGTGTACGGCCTGACAGGCAACTCTACCTTCTTCGTGTTCGACTCCACTTCCCGTACAGTGGTCCACAGTGAGCGCTGGACTGACTACGGCGGAGTGCCACGACATGCGCTGCACTGGGGGCCAGACGGCAACCTGTATGCGATGATGTCCAGGGCCATCGTCAGGATCACCCCGGGCAGCTTCGAGCATGAGAAGCTGGCCGATGCGCCGACCAACATATCGGCTGGAGGGGCGCTTGTAAATGGTATGCTAGTATTTGCCAGCAACGCCAACGTCTGGAGCTATCAGGTGCCTGGCCTGTAGACATCCGTTGCTCAGCGGACAGGCTGATTGCCGGTACCGCGAACAGGCCAGTAGCTGTTTCCCGGCTCCATTTGCTCGCGTCTCTATGTGCACTGACTTGACGAGGGCCGTATACCGATGGATGTCCATGAAGTAGCCCTACAGACCGCACAAACTGCAGTAGCCCTGTTCGTAATCATAGATCCGCTTGGCGGCCTGCCGATTTTCGCCGGCCTGCTGCACAGCACGCCGCCAGCAAAGCGCCGCCAGGCGGTCAACATGGGTGCAGCAGTCGCGGTGCTCATACTCATCGTGTTTGCCACCGTAGGCATGCGGGTGCTTGCGCTTTTCAACGTGGGCCTGGCAGAGCTGCGAGTGGCAGGGGGGTTGATGCTGCTTATCGTGGGGCTTAACGAGATGTTCGGCTTCCTGAATGACAGCAGCTGCTATAGCGACAACCTGGGCCTGGTGCCTATGGCTTGCCCGCTGCTGGCCGGGCCCGGGGCCATCGTCACGCTGATGGTAGCCGTGCAGCGAGAAGCATTCCCCGCAAGTGCGATAATCATGCTGGGAAGCGTGGGCCTCGCCATGGGTGCTTCATGGCTCATACTGCTCAACACTGACCGCTTGATGAGCCTGTTGGGCGGCCGAGGCTCGCTGGTACTGTCAAAGCTTATGGGCATCGTAGTGACTGCTATCGGCACGCATTTCATCTTGCAGGGGTTGGTGGATTTCCTGGCTACATCAAGCCCAGCCGCATGACTGCCGCATTGCCTTAATCCACAGTCCACTCAGGGTGTCTCGCCAGGATGTCCGGCTTCAGAAGTCACCGAGCGTTACTGAACGTCACTGAAACGCTAAATGCTGTAGTACCGCGAAAAGGAGGACTTCTCGTGACACTCATGACACGAACTGCGGCAACGTTCTTACTGGGCATGATAGCTGCATGTTGTGTCGCTCAACACCCCGAAAACGCCGGTGAACTGGTGGACCATGGAGTGGGCGTGCCACTGGCGGAAAGACGTGGAGTAGTGGTGGCCCAGGACGCCAACGGCAGAAACCTGGTCATCGCCTGCAGTCTTGACCTCAGCCCTCGCGGCTGGATACTCGTAACAGACGTAGACAGCGGCGAGAGTGAACAGATCTACTGCCCCGAGGGCGTGCCTAACGCCGCTCCGTACGGCTCTGTGATGGCCCGGACCGGTAAGTTCTATACTTCGCAGGGGCGTACTCTGCTGGAGTTCGACCCTACCTCACGCGAATGGACCTTCCAGGGCATACCTTCAAATCAAGTCAGAGCATTTCTCACGATAATCGAGGCTCCGGATGGCACTATATGGACGGGCGATGTCTACCGAGCTGGCCTATGTTCGTTCGACCCGCAGACTCGCGAGATGCTCGACCATGGACGGATGGACGACAGGGAGCAGTACCTGTCACATCTCGCCGTGGATGATGCCGGTTGGGTGTACTGTGGCATCGGCACGTCCCGCGGCAACATAGTGGCTTACAACCTTGACACCAAAGAGAAGCTGCAGATTGTGGATGAGCAGCAGCGGAAAGTCGGCACCTGTACCGTGCATCGCGGAGTAGACGGGAAGGTCTATGGGAAAGCCGACCTGACCGGCAGCACCGTCTACTACCGGCTGTTCGGCGGCAACGCGGAAGTCATCGAGCAAAAAGAGATGGCACAGAAGGAGGCCGACGGAGCCATCGGTTGGGGCGGCATCTTCGATACACTTCCTGACGGACGACGCATCACCGCCTATGACATGGAAGGGAAACAGATATCAATCCAGGACCCGGCCAGCGGGGAGACGCGCGAGATCGCGCTCGACTACGAATCGGAAGGCTCTGTGCTGAGAGTCATCACCGGGGGACCGGACGGTAGGGTGTGGGCCAACTCCGCGCATCCCTCACGAGGGGTGTCCTACGACCCCGTCACTGACAGCCTGCAACACTACCCGGGTGCCATTGCAGTGAAGGGCTATGGCGTGCAGGGTAAGTACATTTTCGGCGGCCACTATGGAGGCGGCAAGCTGTATGTGTTCGATACCACCCTCCCGTGGAACATGGCTGCTACCCAGGCAAGCCTACGGGGCGGACTGCCGGGAGACGAACTGGAAAAAATCGCCCATAGCGACGAAGGCAAGATAGACTGGCTTGAGCAGTACAACATCGTACTGTTTCGCGCTGAGAATTACGGCGGCCAGATCCACTTCGATCTTGAGGCTCCGGAGGATGGCAGCTACACCCTGGTAGTGGCCCCCTACATGTCACCAGGCTACTGCACAGTGCAGTTTCTCCTCAACGGCCAGCCACTGGGCGAACCGTTCGAAGCCAACGCACCGGCAGTAGAACAAGCGCCCTTCCAGGTGTTCGGACCGCTGCAACTGAAAGCCGGGCCTCACAAACTCAGTGTCAAGACGATCGAAGGCAAAGCCGGCAACCCCTGGATCGGCATCAGTTCAATCTTGCTGACGCAAGAGACGGCCGATCAGGCCATCGCCGAGGTGCAGGCCCCAAATCCCTGCATGGTGGCCGCATATGCCCCGGACATAAACGTGCCCTGGGGCGCCTGCGCGCATCCGGATGGCAAGCACATACTTATCTCGGGCACACCGGGGTATGGTTACATCGGGGGCGGCATCGGCATCTACGACCTGGAAACCGAGGAGAGCACTCTGCTGACACATGAGCAGCTCATCCCAAACCACTCCATCATGGCGATGGCGCCACTTGACAACGGCGACATCGCGTGCGTGACCACGGTGAAGGGCGGACACGGCACTACGGCCATAGAGAACGAGGGCGCACTGTTCTTTCTCGACTGGGACACCAGGACCATTTCTTTCACCACCACACTGCTTTCGGGCATCAATTCCATTGGGCTCCTGCGCAAAGGCTCGGACGGGATGCTGTACGCGCTCGCCGATAACGGGACGCTCGTGGTTTTCGACCCACAAAGCCGCGAGACAGTCCATACCGCGAACTTGAACCAGTACGGTAGCCGCGTGGCCAATGGTATGGAGCTGGGCGAGGATGGTGACCTCTACATGGTGATGACCAAGGGCATTTTGCGCATCAAACCGGGTACATATGATGTGGAGCTACTGGGCACGCCTACTGACAACATCACTGCAGGCATCGCAGTCATCAAGGGCAGGGTATACTTCGGTATCGGCTCCAGGCTGTGGAGCTGCTCGCTGTAGCTGCGTCAGCCCAAATCGCGGCAGGAGTACCAACGCCGATCGCCTCTCAACGCTTCGCACTGGGGCAGTAGGGCAGTCTGACGGTCGGCAGCCCTACAGGTTCGCAGCAGGGAGGTTGTACCGCCAGCTATGGCGAACATAGGCAGGACCTAGCTTTGTTTCAGCGTCTGGACTGCAGGGCCTGAAGACGCTGGCCAAAAAGCCCATCATGGAGGCTGAAGCACGCGATGAGAGTGTATATTTCGACAGATATGGAAGGCATCAGTGGCATCTCTACCTTCGCCCAGTGTGGCCGGGACCCTGCCAGGTATGAAGCTGAGGGACGCCCACTCCTGATGGCTGACATCAGTGCCTGTGTGGACGGCCTGATCGAAGGTGGCGCCTCCTACATCCTGGTCGGCGACGGTCATGCCAGCGGCTGCAATTTCATACCTGAGCTGATGCACCCCGACGCAGACTATTTCACTGGCACCGAGCGGCCCCGCGCTGCTTCAGGACTTGATGAGTCGTTCGATGCCGCCATTCTTCTGGGGTATCATGCAATGAACGGCACTGAGACAGGCATGATGCACCATACACAGAGCAGCAAGGCGGAAACCAAATACTGGTACAACGGAGTCGAGAGCGGAGAAATCGTCCAGAGCTCTCTGGTCATCGGCCATTTCGATGTGCCGGTCGTCATGGTTACCGGTGACCTGGCCACATGTGAGGAAGCGCATCACTTTTTGGGCGACGATATCGTCACGGTTGCGGTCAAAGAGGGCTTCAGTCGCCAGTGCGGCATACTTATCGCCCCCGAAATGGCCCACGAAATGCTCCGTGAGGGCGCTGCCGAGTGCCTCTCACGGGTAGAGCTATGCAAGCCGTTCAAGATGGATTTGCCTATAGAAGGCAAGATGATAGTCCAGACGCCTGAATACGCAGAAAAACGCGGGGAAAACCTGGGCAAGAAGATAAACGAAAACACCTGGGTGGCAAGCTTCGAATCGCCCCTCGATATATACAGATTTTGACGATATGTACAGGTTTTGATTAGTGCCACCGACAGCATGCACTGACCGAAGAGTCGGGTGCAACGGAGAGAAGAGAGACGATGGCAAATTCGGCAATCATGGACGCAATCGTGGCCCGCGCAAAGGCGGCCACACAGGTCGTAGCACTTCCCGAGGCCGCTGATCCACGTACCTTGCAGGCCGCTAGAAGGGCGGTCGATGACCAGGTAGCCGAGATTATCCTGGTCGGAAACACAGACGAAATCTCGGCGACGGCAGCAAGTACGGATATATCACTGGCGGGCATGGAGATTGTCCAGCCCGCGGAGGCGCCGACACTGTCTGAAAACGCGGCGCTCCTGTACGAGTTGCGCAAGCATAAGGGCATCAGTATGGAGCAAGCTGAAGAGTGTGCCGCTGACCCGCTATACTGCGCAGCTCTACTGCTGCAGGCCGACAGGGCCAATGCCATAGTGGCAGGTGCCGTCTACTCCACCCCACAGGTGCTACGCCCACTGTTTCAGATAGTGGGCACCGCGCCGGACATATCGCTTGCCAGCAGCTGCTTTGTGATGGTCACTCCCCAGACTCACATAGGCGTCAACGGCGCACTCATCTTCGCCGATGCGGGCGTCGTACCGGACCCGACCGCGGCACAGCTTGCCGATATCGCGATCTCCAGTGCCGATAGTGCACGCACATATCTGAACGCCGAGCCGCGAGTGGCGATGCTGTCGTTCTCCACCATGGGCAGTGCCGAACATCCGAGCGTGGACAAGGTCATCGAAGCGACCAGAATCGCTCAGGAGAAACGCCCCGACTTGATAATCGAGGGCGAGCTCCAGGGCGATACGGCCCTGGTGCCCGAAGTGGCAGCCGCCAAGTGTGCCAACTCCAAACTAGAGGGCCGCGCGAATGTACTGATATTTCCGGACCTCAACTCAGGTAACATCGCATATAAACTCGTGCAGAGACTGGCCAACGCAGACGCCTACGGACCGCTTCTGCAAGGGATGGCGAAAGTCGGCATGGACCTGTCACGTGGAGCTACTGCCGAGGATATCTACCATGTCATAGCACTCGCAGTAGTCCGCTCGACCACAATCTGAGATGTGATCTAACCATGCCGGAGCAGCCTGTCAGATGCGGTGAGTTAACAGACAAACTGACAGGCCGTGTACCTGGCCCCGTGGATGCTGGGCTACAAAGCCAGTAAGCGTGGGTTTCCGCGTGAACCACCGCCGACGAGTTTGCGTGTCGGCGGTGGACGCGCTATAATACAAGGTGAAACGGCTGAGAAAGATGGAGGAACAAGGGTATGGCAGGACACTCTAAATGGGCTAACCGGGTCCATCGCAAGACACGCCAGGATGCCAAACGATCTAGCACTTTCAGCAAGCTGTCACGCATGATTACCGTGGCAGCGCGTGAAGGTGGCGGCGATCCGGATATGAATCCGACGCTGCGCACGTACATAGAGAAGGCTAAAGAAGCTGCGATGCCCAAGGACAACATAGAACGGGCCATCAAGGTAGGCACTGGTGATATCGAGGGCGTCAGTTACGAACAGGTCCTCTATGAGGGCTATGGCCCCTCTGGCGTGGCTCTGATGGTAGACGTACTTACCGACAACAACCAGCGCACGGTTGCAGAGATCCGCAACCTGCTCAAGGGTGCGGGCGGCAATCTGGGTACCGACGGCTGTGTCCAGTGGATGTTTGAAAGTAAGGGAGTAATCGTGGTGCCGCGCGACAGCACTGATTTCGATGAGCTGTTCATGCTCGTCGTAGAGGCAGGCGCGGAAGACGTAGTCGAAGACGAAGAAGAAAACACCATCGAAGTGCACACTGCCCCCAAGCAGTTCAGTGCTGTGTATGAGGCAGTCCGCAGCGCCGAAATACCAACCGAACGCGCTGAGGTTACAATGCTTCCGACGACAACCACAGCGGTATCTGACGAGGACGCACCAAAAGTCATCAAGCTGCTGGACGAGCTGAACGAACACGACGATGTGCAGCAGGTCTACGCTAACTTCGAAATCTCCGATGAGGCCCTGGATCGCCTGGAAATGCTCTCATAGTCGGCACTGTAAGTGTCCGGGCATACCAAGTTATCACACTGTTTTTGCCTAGAAGTCCTCATCTCCGGCGAACATGACCCCTGCCACCTCATGTGCGCTGGTGATACCACTGTGGATTTTCGCCAGGCCATCGTACTTGAGTGTCTTCATCCCCGCCTTGATGCTGATCTGCCGCAAGACGGAGGCATCCGCACCGCCAGTGATGGCAGACCTGATCTCTGGCGTCATCGTCAACAGCTCATACAGCGCTATTCGGCCTGAGTATCCCGTATTTCGGCAATGCTGGCAGCCTCGCGCACGATGGAACTGCACCCTGCCCGCCTGTTCCGCACTGAGCTGAAGGCTCTCCAACTCCATCGGCGTGGGTTCACATGCTTCACGACAACGTCTGCACAGTCGTCTCACCAGCCGCTGGGCTAGGACCCCGATGAGCGAAGAAGCTACGATGTAAGGCGGAATCCCGATGTCAATCAAGCGGGTGGCTGCTGAAGGAGCATCGTTGGTGTGCAGAGTGCTGAGTACCAGGTGGCCGGTCAGTGAAGCGCGGAAGGCCATCTGGGCCGTGTCATGGTCGCGAACCTCACCGATCAGTATGACATCCGGGTCCTGTCTGAGCACATGGCGCAGAGCTGTGGCAAAAGTCAAGTCGACTGCCTCCAGCACCTGCACCTGATTGAGGCCTTCCACTTCGTACTCGATGGGATCCTCTACGGTGGTGATGTTCTTGGTATCATCGTTGAGCTGATGCAAAGAGGCGTACAGAGTAGTAGTTTTCCCTGAGCCGGTCGGCCCCGTAACAAGCAGCATCCCCTGATGTTTGTTGATTAGCTGCTCGAATTCCTTTTGCGTATCTGGTCGGAATCCCAGTTGATTTAGCGAGACTAGAGTCCTGCTCTTGTCCAGGATACGCAATACAGCTTTCTCGCCCCAAAAGGTGGGCAGTGTGGACACCCGCAGGTCAATTGGGCGCTCATCCACCATGGTGGCAAAGCGTCCATCTTGAGGCTTGCGAGTCTCTGCTATGTCTTCGCCCGCCATGACCTTGATGCGCGACAGGACAAAACGGTGCATGTCGTGGGGCAGCCGCGTTACGACCGCCAACTGCCCATCTCGCCGATAGCGCACTATCACCTGTTCGCCACGCGGTTCGATGTGTATGTCTGATGCACCCTCACGCACCGCGTCCTTCACGATTTCCTGCACTACTCGCACCACGGGCGCATGGTCAAGCATTCCCGTAAGCGTCTCGTCCATCCCCGAGCCGGCTGCGTCTTTTACGCTTGCAGCCAGGTCTCGGGTATCAGCCAGCTTCATTTTCGAACGGGCGTGGCTGGAGTAGTACTGCTCAATGGCGCGGGCCAATTCGTCGCGATCCACCTCAACTGGCTCGACGCGTTTGCCAGTGCGACTGCGCACTTCGTCCATGGCGAATACGTCGGTGGCATCGGCCATAGCGACCAGGATGCGATCCTGGCTGACTTGAAGCGGCAAAAGCCGATATCGCTGAGCAACCGCGCGCGGCACGTCCTGGAGCGCCGCCGGATCTACCTCGTAAGAGTCCAGTGAAGCCTTGTCGCGATGAGCACGTCGTGTGTCAGCAGGCAATCCTGCACCTGGCCCCGAAGTTGTCGATGTCTCGTTGACAGGCAATGGCTCAGGGGCAGGAAGATCCGCTTCAGCATCGGCCATAGCCTCGGTAGCTCGGGCAATATCGTGTGCCGAGACCAGGCCGCTGGTGAGCAGTATCTGTACCAGATTCTTGCCCTCGGCCTGTTGCTGTTGGCGCGCCTGCTCGACCTCCACTTCGCTGATAATCCCCAGGGCCAGCAGCGCCCTAGCAAGCCGTTCGTCGCCGTGATTCATCATATGCGATGCACTCCTGTGCTCATGTCATCCCGACAGGTGTCCGACTATGATACCATAGCAGACAGTCACGAGCCTCAATGTGCTGTCCACAGCCCCACGTGTTTCGTTGACTTGGTCGAATTAGCTTTGATATACTCAACATGTCGCATAATCTACGGCCCTAATCGCACGTACTATTGCGTCATATGGCCGTCTTTTTGCCATATAGGATTCTTTGCCGGTGCCTGAGACTCCTTGCGGTACTGAGGTTGACTGCTCCGGCAGGAGGGATGCCCCGTGACTACTAAGGAGCCAGGGATTACTAACACCGAACTGGCGGCATTTTGTCGCCAGTTTGCCAGTCTCATGCACGCCCAGATCAACATCCTGGACATCTTCGCCGCCTTGCGTGAGCAATCCGAGAGCCCACTGTTGCGGGAGATAATTGACAGGGTGCGTGATGATATCGAGATGGGGCGCAGCCTGGCTACTGCCTTCAGCCGATACCCCAACTGCTTCTCTCCGTTTTTCATCAGCATGATTCGTCAGGGAGAGCTCGAGGGCGAACTAGACCGGGTCCTCGAGGACCTGGCAAGCCATTTCGCCAGCAGAGTAGACGACAGCATAGATGTCGCCGAGCGTGATGCTGTAGGCTTTGACTGGCAGCGCGCTACCATCCTGTTTCAATGGATTTTCACCTGGATCGTAGCCCTGATAGCCGTATGCGCACTGGGTTCCGGCCTGATTTGGTATGGCACAGTCGAATTCGATTTGCCCGGTCGCCCGGGTCCCAACATCCTTCTTTTTGTCGGCACAGTTCTGCTGCTCGGAGTGCTGCTTTTTGCCCGCGGTAGGCGAAAGCGATGATGGGAAGCCACATCTGGAGACTATCTGACCATAGCTCGCCCAGAACGCTGATAGAACGGCCATGGGGTTGTAACCGGCTCGGATTTGTGGTATCTTCAAGCCGCTGCAAATATGGCAAAAGCGATGATGGGGACGAGTAGCCGGAGTTGTGTATTCCACAGAGAGCCGCGCTGCTGAGATGCGGTGAATACCGACCGGCGAAAATCACCCCTGAGCTGCGGACTGAAACTACATCCCTGATGGATCCGTCGGGATGCGTAGTAGGTCTGGCCGGGTTTTCCGCCGTTACACGGGAAGGGCATCGGCTTCGTGCCCGTGCCCCGTCAAGTAGCTCCTGAGGAGATGGTCCGGAAAGCAGCCGGCGAGTCTCCACCGGAGAACCAGAGTGGTACCGCGGATGGTGTCAATCCGTCTCTGCATAGAGGCGGATTGTTTGCTTTTTGCAAGTAGGGCTGCAAGTGAGCTCGCTGGGAAGCGCCTGCAAGTCCGCGCCAGTTGAGTGCGACCTAGGGTAGCTAGGTGTAGCCTGGAAGCTAGGTGTGGCCTGGGTTTTCTGCCTGAAAAGGGCGCCTCTGCGACATGCAAGACGGCGGTCATGCGGTACCAGACGCTCAATTCGCATTCATTTGCGGAACCTTGACTAGACATTGTGCTGTTGATAGCATATACGGCCACTCGGCCGGCTGAGGAGTCTGATGATGGACTACCGCGATACTCTAAATCTACTCAAGACCAGTTTTCCACTGAAAGGCAACCTGCCCCGCCGTGAGCCGCAGATTGCTGCCTCATGGGAGCAGATGGACATTTACCGGCGGGTACGCGAACATCGCCATGGTGCACCCAAATTTGTGCTCCATGACGGGCCCCCATATGCCAATGGAAACATCCATCTGGGACAGGCACTGAACAAGATCCTCAAGGACATCTCCATCAAGTACAAAACGCTACGGGGGTTCGACTGCCCGTATGTGCCCGGCTGGGATACTCAGGGCCTGCCAACTGAGCAAAGTGTGGCCCGTGAGTACGGGATAAGCCGCCATGATGTGTCAGTTCTGGAGTGGCGCAACAAGTGCCGCGAATTGGCCTTGAAATACGTGGACACTCAACGCGAACAGTTCAAGCGACTTGGTGTCCGTGGAGACTGGGACAATCCGTATCTGACGCTTAGCCCGCAATATCAGGCACGTCAGATCCAGGCGTTCGCTGAGATAGCTGACCGAGGCCTTCTGACCCGCAGCCTGCGGCCGGTATACTGGTGCTACCACTGCGAAACAGCCCTGGCCGAAGATGAAATTGAGTATGACACTAAGGTCTCTCCGGCGATCTATGTGACCTTCTCTATCGTCGAACCGGGCCGATGGTTTGCCGAACTGCCAGCCGATGCCCGGGCTGACGTGGTAATCTGGACCACCACACCATGGACGATACCCGGCAACACCGCCATAGCTCTCAACGCTGACGCCACCTATGTACTGCTCGAGATCGATGGACGTCATCTGGTCATGGCCGAAGAGCTGATGGCTTCGACACTCGCAGCATGCTCGCTTGACGAGGGGCGAGTACTGGCTCGCCGCAGCGGTAAGGAACTCGAGGGCATGCTAACTGTCCATCCGCTGTACGGCCGCCACTCCCCTGTGGTGCTGGCCGACTATGTGGACCTGGAGACCGGTACCGGCTGCGTGCACACTGCTCCCGGCCACGGCCCGGAGGACTATGCCACTGCAATCAGGTGCGACCTGCCCGTAATCAGCCCGCTCGATGACATGGGCAAGTTCACCGCTGAAGCCGGCCCCGACCTCGAGGGCATGGTGTGCGACCAAAACAACGCGGCGGTGATAGCGCTGCTGAAGCAGAAAGAGGCGCTGCTGGCCGAGACCACAATGGAGCACGAGTATCCTCACTGCTGGCGGTGCCACAAGCCGGTCATCTGGCGCGCAACACGGCAATGGTTCATCAACATAGACCAGCTTCGTGAGGCCGCTCTGACCGAGATTGGCAAAGCAAGCTGGATGCCGGCATGGGGAGAGAAGCGAATTGCAGGCATGGTGGAGAACCGACCCGACTGGTGCATATCCCGCCAGCGAACCTGGGGTGTGCCGATCCCGGTGTTCTACTGCCAGGACTGCGAAGAAGCCCTGATAGACAAGCAGATCATGCTCGGAGTTGCGGAGCTTGTGGCCGAACACGGTGCGGACGTATGGTATGAGCGCACTGCGCAGGAGCTGTTGCCACAGGATATTGCCTGCAAATGCGGCAGCACCAGCTTCACAAAAGAGCCTGACATCATGTCGGTTTGGTTCGACTCCGGAGCCAGCCACTACTGTGTGCTCGAGGCAGACCCTGAACTGGGCTATCCTGCAGACCTGTATCTCGAGGGCGACGATCAGTATCAGTGCTGGTTCCAGACATCACTGTGGGTAGCAGTAGCTATGGGGCTGCCCGCACCCTTCAAGATGGTCGTCGGACACGCCTTCTTCATAGATGAGACCGGGCAGAAGATGTCCAAGAGCAAAGGCAATATCATCAGCCCGCAGGAGATCTACGAGAAGTATGGTGCTGACGTGCTGCGAATGTGGTTCACATACGCGGATTTCCGGCAGAAGATGTACGCCTCAACTGATATCCACGAGCAGGTGGCAGACGCTTACCGCAAGATACGGTTCACCTGCCGATTTATGCTGCAGAACCTGCAAGATTTCGACCCCGAAACCGATGCTCTGCCCTACTCGGAGTTGGCAGAGGTAGATCGCTGGGCACTTGCCCGGCTGAACTGGCTCATCGAACGCATGACGCGCGCGTTTGACAACTGGGACCTGCATCTGTTTTACCATGA